>NZ_JBEOPU010000014.1:0-137095 GCF_040310405.1 Pseudomonas sp. E45-MNA-CIBAN-0222
TGGTAACAAAATCAGCAATCCGCCCTGGGTCAAATTTCAATCGGCAGGGTGGGTCAATTTTCCATCAGCGCCAACACGTCATGCTTCAGGTTATGAATATTCATGGCTGCTCTCCTTGCAGGGAGGCGTCAATGGCGGCGTCTACGCACTCGCGGAGTGCGCCCCTGATAGAGCTAAATGCAATCTTCCCGGTATCCTCGCTTTCGGCACTGACGACGTATCCGCCCAGCCAGTCCAGCCGCTCGGAATCCTTCCGCAACGCATCCCGTTCGGCCTTCAGCGTCTCGATCTCAGCTAGCAATGCTTTTCGCGTGACCTCTGCGGCATCCATGTAGTCGTTCTTATGCTCGCGCAGGTTGGCAGACACGCGCTGCTCAACCTTGATATCGCTCTTGGCTATCAGCAGTGCACGCTCAACCGCATCCCGCTCAGCGAGAAGGGCGCGATTCCGAGCGACCTGATCGTCCAGAAGGGCCTGCAGCTGCATGCGCTGGTCGGCTTCCTTTGCCAGTCGCGCCTTGAGCTTGTCGATGTAGCGATTCGTGCTCATGCCGCCTCCCGCTTGCTCTGTTCGATCTGCTCTGCCTTGCTGCGCAACTGCGCCGCGTGGTGTTCGATGAATGCCGCTTGCTGCTTGTCGATGCTCCAGACGATCTCGTTCAGGGCCTCGTCTAGCCATTCGTTCGAATAGCCAATGCGGCTGCGCAGGGCGTCCCACTTGCCGGAGCAGATGGACAGGATCAGCGCCTTGGCCAGAGCTGCCGGCACCTCAAGCTTGTCCTCGCAGAACTCGGCGTAGGCCTGCATGGTTGATTCGTGGAGGCTGTCGAGCGCGGCCAGAACCTGCTCTGCCTCGGAAACGCTGTCATCCGGGCACGGGTATTCCCGAACCCCTGGTTCGTGTCTGTACATGGTGGATACCTCGGTTGCCCGGATGGGCGGTGGAAGGGTGATGCGATGCATCGGGGAGCGGCCTGTGCGGACTTGAACCGCCTCTCACTGGTTACACCAGTCGCATATCTCACGCAGGATCGGTATCTAGAATTTCCCCTGCGCCCCTTTTGCTAGCATCTCCTAGATGCTTTCAGGCCGCTCCCCGATGCAGGCTCGTTACGTGAGCCATTCGGCCTGCTACCGATTCCCGGCAGGCGCTAGGCAGGAGTTGTCTTCCGTGACGCCGGATCGGCTCCAGCTGAGTCTGTGGCGCTACCAGCACCGGGCGCCCTCGGTTATTACAGGCCCGTTAGGGTCTGGCCTGGCTGGCTCAGGGTTTATGGCGCCACCACTCCCACGCATACAGCGCAGCTAGTACGCAGATGAGGAGGAGGGCTTGGGGTAGGGTTAGCATGGCGTGCTCGGCTTCATAAATACGAGCCAGTGGGTAAATCCTGCCCGCCCGCTGACTTGTCCAAACATTGGAGCACAAGGCGCGAGTGATAAAACCTCGCTCACCTTCACTTGCGTTTCGTTCCATTTGAATACGAGAACGCCTTCAGGCTTTAGCACTCTCCAGCACTCAGCGAATCCGCTACGCAGGTCGTCTCGCCAGTCATTGCTCAGCTTTCCGTATTTGGCTGCTAGCCAGCTTCTCGGGCCTGCGCGCTCAAGGTGCGGCGGGTCAAATGCGACTAGGCGAAAGGAGGAGTCAGGGAATGGGAGGTCGCGGAAATCCATCATCAAGTCAGGATCAATAACCAAGCTGCGCGTGCCGTTCTGCCGTCCGTTGCTGCGGTCTGTGACTACCACCGTCTCCCGGCGTATGTCGCCAAAAATGGCTCGTGGATCGGACTTATCGAACCACATCATCCGACTGCCGCAGCAAGGGTCTAGCGCGAGAGGCATTTGCGTCCATTCGCTCATCTCATCCTCCTATGTGCTGATGGGTGCCCGCTGCAGCCTGTAGCCAAGCGGCGGGGCGGGGTTAGGCGTACTGCTTGACCATCAGCTCGCGGGCTTGCTGTGCCATCCAGTAGGAGTCGCCGGCCGGCTTGGTGCCGAAACGTTTATCGTTTGCCATCAGGTAGCGCGCCTGGCTGTGTTCGCGGATCAGCTCGGCAACGCTAGGGATCTTCTGCTTCATGTTGTCGCTCCGTTTCGTTTGTGAATTCATCGCCGCCCCACCGTAAACGGCAGATCGGCGCGCTGGCCTACCGCCTGTCTTCCATACGGGAACTGCTCTGTGGCCCTGTCCTTGGGTACTAGCGATAGGGCGGGTCGGGGTTGCGCGGGTTGCGCTGGTTGCGCGGATTGCTTGGTGGGCTTCATACGTGCCTCCTTGAAGTGCTAAGGAATCCTTGGTAGTTCGTTTCGGTTGTCTTCCCAATGGCCACTCTTGCGAATGGCCTGAAATCGACTCAGGCATTACTTGATGCCGCGTTTGGCGTAGAAGTAATCCGTCGAACTGACGATCCATCCGCCAAGCCTGCATCGGAGGACTGGCAAGCTGCCTAGGTGTGGGTAGTGAATAAATTCACATCCGATCTCTGCAGGGTCAGCTTCCGCCAGCGACTCATGTGCTGGCCAAGAAGGCAGGCTATCTACGGTCCACTTAGCCATTTCGCGGCGCCGGCTATTCATGCCTGGCCAGCCCGAACTTCTCATGGAACGCCTGCACGCTCATCCTTGCGTGCCCGCCGCATAAGCGATCTCGGTAGTCGCAAAAGTTGAAGTACAGCGCTCTCAGCTCGTCTCCATTTAGCTCTCGCATCTGCATGTCTCCGTTGTTAAGCCGCCAGTTGCGCCTCATCAAGACGCTGCACGCGGGTCAGCGTCTGCTGCCGTGGTGCGTCTGGGCGGCGCATAGGCTGCATCGGTGTCGAGTGTCCGCCGCCTACCAATAACGCCAGCACCAGCGGGGCGATGATTCCCCGGCGCATGGCTTCAAGGCAGAGGCCGCGAGTGGTGCGCTGGTTGCCCAGCTTGAAGCGGGCGTCGTCCAGCTGCTGCTTGACGGTGTAGTGGCTGCAGTCCATCAGCCGGGCGATTTCCTTTGCCGTCTTGTCTGTTGCCGCCCAGAGAACGGCCAGCAACTGGCGCGGTGCCAGGCCTTCGCCGAGGCGTCCTTGCCAACCATCAATTTGGATTGTGTCCATCGTGGTTCTCCTTGCTTTGGGTCTTGCTGCTTCCCAATGCACCCTGTCGCCAAGGTGCATCAGGAAACGACTCGCTCGTTGTCTTGCGCTCCGTCCCCGCTGCTGATTGCAGGTCGTGAGTCGTCAGTGGGTTGGCATCGGGGCTTCCTGTTCACGTCGCTCGATCAGCGTTGCGGCGTGGTCATCGGCAAATACAACATGCGGCGCACAGCCCCTGGCGCCCGGTTAAGTAGGCACACCACATGAGGTCCGGCGCTCCTCATAGCCGAGGCTCGGAGCGCTAATTCGATTCTGTTTCAACTCGCTGCACCGTCCGGGTCATCCTCTCGGTTCGGTCATCACCTCGCGCACCGTCTTCCCCTCTACGGCTTTCGGTGCGCGCCGGTCGCCTTCTGGCGCAGCGTCTTGTTGATCCTGACTTTCTGTCGCCCCACAGGATCTGGCCGGGGCTGTCTTGCCGATCGCTCGGCTAACTGTTCATGGCGCATGCTGTTAAAGAGCGTTCCGGGTTGCCCCGAGGCCTCTCGGCCTGTCGTCGCTGTGTTTCGCTTCGATGGGTGAACATTACAACTAGAAATTGTAGCTTGCAAGTGGAAATTGTAATTTTCTTCAAAGAAAAGCCCGCTCAGTGGCGGGCTATGGTTTCAGTGTTCTGATCCGGTCCAGATGACGTGGACGCTTCCATCTGGCCTTCGGCGCATGGTCACGTTGTCTGCCTGTTCGATCTCTTCGAGAAGGCGCTCCCAGTCATCCTGGCGATCATCCGGGCACGGCCGGAGATTGGCCTGGCGCTCGCGCTGCGCGGTAGGCGCCGTGATGGTGAGGTTTACGCGCCGCACTAGGCGGCTGTAGCTGGAGAGCTGGCGTTGATTGGTGACGACTGCTGGTCCTGGCATGTGAATCCTCCTTACTGCTGGATATCCACACAGTAATTGTGAGGGTTTCACCGGGCAAGAGGAAACATGGTGGCCGGTTGCCACATGTAAAGAAGTGGCTCAGACCAAAGTAGGAGAGGGCTTGAAGCGCTGCACCAGAAAAGCAAAACCCGGCCGTAGCCGGGTTTCAGGCACCATCTAGGATTGCGACTCCAGAAGATGGCGGCCACCTCTCGGTGGACTTAAAGCCCGATGCGAAAGCAGAGCGGGAACGGAGGTAAATATAGGCCTTGAGGTGCATTTGCGTCAATGCACGAATGCACGAATGCGTTACACAGCTTAAACCCGGTTTACGAGATGCGGGAAGCCCAAAGCCGTGAGCATGCAACGCTGGATGGCAGCCAGATCTTCTGGGTCGACGTACTGATTTACGTACTGCCGCTGCCCTCCGGCATCCTGATACCAGGGAAGATTCAGCCGGTAAAAACCTACTGTATAGATCATGTCGCACTTCACCCAAACGCTCGGCTCCGGGTAAGGAGCTGGTAGCGGCGGGTCTATCGACAAGTTGTAGTGATAAGGCTGCTCCGGCCGAGGCGCGGTTGTGCTGATGGGCAGGATAGTGCACAGGCCTGATCTGCCTCGGAGTCGTGGCGACATCACAATAGCTGGCCGTCGCTTCACAATTTCAGGGGCTTTCAGTCCTTGAAAATCGCAGATAACAATCTGTCCAGCGGGAGGGTGAAACGGTAATGACATCCTTGCGCCCTTACTAAACCCTAGCCCTGCTCGGCGGCACGATGGCGCCGACCGAATGGATGTGCTCGATTTGCTCCGTGGGGATGTTGCGGATCGCATGGCCGTTCACTGAAAGCAGGCTGACTTCCGCCTCGTTGCAGTAGAGCAGCCGCTTCAACATGCTCTCGCCTTCCGTGGTGCGAACCATGACGTACTCGCCTGGGAAGTAGTCCCGATCCGGCTCGATGACTGCGACCCAGCCGCTATGGATCGCCGGCTCCATCGAGTCACCCTTGAGGCGTAGCGCATAGGCGCTGGCGTCGCGTGAGTAGGCATCCACGGTGCCGTCAGCTTCTTCCAGGGCATACCAATAGCCCTCGGCACCCATCTGTGCAGTGCCGACGATAGGGATAGCGCGGTACGGGCTGACGATTGGCGGGCCTTGCTCGACGTTCGATTCCAACTGGCCAGTAATTCGCTGGAATTCGCCTTCAATAGCATCGTCTGACATCAGTTCGCCGACTGTTGCGCCCAATACGCCAGCCAGCTTCTTCATCTTCTGCTGGCGAGGCACGTTCTTCCCGGCCTCCCAGGCCTGTACGGACTGAGGGGTCACGCCCATTTCGCGGGCCAGTTCTGACTGGTTCCAGCCCTTCTGTTCGCGCAAGAGCGCGATGCGTTTTCCGATGCTGTTCATGCCGCTAACGATACAACCGCCGGTTGTAACTGGCATTGCAATTCTCCCTTGTAAAATCCTCTGCATCCCTGTAACTTTGCGTTGTAGTTCGAGATAAACGGAGTTCCACATGAACGAAAACGCCGCCACTCGTGCTGCGGCTGCAGCGGGTGGGCAGTCAGCTCTCGCCAGGCTTCTTGGCTGTTCTCCTCAGGCCGTACAGCGCATGTGCGCTACCGGTCGAGTACCAGCCGAACGTGTTTTGCAGATCGAGGCGGCCAGCGGCGTTTCTCGTCACGAGCTTCGTCCTGATCTGTACCCGAAGTCGCGGAAGCGAGCTGCTGCATAAGAGACATCCCTGTCAGTGGTTTCCATGGTTCCCATCTTAGGACCAACGGATCGGACAGGTAAGCGAAGCGGAGAGGGTGTTGGTTTATCCAGTACCTGATTCTGCAGGCGAAAAAAAGCCCGGAGGCAACCGGGCTCTCAACAGCAACAACACAGGAAGGAATTTAGCACATGACTTACGGATTTATCTACTGCCTAGGTAACCCAGCGATGCCGGGCATCTTCAAGATCGGTATGACCGAGCGTGCACCGGCTCAGCGCTGCATTGAGCTGTCCGCATCGACCAGCGCCCCCTTTCCGTTCGACATCCTTTGCTTCGGCCAGGTTGAAGAGCCGCGGAGCACGGAGGCAGAGATTCACGAAACGTTTTCAGCCGTTCGGGTTAATGAGTGCCGTGAGTTCTTCAGGGGTCCGTACTCCGACATTCGCGAAGTAATCAAGAGCTACAGCGAAGGGTTTGCTGAGACTAGCTTCGGAGGTGAGGCACTACAGCGCGAAGACCTGATGTCGGCCTTCCTGATCCACGAGGACATTGAGAAAAAGGCAGAGGCACTTATTGCTGCCGCTCACTTTGAGGGGATCACCTTCTGGAAAGAGGCTGGAGAGCTTCGCATGAATGGTCTCCTGCTTCCTTCCTCGTGGATTTCAGGCGCAGTGCACATGCTTCGCTCTCAGCTGGTCAGCCTGGTTTCTGAGAAAAAGCAGAGCCACTTGGCGGTCGTCGCTGCGAAGGTTTGCGCAGAGGAGATCGACTGGTGAGCACAATCATTATGACTCAGTGCTGGTCTCTCCAGTCCATGTCTGCAGCTCAGAAGGCCGTCCTGATCTCGCTTGCAGACAACGCAAACGACGAGGGTGTGTGCTGGCCTGCGATTAGCACCATCGTTAAGCGTACCTGCCTCTCAGAGCGCGCTGTGCGTAACGCTATCCGCTGGCTGGAAGACTCGAAAGTCCTGACTAGCCATCAGCGTCATGGCCGTTCCACTTGGTACACCGTCACCCCGGCATCTTATGCCCCCGGCACTAAATGCCCCCCGGCACTAGATGCCGCCCCACCCCGGCATGACGTGCCCCCCACCCCGGCACCAGATGCCCCCAGAACCGTAAAGGAACCATCAATTGAACCGCAAGAAGGTGCTAGCGCACCTGTCGCCAAGTCGCCCCGCAAGGTTTCGGTTCCAGTGCAAGCGATTGTCGACCTGTTCAACGAGACGCTTCCTGAGTTGCCAACCGTCGTCCTGATCAACAAGGGCCGCCAGGCCACCGTGAAGGCCCGCTGGAACGACAGCGAGGTTCACCAGGATCTGGACTTCTGGCGCGATTTCTTCGAGTCGGTACGCAGCAGCGACTTCCTGATGGGCAAGACCAAGGGCCGCGACGGCCAGCCTTTCCGCTGCAGCTTCGACTGGCTGCTGTGCCCGTCCAACTTCGTGAAGGTCGTCGAGGGTAACTACCATGCATGATCCCTACAGCCTCGAAGCCGAGCAGGGCGTCCTTGGCGCGATGATGATCCGCCCCGAGCTGATCGACACCCTGGCCGACGGCCTGACCCCGAGCGATTTCTACTTCGCCGACAACGAAGAAGTGTTTCGCGCAATCCTTGAGATGCACGGCAAAGGCCAGGGCGTCGATTACATGACCGTCGCCGAGCACATCGGCACCCTGCAGAGCGGCGATTTCGCCCTGGGTTACACGGCCACCCTGCACAAGAACACCCCAAGCGTCGCCAACGCTTCGACCTATGCCCGCATCGTCGCAGACCGGGCCACTGAGCGCGCCCTGATGACCTGCGGCGAGCGTATCCACGAGATCGCCTGTAGCGATCAGGATGTGGCCGACAAGGTTGCCGCGGCTCAAGCCGAGGCGATGGCAATCCAGTCCGGCGTCGGTGATGACGAAGTGGTCATGGCTGCCGACATCCTCAACGAGCAGGTTGAGGTGTGGCAGGAGCGCCAGGATCGCCACACCCGCGGCGAAACACTGATCGGCCTGTCTACCGGCCTGACTGATCTGGATGAGATCACTGGAGGCCTGCAGCCCGAGCAGCTGATCATTGTTGCCGGCCGTCCTGCGATGGGAAAAACAACCATCGCAATGGGCTTTGCCGCTGATGCAGCAATCCGCCAGGGCAAATCGGTTCTCGTCTTCAGCCTGGAAATGAGCAAGGGCCAGCTGATTGACCGCATGACTGCAGCAGAGGGCAAGGTCCCGCTGAAGCTGATCAAGAACGGCACCGCGGCTTTCGACTACGGCTCTCAGATGATTGCAGCCGGTGCGCTGATCAAGCGTGCTCGCCTGGCCATTGCCGACCGGGCCGGTCTGACCATGAA
Source organism: Pseudomonas sp. E45-MNA-CIBAN-0222 (assembly GCF_040310405.1). NCBI lineage: Bacteria > Pseudomonadati > Pseudomonadota > Gammaproteobacteria > Pseudomonadales > Pseudomonadaceae > Pseudomonas > Pseudomonas sp. E45-MNA-CIBAN-0222. The sequence continues at coordinate 8,060 of NZ_JBEOPU010000014.1, forward strand.
CCGCATTCGGGCAATCGCTCGCAAGCACAAGATGCGCCGCGGCCTTGACCTGATCGTCATCGACTACCTGCAGCTTCTTGACGGCAACGGCGGTAGCGGTAACCGCACCGAGGAAGTGAGCGCCATGAGCCGCGGCGCCAAGTTGCTAGCTCGCGAGCTGAAGATCCCGGTGGTGATGCTCTCCCAGCTCTCCCGCAAATGCGAAGAGCGCCCGAACAAGCGCCCGATTCCGGCTGACCTGCGCGAGTCCGGTGCCATTGAGCAGGACGCTGACGTGATCCTCTTCGTCTACCGCGACGAGGTTTACAACGAGAACAGCGAATACCGCGGCGTCGCCGAAATCATCATCGGCAAGGGCCGTGACATTGAAACCGGAACCGTTCGCGCGTCCTTCCGTGGCGAGATCAACCGCTTCGACAACCTAGCCGCGGGCTGGCAAGAGCCAGAAGACCGTCCGGCCAAGCCATCAAAAGTCGCCTCCCTGGCCGGTCGCTACGGGAGCCGCACATGAAGCACATCAACGAACTTCTCGAAGCAAGGCTCGAGCAAATGGAGCCCCAGCAGGAGACGGCCATGAACCGTATGCGTATTCGAAACCTACTCGCCAAGGTTCGCGCCAAGCGCGCCGATCGCCGGAGGGCTGCAGCATGACCGACTTCATGGAAATCACCGAAGCCTTCCACCAGGCCCGCACAGCCCCCGATGTAACAGACCGCGCTACTGGTCTAGAGGAAGCGGATCGTATCGGTGGCGTGGCGATGGTGCGTGAACGGCTGCAGGGGCAGGGCGCTGAGTTCTGTGCCGACTGTGACGAGCCTATCCCCGCCAAGCGTCGCGCTGCTGCTCCGTGGGCAGAGCGCTGCATCTCCTGCCAGGACGACCACGACAAGCGGGAGGCGCGCCGCCATGGCTAAAGCCACTAAGGCGATGCCGGTCTACCTGACCCTTCGCAAGATGATCGACCCAGCTACCGGAAAGGAGCGCGCCGCATTCGTGGCCGCTTCCGATGCCGATGCCGCGCTGATGACCGAGCGCGGCTTCAAGCTCAACGCCAGGGTTCGCGCCGACCTCAAGCAGCCCCGCAACGAGCGATTCAACCGCCTGGTGCACGGCCTGGGCCGCGTACTGGTCCAGAACATCGACCGCTTTGCCGGTATGCAGGCCCACGCAGCCATCAAGGAGCTGCAGGCCGAGTCGGGCGTGTACTGCGACCGGGAAGAGTTCGACATTCCCGGCCTTGGTCGCCTGAGCCGCCTTGTTCCGCAAAGCCTCGCGTTCGATTCGATGGGCGAGGAGGCATTCCAAGACTTCTGGCGCGGCTGCTGCGCGTATCTCGTCGCGACCGACTGGCCGACGCTCACCGAAGAGCGACTGACCGAGATGGCCGAGTTCGAGACGTTCCGGGAGGTGGCATGAGCCGAATAGTCAGCAAAAAACTGCGCGATTCGGCTCGCGGCCAGTCCTGCACCCTTCGCCTGCCTGGCTGTGGATTCGATGACGGCACGGTCGTTCTGGCCCATCTGCCGTGCGGCCAAAAGGGAATGGGCATGAAGGGGCCGGACCAGATTGCCTGCTTCGCCTGCGACCACTGCCACTCGGTGCTCGACGGGCGCCGCAAGGGCGAAATCACCGAGGGCGACATGCTGCGCGCCCTGGCTGAAACACAACTGATCTGGTTCCGCGAGGGGCTGCTGACTGTGAAAGGTGCTGCATGAACGACGAAATCAACAACCCGAGCCATTACATGCTGTTCCCTGACATGGAAGCCATCGACGTAATCAAGGCAGCCCTGACCCCCGAGGAGTTCGCCGGCTACTGCAAGGGCAATGCTCTGAAGTACCGGCTGCGCGCTGGCGAGAAAGGCCCGGTTGAGAGGTGCATCGCCAAGGCCTGCTGGTATCAGAACAAGCTGCGCGAGGTGACCCGCGCCGACTTCGGCCAGCAGAACACCCTCGACTACCGCACCGTGCATGGAGGCTTGGAAAGGGTAGAGATCGCCCCTGAGGTTCTTGATGAGCTTACCCGCCAGTTCGCTGTGAATAGGGGTAGGCCATGAAGATTTCTCGAATCGACGTACAGGCGAGGCTAGGCGATGACGCTATCTGCGGACAGTGCTGGATCGACCGAGACGAGCCGTTCGGCTGCGCCTGCGAAGGCTTGCTGGTCGGTCAAGCTGCCGGGCCGGAAACCCTTCGCCATGGTGGGCGCGAAGATGACCGAAGCCGAGGCGCTGGAGACGGCGCGCAGGATCTGGCCATCGGCATTAGTGTCGTGATGGATCGTGTGTGCGAGTGCGCCGGTTGCGGTTGTGGTCCGGCTGAAGGCGAGGGCGCGTGATGCTTGAACTTCCATGGCCACCGAAAGAGCTTTCGCCCAACGCCCGGACCCACTGGGCCAAGCGCAGCAAGATCGCCAAAAACTACCGCGCTGCGTGCCATGTGCTGTGCAAGGCGGCCGGAATAGTCGCGCCAGAGGGAAAAATGCTGCTGATCATGGAGTTCGTGCCGCCAGATCGGAGGCGCAGGGACGATGACAATCTTCTCAGCAGCATGAAGGCTGGCAGGGATGGCCTTGCAGACGCGCTGGGCATTGATGACCACCGATTCGTTACACAGATCAGCATCAGCGACGAAACCACCAAGGGCGGCACCGTACGCGTCCAGATCAGAGGGGTAGCAGCATGAAAGACATGAGCACCGAGTATCTGCTGCGTGAATGGGGCGTATGGGTTCGCTGCCAGACCGGAGTGCCGAAGTATGTCTCACCATCCTATGCCCTGATGCGCGACAAGATGGGTGACACTGGCGGGGAGGTTCCTCAGATCCAGGAAGAGACGGCCATGATGATTGACCGTCTGGTGTGCCGGATGGCTGCTCGCTACCACGAAGCCGCCTATGCACTGTTCCTGTGGTATCGGCACAGCATGACCAGCTATCGCCAATTGGGCCGAGCGATGGGCGTTCACCACAACAAAGCAGAGATGTACCTGACTGCTGGGATTGCCTGGGTAGACGCTATGCTCTGCAGTTACGCTGAGGCCGCTTAAATTTACATGTAAAAAGACTAGACGTGGCGCCAGTTGTATGTGAGTATTCCCACAAATTGCGGTTTTACCGCTTCACAAGAGCCCGGCCATTGAGTCGGGCTTTTTTGTGCCTAAGTTTCGGGCGCTAAAGACCGTTTGAATGGCTCGCCACCATGCGCCCAACCCAGCAATACATCCGCCATGCCTCTGACCATTTGGAGAAACACCTCAACATGGTCATGCACAAGTCGCGCGGATATTCATTCGCACCGCATCGCGCACTAAGGTGCAGCACCACGGCAGCTTACGCGGCCTAACGTGCAATGCAGTGCAACCCTATTCCGGCCTCGCCTAGTGCGGGGCTTTCTTGTTATCGCACCCATTAGAGGAAGACGCGATGCCGACCAATGAAGCAGCACTCGAGCAAGAGATCCAAGCCAAAGGCCTGAATGCGCCACGACTTACGCCTGACCTGATTGATTCAGTTATTGCCAGTGAGTGGTACATCAACGCTGGAGAAGGCGTTGCGGCCGATGAGTTCCAGCCACCAGTTCCCGCCAGCCATCCTCTTCGGCAGTTAACTTTCTGCGTTCTGGTCCTCAAGAACGGCTTCACCGTCACTGGTGAGAGTGCATGTGCCTCGCCAGAGAACTTCAACGCCGAGATCGGCCGGAAGATCGCCCGCGACAACGCACGCAACAAGATATGGCTGCTGGAAGGCTACTTGCTCCGCCAGCGCCTGCACGAACAGGGCTAAGCCCGACCCTATTCCGGCCCCATGCCTGCCTCCTTGCTCATAGGCGGATCGCACGCGCATGCGAGGCCGGACCAATTCGATACACACCCAGGACATTCCATATGGCTGAACCGACCTCTACCGGTATCGCAGTTGCCGGCGCGTTCGGGGCAGGCATTGCCGGTGTGCTCGCTGGAGTGGATAGCGCCGCTGCTGTCGGCTCGCTGTGTGGCTCGGTGATCTACTTCATCAGCTCCAAAGAACTGCAGATGCCCGAGAGGCTGGCGTACTTCCTGATCTCGTTCGTGATGGGCTACCTACTGGCGCCCGCGATCACTGGTATCGAAGCATGGGGCATCAAGCCATTCACAATGCCAGCGCCTGCAGCATTCGGCGCATCGCTGATGGTGGTAACGATTTCCCTAGCAGCCCTAAAGCGCAAAGGGCGCTCGCCCATAGATGGTGGCTTAGATGGCTAACTCTCTGACCTACGCAACCCTGATCCTCTGCCTGGTGATGTTCGTTCGCCTGTTCACCTACCAGAGAGGCGATTCCCAGTTCCGGCGTGACGTGTCAGTCATGGCCGCGCTGATCATGGCCTGCTGCGGTGCGACTGCGATCTACATCGTGTCCGGCGATCTGCGCATTCCCTATCAGGCGTGGCCACTGGTACTGCTACTGGCCGTCCTCGCTGCCTCGCTAATGCGCTGCGGCGGGAACATGAGCAAGGTGCTGCGTCACCCCATCGAATGGGATGGGCACGAACGCAGGCGCCGACAGTGAAACGCCTCCACGCCACCCTCCTGCTACTCCGCATAGCCGCCTGTATCGCTGTGATGATCGGGAAAGAGGTGTGGGTGGCAGCTCGAAGGGAGTGGAAGAATGGGCGCAAAGCCGCTTAAGCCATGCGCAACTCCTGGATGCTCAGCCCTGGTAAGGGGAACAGCTCACTGCCCGCCTCACCAAGTAGCAGCAGACGAGCGACGCGCATCTCACATGAAGAAGATTCACGCCTCGTACAACCAGAGGCGTGATGATTCGGACAAGTTCTACAAGTCGCAGGTATGGCAAAGATTCAGAGCGGTCTACCTGCAGCAGCATCCTCTGTGTGTGGAATGCCAGCGTCACGGACGTGTGAAGGCAGCAGTAATTGTCGACCACGTCATCCCTTTCAAGAAGGCCCCAGAGAGAGCGCTAGACGCGAGCAACATGCGAAGCCTATGCAGGGCATGTCACAACCGCGTGGGCGAGCGTGTGGGCCTCACAGGAGGGGCGGGGGTAGGTTAAAACCTCTTTCGAATCGGTTCCCGAACGACGGGGGGAGCCTCTTTTTCATCTCCACAAAATTCGAAGTCCCGAAAAATGGCCAGACCACGCAAGCCGACCAATGTCCTCGAGCTGACGGGGGCGTTCAAAAAGAACCCCAGCCGCGCACGCCAGGACGCTGACACGGTAGGGCCATTGACCGACGCGCCCGCCCATCTCGGCGGTGCCGCCTTGCATGCCTGGAACGAGATCGCGCAGTACGCGCCGCTTGACGTGTTGACCGACTCCGATCGGATCGCGCTCGAGGTGGCTGCGAATCTATTGGCTCAGTTCCGAGACGATCCAGTCGAGTTCCCGTCCACCAAGCTTGTCCGCCTCGAAGCGCTGCTCGGTAAGTTCGGAATGACCCCGGCTGACCGCGCCAAGGTCGGCGGAAAGAAAGAGGCGCCAAAGGGCAACCCCTTCGCGAACCTGTAATGGCAGGAAAGACCAAGTATCCCGGCGTTAAAGCTGCGGAGGATTACGCGCGCGCCGTTGTTTCAGAAAAGATCGTTGCCTGCAAGTGGATACAGCTCCTCTGCAAGAAGCATCTGGACGAGCTGGAGCTATCCAAGCAGGACGATTACCCGTACTGCTTCGACCCTGCCAAGGCTGAGCGTGTCGCCAAGTTCCTGCAGCTGCTGCCCCACACCAAGGGCAAATGGGCCGGAAAGCGCGAACTGATCAAGCTAGAGCCTTGGCAGCTGTTCTCGGTGTGCATCCCGTTCGGCTGGCTGCGCAAGAAGGACGGCACCCGACGCTATAGAACATTGCTGGTCTTCGTGCCGCGTAAGAACGGAAAGTCAATCATCGGCGGCGGTCTTGGCGTCTATATGTTCGTCGCTGATGGCGAGTTCGGCGCCGAGGTATACAGCGGCGCGACAACCGAAAAGCAAGCATGGGAGGTCTTTCGGCCTGCTAAGCAAATGATCGAGCGGACGCCAGAGCTTCGCGATCACTACGGCGTCGAGGTGAATGCCTCTAACATGGTTTGCCTGTCGGACGGATCTCGATTCGAGCCTGTGATCGGCAAGCCAGGCGATGGCTCGTCTCCCTCCTGCTCCGTGGTCGACGAATACCACGAGCACCAAGATTCAACCCTGTTCGACACGATGGAAACGGGCATGGGCGCCCGCGAGCAGCCGATCATGCTAGTGATTACCACGGCAGGATCGAGCATCGGCGGGCCTTGTCATCAGCTGGTACGTGATTCCGAGCGCATGCTCGAGGGTGTGATCGACCGTCCCGATCTGTGGCCGGCGCTCTACACCATCGACCAGGGCGACGATTGGACGTCTGAAGACGCTTTGCGAAAGGCGAATCCGAACTTCGGCATCTCAATTAGCGAAGATTTCCTACTGGCTCGCCAGCGTGACGCCATGCAGTCGGCAACGAAGCAGGCGACATTCCGAACCAAGCACTTGAACGAGTGGGTCGGTGCGAAAAATGCCTGGCTGAATATGCTGCGCTGGCGAGAGGCGCCGGCACGCAAGAGCTTGTCCGAACTCGAAGGTCGCCCGTGCTTCATCGGGCTCGACCTGGCTAGCAAGATCGATATCGCCGGCAACATTCTGGTGTTCCCTCCAGTTGCTGACGATCCGCTCTGGCATGTGCACGGCCGGTACTACCTGCCGGAAGCGCGCGTGATCGAGGAGTTGGATAGCAACACGGCGCGGTATCGGGAGTTCGATGCGCTCGGCTTGCTCACCCTGACTGATGGCGAGGTCATCGACTTCGAAGTCATCAAGGAGGATCTACGCGAGTTCGCCGGGCGGTTCGATGTCCAGCAGGTCGCCTATGACCCCTGGCAAGCCACACAGATTGCGCAGGAGATGCAGGCTGAGGGGATGGTCATGGTTGAGGTGCGCCAGACGGTGCAGAACATCAGCGAGCCAATGAAGGAACTGGAGGCGCTGACGCTCCGCAAGGTGCTCGCTCATGGTGACTGCCCGATCCTCACTTGGATGGCCTCTAACGTCGTCGCCAAGCTGGACGCGAAGGACAACATTTACCCGAACAAAGAGCGACCCGAGAACAAGATCGACGGGGTCATTGGTTTGATCATGGCGATCAGTCGAGGGATGGCACGTCCCGCACCTGAGCCTGAATACAAGATGATCTTCCTGTAGCAATCAACCAGAAGAAAGCCCGCTTAGAGCGGGTTTTTCCGTTTTATGGAGTCCGTAATGGACAAAAGAGCCTATAGCACGCTGCATATCAAGGCGGTGGACGATGACCTGCGCGAGATCGTAGGCATTGCCAGCACGCCTGGCACTGACCGGATGGGCGATGTTGTAGAGCCGTCCGGCGCAGAGTTCACGCTTCCGATTCCGCTTCTGTGGCAGCACCGCCACGACGCGCCAATTGGCCAGGTTGTATCGGCCAAGATCGTGAAGGGGGGCATTGAGATACGCGCAAAGCTGGTTGCGCCTACTGAAGGCATGCCAAGCCAGCTGATTGCCCGACTTGATGAAGCCTGGCACTCGATCAAAACCCAGCTTGTCCGCGGCCTGTCGATCGGGTTCAACGCCATCGAATACAGCTTCATGGACAACGGTGGGATTCACTTCACCCGCTGGGACTGGCACGAGCTTTCGGCCGTGACTATCCCGGCAAACGCAAGTGCATCCATCACCGCTGTTAAATCCCTCGATCAGAAGCAGCGCGCCGCGCTTGGCGAAAAGCTGCTTCCGGTTGTTCGTGCTCTACCCGCCGGCGCTTCGGCATCCGTCAACAAATCAATCAAAAATCCGAAGCCCCAGGAGGGCCGAGAAATGAAAACCATCGCTGAACAAATCGCTGAATTCAAGCAAACCCGTCAGGCCAAGTCGGTCGAGATGGAAGGCATCATGACCAAGTCGGCAGAGCAGGGCACCACCCTGGATGCTGAGGAGTCCGAACAGTTCGACACCTTGCAGGCTGAGATCGAGTCGATCGACAAGCACATCTCCCGCCTGCTCACCATGCAGAAGGCCCAGGCAGCCAATGCCAAGCCTGTGAGCGAAGACCCGCGCGGCGAGAAGTCCCTGGAAATGACCAGTGGCCTGCAAGTTCGCGCCAAGAACACTCAGAAACTGGAGCCTGGCATTGCCTTCGCTCGCGCTGCAAAGTGCCTGGCGCTCGGCCACCTCGAGCATCGCGATGCTATCCAAATCGCCAAGTCGCTTTATGACGGTCAGGAGTCGATCATTGGCGCAACTCAGCGTCTGGTGACAAAGGCTGCTGTTGCACCGGCTACGACCACTGACGCGTCCTGGGCTGGCGCTCTCGTTGGCCCGCAAGGCGACGTTTTCGCAGACTTCATCGAGTATCTGCGCCCGCAAACCCTGCTGGGCCGTTTCGGCCAGGCCGGAATCCCAGATCTGCGCCGCGTTCCTTTCCGTGTTCCCCTGATCGGACAGACTTCTGGCGGTGATGGTTACTGGGTAGGTGAAGGCCAGGCCAAACCGCTGACCAAGTTCGACTTCTCTCGCACCACGCTTGAGCCGCTGAAGGTTGCCAACATCGCAGTTGCCACCATGGAAGTCATTCGTGATTCCAGCCCGGCTGCTGACTTCATCATTCGCGACCAGTTGTCCGCCGCGCTGCGTGAGCGCCTGGACATCGACTTCATCAATCCGGCCAAGGCTGCAGTAGCTGGCGTCTCTCCAGCTTCGATCCTGAACGGTGTTGCCGGTATCCCTTCCAGCGGCAACGATGCTGATGCGATCCGCACCGACGTACGCGCTCTGTTCATGTCCTTCGTGGCTGCCAACAACGCACCGACCTCGGGCGTATGGGTGATGAACTCGGCCGCGGCACTGGCCCTTAGCATGCTGCGCAACCCGCTCGGCCAGAGCGAGTTCCCGGGCATCACCATGAACGGCGGCACTTTCGAGGGCCTGCCGGCCATCGTGTCCGAATACGTGCCTTCCGGCATCGTTGCTCTGGTCAACGCCTCCGACATCTATGTCGGCGACGAAGGCGGTATCGACTTGTCGATGTCCACCGAGGCTTCTCTGCAGATGGACAGCGCGCCGGATAACCCGACCAGCGATACCACTGTCATGGTCAGCCTGTGGCAGCGAAACCTGGTTGGCTTCCGAGCTGAGCGCTCCATCAACTGGGCTCGCCGCCGCGCTTCCGCAGTGGCTTACCTCACCGGCGTGGCCTGGGGTACGCCTGAAGTCGCAGCTGGCTAAACGAGCCGTTTGGCTCAAGGGGCTGCCTAGCGGCCCCTTCTACGAGACGGCACGGAGAACGACATGAAAGTAGATTTCACACACAAGACAGGCCGAATCCAGCCAATGAGCCGTAGGGATGCAGAAATTCTGCAGCGCCTGGGGCGTGGCACCTACCTGACCCGCGATATGCGAGCAAGCACTTCACTCGTTCCTTCCTCGACGCCTGTCGAGCCGCCGTCCGATGAGCTCGATGCATTGAGCGCTGAAGAACTGCACAGGCTGGCAAAAGAGCGCGGCGTTGAGGTCCACCACCGCGCCGGTGCTGACAAGGTGAAAGAAGCTCTGCGTAAAGCGCAGTCTGGCAACTAAGCGGAAGACGACTATGCGGATTTTTGGAGTTCATATGCCGTTCACCGGCAAGCAGGAGAAGGCATTATCTCCGGCTTCTGGCGGCAGCGGCTGGTGGCCGATGATCCGCGAGCCGTTCACCGGAGCATGGCAGCGGAACATGGAAGAGCGCGTCGACACGCTCATTCAGTACCCAACGCTATACGCCTGCATTGCCCGGATTGCTCAGGACATTGGCAAGCTGCCGTTTATGATGAAGGCGCGGCAGGCCAGCGGTATTTGGGTAGAGGTCACCGTTGACTCAATCAGCCGAGTCCTACGAAAGCCGAACCACTACCAGACCCACCAGCAGTTCCGTGAGGCCTGGCAGCTTTCCAAGCTAACCCAGGGCAATACCTACGTACTTAAGGAACGCAACAATCGCGGCGTCGTGGTTGCTCTATACATCCTTGATCCAATGCGCGTCATGCCTTTGGTATCGGATTCAGGTGAGGTCTTTTACCAGCTGTACGTCGATAACCTCAACATGCTCGGCGAAGACCAGCAAATGCTGGTAGCTGCGTCGGAAATCATTCACGACCGATGCATATGCCCGTTCCACCCATTGATCGGGCTCCCGCCAATCGCGGCGGCGAACTGGCCTGCTCTGAAAAACATGCGAATCCTGCGCTCATCGGCCGAGTTTTTCGGAAATGGTGCCCAGCCTTCGGGAATTCTGGCGGCGCCGGGCGCTATCAGCGATGACACGGCAAAACGCCTGTCCGCATATTGGAATGAAAACTTCTCCGGAAAGAACTCGGGCAAGGTTGCGGTGGTTGGCGATGGCTTGAAATTCGAGTCTCTGTCGGCTAAGTCAGTTGATGCTCAGATGGTCGAGCAGCTCCGCTATTCGGATGAGCAGATATGCCAACCGTTTGGTATCCCGCCGTTCAAAGTTGGAATCGGCTCAATTCCTGCCGGCCTAAAGGTCGACGACATCAACCAGCTTTACTACTCCGACGCTCTTCAGGCCTCGATCGAAGCCATGGAGACACTGCTTGATGAAGGGCTGAGCGTTCCTGATCGACACGGAGTCGAGCTGGATCTATGGCCATTGCTGCGGATGGATATGCAGAAGCAGGCAGAGGTAGAGGGCGCGTTGGTGAAAGGGTCGATCAAGAAAATCGACGAGGCCCGCAAGAATTTCGATCTTGCTCCGGTCGAGGGCGGCGATTCGATCTACATGCAGCAGCAGAACTACAGCCTTGCAGCACTTGCGCGTAGAGACGCACAGCCTGACCCGTTCAACCCTGCTGCAACCGAACTCCCTGTCGGACTCATCGAGCCCGCCGACGAAGAAATCAACGAACAGGCCCGCATGCTGGCGTTCCTGATTGAAAAGGAGATGACCAGTGCACAACTTGCGTGAGCTAGAGGCCCAGGCTAAGGCATTGGCGCCGGTATTTTCCAAGCTGCTCGACCAGGCGGGAGCTGCTATCCGTAAGGAATTCAAGCAGCAACTGGATGAGCGCGATCAGGTGATCAAGTCGCTGAAGCAGGACCTCGAGTCCATGCAGATCGATGAAGATTCCATCGTTCAAAAGCTGCTGAAGGCTATCCCGCCACCGAAGGACGGTGAGCCTGGCGCTGATGCGGACATGGATGCTCTGAAATCCCATCTTGAAGCATTGGTGAAAGCATTGCCGGCGCCTGAAAACGGCAAAAGTGTGACCGCAGAAGAGCTGATGCCGCTCATATCTGAGGAAGTGGGCAAGGCCGTTGCTGGGATTCCTAAGCCTGAAAACGGCAAGTCAGTTTCGGCTGAAGACGTTCAGCCAATGCTCGCTGAAATGGTTGCTGCGGCCATCAGGTCCATTCCAGAGCCGAAGCCGGGGAAAGACGCCGATATGGAAGCGCTACGCCTCCATTTGGACAACCTTTTCAAAGGATTCGAGCCGCCAAAACCCGCCAGCGCAGAAGAAATTGCCGCTAAATTCGAGCGCAGATTCTCTGATTTGGTGCTTTCTTGGGAGCGTCAGGCCCGCGACACCTTCGACAAGGCCGCTGATCGCATGCCTGTACCGAAGGACGGCGAAAACGGCCGCGATGCTCTGCCACTTGAATCCTTCGACCTTTCGCTTTCAGAAGATGGCCGCACGGTAACTTTTAAGCTTCAGGCCGGTGAAACGATCATCGAGAAGTCATTGAGGATCGCAGCGGTGCTGGATCGCGGCGTGTATTCGAGCGAGAAGGCTGCCAAGTACGAGCGGGGCGACGGCGCCACTTATGGCGGTTGCTATTGGATTGCTCAGAAAGACGCGCCTGAAGGGGTGCCGGGAAGCTCTGCAGACTGGCGTCTTGCAGTGAAGAAGGGGCGTGACGGCAGGGACCTGCGCGACAGTGCTTCCAAGCATGATCCAGCCAAACCGGTGAGCATTCGGAGCGACCTCTAATGGCAATAATCACGCTGGCCGAGGCGAAGATTCACCTCCGGATGGAGGATGAAACGCACAACGACCCACGAATCATGCAAAAGCTAGAGCAGGCGTCGGCGATAGTAGTGGATTACCTCAAGCGTCCGGAAGATAGCTGGGGTATTGAGCCTGATGATGAGCAGGCGCCGTTCCCAATCAAGGCGGCGACCTTGCTGGTTATGGGAATCCTATTCACTGATGAGCAGGCGGACCCAATATCTCCAGCAGTTAGGAGTTTGCTGGTTCGCTACCGGGACCCGGCCCTGGCATGAAATACGGACAACTGAAGCATCGAGCATTGATTTATGAGGTAAACGCAGACCTTAAAGCGGTCGATCTGGGCGGGGTATGGCTTGAAATTCAGGCCAAGGAGTCGGCAGATCCTGCGTTCCCGGTAGGGCTGCGTAGCCCGGCAAGGATTGATATCCGCGCCTGGTATAGCGAGAGGCTAGTACAGGGCCGCTACCTGAAGCATGAAGAGCGGCTGTTCCAGATCACCAGCGCCCGCGACGTGATGGGAACGAAAGCGGAGCTGCGCATCACCGCTGACGAGTTCATCGGCCAGCCTGCCCAGTACCGGCCGCAAGAAGGCGTCCCGGTGCCGTGCCGTGTGCACCTCACCCATGAGGCGCCATATCGCGACGAACTGGGGCAGGTCACTGACTACCGAACTCGCGCCGAGGTGGCGCTGATCGAGGTCGGTCGCCCGCAGCCTGATGACCAGCTGCTGGTTGGTGGCACGCTGTACAACGTGATCGCCTATGCCGACGAGTCGGACGACGGCGTCGTGCGTGGGCTTTGGCTGGAGGGCGTCTGATGCAGGTTTCGGTCAAGATTACCGGATTGGACATGGCGCGAGCACGGCTTGCGGAGGTCAGTCGCCAGGTCGATCCGGTGCTGCGCGGTGCGCTGAACACCACTGCAACAAAGGCGCGCACAGTTCGCTATGTGAACCCTCTGCGCGGCTCGCTGACGCCGGTTTACAGCCGCCGAGCACTGCGCGTGAAGCGTGCGCGTGGTCGGCTTACCAACGCCCGAGTCATCCCGTCCAGCTCCGGTGTGCCCGTAACGCGGTATCTCGGCTGGGGCTACAGCAAGATCAGCGCGACTCGAGCCCGTATCTGGGTCAAGGGTCCGAAAGGGCACAAGGTTGCAGCTGGCTTCGTTAACCCGTCGAGCTTCAGCCGAATGCCTTGGAGCACGCGCATCAAGGTACGTGGTGCGGCGAAAGGCTTCTTGGCTCCAGCGCTCGGCCCTTCGGTCGCGTACTGGTTCAAGCAGCTCACTGACGGCCAAACCATCCGCTGGACGAACATCTTCCTGCAACAGGAATTCGAGAAGCGGATCAGGCGAGAGATTGCAAAGGGGGCGCGATGACCAAGGCCAGCGATATCAGCCAGGGCCTGCGCTCCCGGCTTGAACAGATCAAGCCCGCCAACGGCTTCCACACCGAACTCCAGCGCGTTTACGGCCCGACGGAAAAACCTACAGACAAGGCGCCGCTGCCACTCGCGCTAATCCGCCCGCAGCACGACGCCAAGACCAGCGCGGCCGGAGTGCAAGCGACGCGGGTGCGCACCTATGAGATCGAAGTCCAGTTCTCCAAAAGCGCGGATGAGGCGGCGCTATCGGCCGTGCACGTCGACATCCTTCGGGCGCTCGGCTTTGGCCAGGACCAGCCCGAACGCAAATTCCCCGGGCTACTTGAAGAAGACGACCAGGCTGAGTTCCGCTTCGCCAGCGCTGGCGAAACCACCCACAGCATCACCCTCACCATCGGCGTGCTGTACGTCGAGAGCTACAACTGACGGCCGCAGGCCAGGAGAACCCCATGAGTCTGATGAACTACACCCAGCTGTTCCGCGGCCCGATCTTCGTCTCCGCGTGGCCGAACTGGAACTTCGAGGAAGTGTTCAAGCTGCAGAACGTTACCGCTGAACCGACCACGACCGAAATCACCATCAATGACCCGACCCGTATCGGGCTGCCGCCGCTGGACAGCGTGACCTCCACCAGCGAAATCAACCTGACCGGCGAGGCGGTCTCCTTCAGCCCTCGCGCCGCCGCTATTGCCATGTACGGTTCCGTCACCCAGGTGCCGAGCGGCTCGGTAGCCGGTGAGGAACATGCTGCCTTTATCGATCGCGCCATCATGCTGGCCAACATCCCGCTTGAAGTCACTGCGGTGACCAGCGAGGACGGGGCAACCACCTATGCCCGCAACGTGGACTACGCGGTCGGCCCCTACGGCATTCGCATTCTGCCGGGCGGTCCGCTGGCCGCCGCCATCGCAGCCACCACTCCGCCGGAAGGTGAGCTGCGCAGCCTGCCGATCCTGGTGGACTACAGCTACCCGACCGTGGATGTCATCAAGCCATTCACCACCGGCCAGAAGTTCTACCGCGTGATGACCGGCCAGACCAACGAAGGCGGCAACGGCGAGAAGCGCCGCATCCAGTGCTTCTACTGCAAGATCGCTCTCAACGGCGGTGTGCCACTGAACCAGGGGGCAGAGTTCGGCACCATCCCCGTGCAGATAAAGCTACTGGCCGACCCGAACATCATGGACGCCGACGAAGCCGCCATGTGGCAGTGGGAAGTGCAGAACACCATCGCCTAAGCGCCCGAGTCCAAGCCCATCGGATCGGTGGGCTTTGGCGCGTGCGCCGTGTCCGCGCTTCATATGAAAATCATATGAAAACCATATTAACTGCCTAATAACTCCTTGCTAGTGTTTCTGCTTGGGTCTATATTTCCCCTCAGCGCCGGTACTGGCGCCCACATGGAGGGGAGTGATGACGCAAAATATATCAATATCAACATTCGAAGACCTCGTGTTTGAGGTCGAGCAGGTTCGTATCGTTGTCCGAGGAAATCCACGGGATCTCGTTCAGGATTACGGGTACGAGCGCAAAGCTGCAGGCAACACGTCGGTTACGGGCTGGCTAGAGACGCGGGTTTACCCGGCGCTCGAAGGCAAGTATTCCGTTGCGGTTGTCGATGGCAGCGGAGCGATACCGCACGGGCGAACTCATATGAGCAAGCTGCGTGGAAGCTACCTGGTCGAATAGCGGTAGGCAGAAACAAGGAAGCCCCAAGTGCTGGAACACCTGAGGCTTCGTACAACGTGAACACACTGGCAAGGATATTCACATGGACAAGTTTAACACAGCATCAGGCAATGTAATCCCGTTCAGCTTCGGAGCTCAGCCCGTCCGCGCTTTGTTGGATGACGATCAGCCATGGTTTTTCGCGAAGGACGTTTGTACCGCGCTGGCGCTGATGGACACGAACAAGGCTTTGATCGGGCTTGATGATGAAGAGAAACGCGAACACGAACAGTATTCGGGTTCGGGAAGAAAGCCTGTTCTGATCAACGAGTCAGGTCTTTACTCGCTGATCCTTCGCAGCAGGAAAGCCGAAGCCAAGCGCTTCAAGAAGTGGGTGACCGCTGAAGTGCTTCCGGCCATCCGCAAGCACGGCCGTTACTCCGACGACAGCAGAAAGATGGCAACGCTGGTGAATGATGTGATCGGCGTGTCAGGCGCAAACCTTATCGGTGGAGTGATCAGTCAGAAGGTGTCGGTGCTCCCGGTGGGAGTTCAGCGCCAGGCGCGCCACCGGATGCACTCGGTTCTCCACACTCGCTTCAACGTGCCGCGCACCGAGCTGATCCCGGCCGAAAAGCTGGACGCAGCCTGCCAGTACATTGCGGCCTACGTGCTGGAGGGGGAATGGCTCGAAAGCAGCCAAGCCAAAGGCATGCAGCTGTCGGAGCGTGAAGTGCAGGCGCTCTATCTGATGATGAGTCACTACCACTTCGCTATGGAGTGGGCGATGAAGTCCGGGATTTACGCCATTGCGCGTATGACGGATTCAAGGCCGCTGTCCAACTTCAATGAGCACTTTTCAGAGATTGGCATGGGCTTCCGCACCTTGGACGAGCGCCGTGATGAGATTTATCGCATCTACAGCCAGCGTGGAGCGGGAGGCGGCTACGCAATGCAGGCCGCGAGTTAGGTATCAGCTTCAGACAGAACCCAGCCATGTGCTGGGTTTTGGCTCTGCCGTCGTGATAGATTTCCCTCATCAATGGGAGGGAACCTTATGCAGTGCCCGAAATGCAAATATGAGCCGACGATGAGCGAGATGCAGCGCAGCCCGGATGACTGCGTGAAGTGTGGAGTCAAATTCAGCAGTTCAACCCCATCGGCGATTCCGAGGCCAGTAAGGCGAGGCGCGCTATCTGCCGTCACTGGAGTGATTGGTTTATCTATCCTGCTAGTCGTTGGCGGTTACTTCGGGCTGATTGAGTACAGAAAGCAGGCAGCTATAGACGAAGCTGGGCGTTACATGAGATCTGCAAACGGCTATGTCGCCGAAATGCTAGACGAGAAGGCTAACCGGACTACCGCTGAATTCCTTGGAAAGCTTCCCAGAAGAATACAAAGCTTAGATGACCTAAATGCACAAGTTCTGGCAATGGATGATTCTTCACTGCCAGGCCTGAAGGGGGCGACCGCTGACTATATAAGAGCGTCTCGTTCCTTTCTTTCTAGTTTCGCTGATATGCGTCGGGCAGAAATCAGCCTTTCGGTAAAGAAGGCAGGTCATGCTACCTACGAGTCTTACTCCGTCAGCCATCAAGGTCGTTCGGATCTGGCGCTTTCAGATGCGCAGATGAAAGCAGAGCTAGATGTTGCAACCGCAAGGCATGACTCTGCCAGCACGATGAGCGAAAAGATTGCGGCGCTCGGGGCTAGTGCGAAAATTCTTTCGAGATCAAAAAAAAGATTGTCATATCTGACTTCTCTTGAAGATGTAGGCGCGGCGGATCAACAATTTGAAATGGCAAAGAGACGTTTCGAGGCTGCGCGAGACGAATTGAGCACGGCTGGCCGGAAGCTGTCTGAGCTTGCCGATGAACCGATGCCGGTGCAGCCGTGGTTCGACAAGTAGCATTCATTTATTAATCAACCCGCTTCGGCGGGTTTTTTATTGCCCGGAGTTTTTATGAGTGAGTTGAAAATCCTGTTTCCTGATCCAGTCACCGTCGAGGTGATGGGGCGTGAAGTGCAGATTCTTCCCGTGAAGCTCCGCCACTTTGAGCAATACGGAAAGTCGGCTGGCAACCTGGTCGAGCTGTTCAGTCCAGCCAGCGTCCATCAGATCAACCGCTATGCCGTAACGCATGCCCGAGAGCTGCGCAAGGTGCTACTGGTAACGACCAGCCTTAAGCGCTGGCAGCTGTGGTTCCTGCCGGCGACCGTCTCGGTGCAGCTGTTCGTCGAGGTGGTGCGGGTCAATTCCAGTTTTTTCGGCGAAGCCCTGCCGGCAATGGTAAGGGCGCTGAGTGGGGCTCCGTCGTCCAGCGACTGATTGGCGCCGGCCATGCCTTGGCTGACGTGCAGGAATACAGCCTGCGGCAGATCGAGACATTCCTAGTGGCGATCGATCAGGAAGACCGTGCAGCTAACCGGGTCGCGCTGATCGCTGCGCGTGCGGCAAATGCCAAGCCCGAAGATTTCAAACGATTACTCAAGGATATTGCCTGATGGCTACGGTAAAAACTCAGCTAGTCATCGACGGCAAGAACAACTCCAAGAAGGCGTTCGATGAGGTCAATTCGCAGCTCGATACAATGAATAAGCGCCTTGCATCTTCCGGTAAAGCCTTAGTGGGCTTGTTCTCTGCAGCCTTAGTGGCGGGCGCCGCGAAAGCCTATGGCGATCTCGCCGACCAGAGCAAGCAAATGGAAGCAAGGCTGCGTCTTGCATATGGGACTCAGGAAGAGTTCAACCGGGCTATGTCAGATGTTCGCAGGATTGCTGACGAGAACGGCGCTTCATTAGAGTCGGTCACCAATTTATATACGCGCCTAACGCCAGCTCTCAAGGGAGCCGGACGTAGCCAGAGTGAGATTGGAAAGGTCACAGAGGCGGTGACCAAGGCGTTGCGCATTTCTGGCGCATCAGCTGCTGAGTCTTCCGCCGCAATCACTCAGTTTGGTCAGGCGCTGGGGGCTGGCGCCTTGCGGGGAGATGAGTTTAATAGCATTGCCGAGCAAGCGCCTCGTCTTATGCAAGCCCTTGCTGACTCCTTGGGCGTTCCAGTTGGAAAGCTACGAGAGATGGCAGCAGCAGGCCAGCTGACTGCTGAGGTAGTAACTGACGCACTGATTCAGCAGCTGCCGAAGCTATCAACAGAGGCAGAGCAGCTTGGTGACACTTTTGGGACTGCCGGGGAACGGCTTAGTAATAGCGCAATCGAGGTCGTTGGCGCATTCGACAAGATGACAGGGGCGTCAACTAAAGCTACTGGCGCAATGAATGACCTGGCTGCTGCCATGAACAAGGTTGCCACTGGCGAATTTCTAGACCTGTTCAGAGATGAAAAGCAAACAGCGGGCGGGATCAACACTGAAATATCGCTGCTGCTTTACCAGCTTCGCGAACTGAACACGCTTCGGGACAAGCTTAAAAATGCGAACTGGTTTGAGAAAATAGCTCTCAAGCTAAGAGGCGTCACCGAAGAGTCTGTGCGCGAGGGCGAGGCGTCGCTTAATGCTCAAATTGGAGCCTTGAGGAATCAACTGAGGACTCAGTTCGACGGAGCCAATGATGAGAGGAATGATGATCTCGCCTCCCGCCGAAAGTACGTTGCCGAAATAGAAAAGGAGCAGGACCGACTGGTCAAGGCGTCCGAGCAGGGCGTAAAAGCGCTGATCTCGGCAGAGAAGAAGGCCAACAGCGAGCTGGAGAAGGTGCGCAAAGCGCGCCTGGATATTGAGAAGCGATACCAAGATGCCATCGCTGGCATGAACTCTGGCGGCGAGGCTTCCTACGGGGCCGCTCAGGCGCTGAAGGTCGGCGCACGTGAGGCATTGCGTGCCGGTGACGTTGAAGGCGCCCAGGCGAAGGCCCAGGCCGCTCTGAAGATGCTGCAGGACTTGCAGGCAGCCGGTGCCAACACCTACGGCTTTGCCGGCTTCGTTGGCGAGCTGCGCGACATTGAGCTTGCCGCGAATGACATCGAGCAGAGCCGGGCAGAGCAGAAGATCGCCGACATCAAGCAGGAGATGGTCAACCTCAAGACGGCAGCTGCCGCGCTGGAGGATATGCCCGTCAGTGTGAAGATGGATGATGCCGCGTTGGCGCAAGTGCAGGCCGCCCTGGATGCCCTGGCCAAGCGCGAAATCATCGTCAAGGTTGGGGCAAAGTACGACTTCAGCCAGCCTTACACGCTGCAGGATCCAGGCCCTGCGCCGCAGAAGTTCGCCACAGGCGGTTATATCAGCGGTCCGGGAACTGGAACCAGCGACAGCATCCCGGCCTATCTGTCGAACGGCGAGTATGTGATCAACGCAGCGGCCGTGCGCAAGCTTGGCAAGCGGCATCTCGACATGCTCAACAACGGCATCCCGATCCCTCGGTTCGCCGATGGCGGCATGGTCGGGACGGTTGCGAGCTTAGATACTGCGGCATCAGGCCCGAGCCGGGGCGTCGTCAATCTCACGCTTCCTGGCGGTGAAACGTATACGATGCTTGCGGAGGCGGATCAGTTTGACCGCTTGTTAAGCAATACAGCGCGGAAGTTCGGACGCACGCATCGGGGACCCTAATGGCAAGCAGGTATCTATTTTCGGTTGAGGCAAAGCATGAGCTGGTGAAGCTCCCGCATTTCGGTCCGTTTTTAACGGCGACCGAAGCGGGTCAAGCTGTAGATCGGCTTCTAGCGAGATATGAAGAACTTTCAGTTCGTATTCATGTTTTTGAAGATGCTGGTTTGACCGGAGAAGAAATCGAAGAAAAGAACAGGCTCTGCACCGTCCAGATCGATGACGCCTGCACTGAAGGATTATATCTGTCGGTAGTGGAGCCAATTCAGGAGGTGCCCGAGTTGCCTAGCAGCCAACTTGCTGCGCAAATAGCAGCCGATAACCATATCGAGCCTCAGGACTTAGGGTTCCTCCCGAGCAGCAATGGCTATGTGTTATTGCGGGTTCACATGATTACTACTGACCTATCAAAGGCCATGACCGCCGTACGCTGGCGTCGTCGCGAGTTGGTTGGGGCTAGCAATGCACCAGAGGTCGCAGTAATGACAATGCCAGTACCTGTCGTTCCCTGACAGCAAGCCTGCCTTAATACGGCCCGCCTAGTGCGGGCTTCGTCGTTTCTGGAGCCTGAGAAATGCCACAAACACAAATCATGCTCGGCGGCGTGCCGATCATGGCGCACGCGGGTGCGCCGGAACAAAGCGAAGAGGCCATCGGCGGCAGCACCGTGCTCCGTATGAGCGATGGCGCGGCAGCCAAGATGCAGCATTGGCAGAAAACGGCCGGAACCATCACCGGCACGGGCCTGATGCCACCCGGGCTGGATGGTTTGGACTTCAGCCAGCCGCTCGAGCTGCGCAGCATGCAGGTGAGCAACATCGTCGGGCCTGGCCCGACCTTCACGCTCACCAGCACGCCACGGCCTGACCTGGCGCCGTGGGCGCACGCCTTCTTGGGAGGGCGTTGGGTGCGCACCCCGTGCGTAACCAATGAGGGCGTGGTGACCGTCACCGCCGTGGCAGGCGCTACCGATTACCAAGTGTCCTGGTTGCCCGTGTACTCGGTATTTGCCACCAAACCGGCGAAGTCGCAGTCGTCCGCGCACACCTGGTCCATCACCTGGGAAGAAACCTAAATGCTCAACGCCTCGCCACTCAACGCCGTGCCGCTGAATGGCGTAGCTGGATCGTCTGCCGAGCCGGAGTACATCGTGCGCGGCAATGCGTTCGTATGGGCGCTGCGCGTGCTGGTGGGCGGCGTGAACCTCACGTCTCAGCTGACGGGTACCGTAACGGTAGATCGGGAAGAGGGCGCAGCCGGCATCGCTGGTTTTGACCTCTACATCGCGCCTGGCACGCCTGTCGTGCCGCCTGACTGGAAAGGTCAGACGGTCACCATCGACTACATCAGCACGAAGCAGGGCGAGACGACCGAGGCGCGCAGCTATACCGGACAGATCAGCCGCGCCGATTGGAACCCTGTCAATCGGGTGCTGAGCTGCGAATGCTCGGACCAGCTGCAGCAGCGTGTCGAGGGCATGAGCATTGCGGCAATTAACGCTCTGGTCGGTGGACTCTGGTCGGAAGATTTGTTCGAGCCGGTCGAGGGCCGCAGTCATTGGGACTACGCGCAGGAGCGGCTAAGTACGCGCCCCGTGAGCCTGGACTGTTCCGCCAATGGAACGATTCGCGTCAGCAGCTGGTATGCCGGGGCGCCTAACTTCGTGTTCGGCCAGGGCACCACGCTGTATCAGCGAATCGAGCTGCAGCAGTCGGACCTTGATGCGGCCACGAACCGGGTTGAGATCGAATTCAGCTACCGTTATCAGCGGTTGTGGCAGCTTAACGAAGGCTATACCTGGACGCACATCAACGCGGGCGGCGGCATCAGCGGATTCTGTAATTGGCGGGTATGGTCCACCGATCTGCCGGACACAGAGATGATTGCCAGCGCCGTATCTGGCAGCGGGCAACAGCTACTCGGCGGTGTGGGTGGCTACAAGCTGCCGCTGTCCATGCCAAACCCATGCGGCGACGGCAACGCGTGGAGCAATACTTTCGACAACCTGTGGCTTTCGGCGCAGTTCACTGGTGCCCGCCGCTGGGTGCAGACGGTAACCGAGAGCTACAAGCTGGTCCTGGCGACGGCGGCGGGCGAGGTTGAACAGTCCCGCATCGTCCAGCGTGCCGGATACACGCTTTCCGTGGAGCGTGACATTGCCGAAACCTGGGGCAGTGATCCGATCCGCGACGGCGGTACTGGCAGCCAGGATCTCTCGGACGAGAGCCGGCGCAGCAATGCGCTGGCGACCGCGCTGCGCATTGGGCAGGTGCAGATCGTCGGCGCCCACCGCGAGACGACGCTCACCTGGGAGGTTCCGGCAAGTCTGGCCATGGGGGTTGATCTCTCGCACACACTCGAGATCAGCGATCAGGGCGTGCACGCCAGAGGCAAGTGCCGGCGCATCGTGCACCAGTTCAACCTGGCCAGCGGCGAGGCCATTACGGCGCTCAGCGTTGCGATCATGCGCGGCGGCGGTGCGAGTGACGTACTGAGTATTCCGGCCAGCCCTGACACCAGCCTGCCACCATTCGGCTCTTCGATGACTCCGTTGCTCGGCACGCAGCTGGGCGGGCGTCAGGTCGACCCGTTCACCGGCTTTTCCATCGGCCCGTACGACGAAGACCGAATGGGGTTCGCCGGCAACTACGACGCCAACGACAACATGCCGGCCGAGATATACCCGCGCCGTTTCGATATTGAGTCTCGGGAGATTGCCGCGGAGTACCGCGACGAGCGAGCGGGTACGACCGAAGCGCTGTATCGCGTAGGCATCCCTAACGATTTGCTGGAGCTATGACCCATGACCAATGAGGAACGCCGCCGCGCTTCTGGTGCGGCCATGGCATCAAGCCGGCAGGCCAGTGGCGCAGCCATGGAGGCGAGCCGTCGGGCTGGTGGAACGGCGATGGTCGAGCGCCGCACAGGCAAAAGCGTGGCCGAAGACATCCAGTCTCTCGCCGCTCCCCAGCGCCAAGCCAGATCATTGCCGCGTGTCGATCCGGTCGGTCCGCTCCCAGCCCAGCGCGGGACTGGCAACTATCAGGCGCCATCCGGCGGCGGTACTGGCGGCGGGATTGCCAGCCCGCTGACCGAGGTTCCTGAATCTCGGGCTTATTACACCGAGGCGCAGTCGCAATCGATCTATTCAAATGACTACCTTCTGAGTATGGAAGTCTTGCCGCTGAAGTCGTTGTTTATGACCGATGCCTCAGGCGCTGCCGTGCAAATGAACTTCGCCCTGCCGGTGAGGGAAGCCTGATGTTTGATTCGCCGCTTGAAGAGTCGATACCGGGCCAGGTTCTGCGCTATGGCCTCGGTTATCACGGCTTCGTCGAATTCCCAACGCTCCAATCGAAGACGTCATGCCCTGGCAATGAGGTGAAGCTGACGACCTATAACGGGCTGACGCTCTATCCGTTTCCGGCTGGCGTGACATTCCCGCGGCGAACAGGCGAGAGCGCCGTGCTGTTCCGCGATCCACGGGCAATCGATCTGCCAGGTGACGAGGAAAACGCTGCAGGCCGGGACTGGCGCCGCTACGCGGTCATCCAAACCAACGGCATCCGAACTGGATCAGGGCCAGGCGATCCGACATACAACTTCGCGCTTCACACGCCTACGCGAAACCTCTTCGTCAACGTGTCCCTGACTGTTTGCCTGGTCACAAAAACGAAGGTCGTCGCCCGTAGATCATCGCCCGTTAGTCAAGAGAGCTACCGAATAAGCGGGCCGTCGCTCGGTAACAGCGCGCTGTTTGTCGACGCGGTGCCGACGGGCGCTAGGGCGTTGTATTGCAGCCCTGGCAACTGGCTACGGCAGCTTGTTATCTCGGGGAGCTATCCGGGAATCAGCCCGGTTAGTTCTGACATTGTTCCGCAGGCTTCCGCCGACACAAGTTCTGAAAGCCGAACCGGGACATTCGCCGAGGATGTTGATACTTGGCGCTTTGGTGCGTCCGCAGAAGTCGGGATTGGCGGCACCTACTACGTTCTGGTCATCGATAACGTGAATCAGGGCGGAACTTATGGACGCACATTCAGGCTCCCGTACGCAGGCGAGACGACGACTACCCGCCGTCGCATTGTTGGTGGCTACTTCGATGGCGAGCAAATCGCTCAGCTATGGCGCGAAGATGTATTCAGCGCTGCCAGGTCGCATGACGTAACGTGGGGCGTGACGAATGAGCTTGTTACCGATGAAGGGGCGACGGTTTCGACCAGCTTCAGCTCAAGCACCACTGAGGACCGCTCTACTTCAATCGCGCTGATTCAGGATGGAATCCCGGTTACCAAGTTTGAGATCCGCACAGCGCTAAGCACAAACGTTTCCGATATCAGAAACAGTAGCCTTGGAGAATTCACCAACAACGAAAAAGTGGAAACCATCACTTCTGAAGATGATCTTCAGATAACGCTAGATGGTGTAGATCTGCTTGCGGGCTTTGCCGGGGAGTGGGTAATCATCGGTGGCGGCGGGGATGGGCTGTTCTATTTCAGCGACACCTCTGCCCCGTCTCGCACGGTGACGCAGTTGCAACTCAACGTCGGCGTTTACAGCTACTCCATGCAGCTCAAATGCCTTCGCGTGGAGATCATCTATACGCGGCGCGTATCAGACGTCGTGGTTGAGACTCGAGCCGCCTATTTCTACGGCAACGCCTGCAGCCGTGGCGCTATCGACAGCGGGGTGTTCTCTCCCGCCGGCGGCGGCACGCTTTACGGCTCGGCCGACCCACTGACTGGCGAGATACGCCGTAATTATCCATATCCTGTGACCTGGTGTTAACCATGCCTAACTTTGTAAACAACTGGCTCCGGGATATCACCCTGGAGCAAGGCGCTACGTCGTGCCCGCTGGATTTGCCAGACGGCGAATATCGCCTGACGCTGG
Organism: Pseudomonas sp. E45-MNA-CIBAN-0222; assembly: GCF_040310405.1. NCBI lineage: Bacteria > Pseudomonadati > Pseudomonadota > Gammaproteobacteria > Pseudomonadales > Pseudomonadaceae > Pseudomonas > Pseudomonas sp. E45-MNA-CIBAN-0222. Next base: position 32,601 of record NZ_JBEOPU010000014.1, read on the forward strand.
CCGATGCAGCAGCCGGCGCAACTCAGTGGGAGATTGTCGACGCAACAGTTGCCAGCGGTGTCGCCACTTTGGTGCGTGCGCGCGAGGGCACTACGGCGCAGCTCTGGTCAATGGGAAGCGTCATCTACTGTGGGCTGACCGCGGCAACGCTTGCAGCGCTCTCTTCTGGTGGATCTGGCGGCGACAATACTGTCGTTGAAGTGATTAATAATGCAGCCCACCGCATGTTCTTCGGGCGGCCATCTGCCTCACCAAACCAGATTGGTCAGCGCTGCATCCAGATCGACCAAAATGGTACGGCTTGCGAGTGGGTTGCTCACTCGTTTAATGGCTCGTTGAAGTGGACCAGGATCGTGCTCCCCCTGGCCGATTGGGGCACGACGTTACCCGCCACTTACACGGAAACTCTTGGTGCCGCCGACCGCGCATATGCAGCCAGCAAGAGCTGGTCAGACGACGAGCCGAGCGTTACAACCCTGCAAATTCCTGCACTTGTCCCTGGCGATGTTGATGACACACTTGAACATGCCCCTATTCCATTGGTGTTTGCCAATAGAAGCTCATATACCTGGACAGTGCTGATTGATCCTGTGCTGTTTTGGGAGGCGGGCGGCTATGCCGGTATCGAGGCGGAAGGTTTCGAAGCCCTTGGCATCGCCGTCGGCCAGCAGGGTCCTGATGATAGCGTCGTCGCTCTAACGATCCCTGCCGAAAAAACGGTTTGGATCGACCTCGCCGCTACAGGAGGAACAGACCAGGAAGGCCGCTGGCTGATCTATCAGCTGCAGGTACGTCCGCTGAGCCTTTTTGCATAGTAGCGACGCAAGCACACCACATCCTCAAGCCAGGATTAATCATGCAGCCAGCAACACACGATCTGCACATCGTGCAGGGTTCGACCCTGCGCGACACCCTGCGGCTGATGCAGCCGCGCTACGAATACCGGCCGATCGCCGCCCTCGGCGGGTCGCCGCTGCGCCTCACGGTTGACCACGACTTGCCGGGTAGCTGGCTGGCCTGGGTCGAAGGCGTAAATGGCATGCAGGTAGTTAACCGATCGCCCAGGGAGCGCCCGCACCGCGTCACGGTGATCGATGAATCGACGCTGGAGATCAACGCGCTCTCCGCGTTTGGCCTGGCGCCCAGCGGCGGGCAGCTGATCTACAAACCCCCGGTAGACCTTACCGGCGCCACGGCGCGCATGCAGATTCGCGAGCAGGTCGGCGGCGCTGTTTTGCTTGAGCTGACGACCGAGAACGGCGGCCTAGCCATCACTGGCCCCGGCACACTGACGCGCACCCTGAGCGCAACTCAAACCGCCGCTCTCACATGGACTGATGGCGTTTACGACCTCGAGGTCGAGTACGCCGACGGCACCGTCCAGCGCTACCTGCAGGGGGCCGTCACCGTCAGTCGTGAGGTGACCGTATGAGCACCGTAGCGATCTGCGGCGACCCCGAGGTGCTGGTCATCGAGGCCGGCGCCGAATACGCCGTCGGCCTTGAGCCGGACGCCGAGACGGTTGTCGTCACGTCCGGCGAGCAGGGGCCGCCCGGCCCACCTGGCAAAGACGCGCCAGGCGCTGGTGACGCACCGCTGATCAGCGAAGACCCCGACAACCGCCTCACCCAGGGCAGCGACGACGGCCTATACGTCCGCGATGACCTGATTCCAGACCCGCTTGCTTATTACATCCTCGCAAAAGGCTGAATCCATGACTCTCGAAACCAAAATCATCGCTGTCGTTCAAGCCATCGGCGCAGATATCAAAGACTTGCGCACCAAGCAGGGCGACCTCACGGCGCTCAGCACTACGGCAAAGGGCAACTTGGTCGCAGCAATCAATGAGCTGTACGGCCTGCTTGGTTCGTCAGGGGCTGTCATTGACGACAACGCCGGAGACGGCGCCACGTCCGTCACCTGGTCTGCCAACAAGATATTCGACTCAATCGCCGCCGCCTCGGCTGCGCTGAAAAACGAGCTGGTAGATGGGGCCGGTGCCGCTCTCGACACGCTTAAAGAGCTGGCGGATGCGCTGAACAACGACCCGAATTTCGCTGCAACCATCGCCAGTGAGATCGCCAATCGGGTGCGCTACGACGCGCCGCAGACCCTTACCACCGCGCAGCAACTGCAGGCATGCCAGAACATCGGCGTCGGCAACCCTGAGCGCGATTTCGTCACGGACTACACCACAGCCAAGGCGTAAACCATGAGCCTACAGACCCGCATCACTGCACTTGTGCAGGCAATCGGCGCGGACATCAAGGCGCTGTATTCTGGCAAGGTTGGTACATCAGACGCCCGCCTCACCGACGCCCGTGAGTGGACGGCATCGACCGTCACCCAGGCCGAAGCTGAAGCCGGCACCGCCACGACTCGCCGCGCCTGGACCGCTCAGCGTGTGTTCCAGGCCGTCGCTGCATGGTGGGCCGCGAGCGCGATGAAGACGAAGCTGGACGGCATCGCAACCGGCGCAACGGCGAATGCCACGGATGCCCAGCTGCGGGACCGGGCCACCCACACCGGCGCTCAAGCGATCAGTACCGTCTCCGGCCTGCAAACTGCGCTTGACGGCAAGATCAACACGACCGAGCGCGGCGTGTCTGGCGGCATCCCGACCCTCGACGAGTTCGCCCGCATTCCGGCCAGCCAGTTGCCGAGCTATGTTGACGACGTGCTGGAGTATCCGACTCGCCAGGATTTCCCCGCTACCGGAGAGGGCGGAAAAATCTACATCGCCATCAACCAGGGCACTGCGGCGAACCCAACTCGCCAGTACCGCTGGACCGGCTCGGTGTACGCCGAGATCAACCCGTCACCCGGCACGACCGATGCCCTGGCCGAGGGCTCGACGAACCTCTATTTCAACGAAATCCGGGTGCGCAACACGGTGCTGATGGGGCTGAGTCTGGCTGTGTCCACGGCAGTCACGGCGGCGGATAGCGTGCTGTCGGCGTTCGGGAAGATTCAGGCTCGAATCAATCTGCTAGGCACGGCAGCGAACGCGAATACCCAGACCAGTCCAACGGATACAACGCCGGGCGCACTGATGGCGGTGGGGGCTTTTGGGGTTGGCGGCATTGCGCTTGGCGCTGGTGTTTCAGACCTAAACCAATTGGTTACGCCGGGTCGATGGCGAGACGACGGGGCGGCAATGGCTAATCGCCCACCTGGATTTATATTCGGAGAGGTTATTGTGGGTGGCTATTTGCCCGATTACGAGAGCCAGACGTACTGCACAACTTACGGCAGACGTGCATTTAGGACGCGCGCCGCTGGTGAATGGGGTGCGTGGCGCGAGATTTTTCACACCGGCAACTTCGACCCCACCACCAAGCAGGACAAGTCCACCATCGTAACCACGGCCACCAGCCGCACGCTGGCCCTGACTGATGCCTGGAACTACGTGCGGCCAGGCACCACGAGTGCCATCACGCTGACTGTTCCGACAAACGCATCCGTGGCGTTTGAGATCGGAACCGAGATCACCGTCCGCGCACTGGGCAACGTTACCCTGGCGGCGGCGAGTGGGGTCACGCTCAACGCTCCGTCCGGCGGCACGCTAAGCATGACGGCCCGAATGACTGTCACGCTCAAAAAGGTCGGCACGAACGAATGGGACGTGATCGGCCAGACGGTGGCAGCATGATGCCCGGTGTGGTGGCGGGGTTCACTCGGCCAGTGGTAGTGGTAGCCCCTTCAGCGCCTACAAACTTCGAGCAGCTCAGCGCGGGCAGAGACCCGGCGCTGTACTACATACTCGCGTGGCAGGCGCCGCAGTCTGGCAGCCCGCCGAGTGGTTACCGCGTCTACATGAAGACAGGCACCGGGAACTATGTACTGCAGGCGCAGACCGCGGCAACCTCTGTGCGCGTCGACGGTGTTTCGGACGGCGTGACGCAATACTTCTACGTCACCGCTTGGAACGGTGCAGGCGAGAGCCCGGCGTCGAACGTTCTGACGTTCTTTCCTTCCTAACCAGAAGCAGCGCAACCCCTGAAGCCCACCTAAGCCCCGCCAGTCGGGGCTTTCTCTGCCCGGAGTTTTCCATGACCCTCTCAGAACTACGGGAGCGAGCCATAGCGCCCGCTCTCGCGCTGCTGCCTGCGCGGATGTCTAGCCGAGAGGCTGAGATCATGTTGCTGGCTATCACGCAGCAGGAAGATCCGGAACAGCGGCGCCGCCAGTGGCCGACCGGTCCGGCCCGCGGCCTACTGCAGTTCGAGCAGGGCGGCGGTGTGCGTGGCGTGCTGAATCACCCGTCGAGCCGTGAACATGCCCGGCGCGTATGTGCTGCGCGCGGCGTGGCTCCGGAGCCTGCCGCCGTTTGGGCTGCGCTCGAACGTGACGACGTGCTGGCCTTCGCATTCGGCCGTCTGCTGCTATGGACCGATCCGAAGTCGCTGCCAGGCGAGCATGATGCCGCTGGCGGCTGGGATTTGTATCTGCGCACATGGCGACCCGGAAAACCTCATCCGAGCCGCTGGGCCGCCCGGTACGCCGCGGCGGTGCGGGAGGTGATGCGATGATCGCCTGGCTGAAGTTTGTGCCCAGCTGGGCCTGGTGGGTGCTGGCTCTGGCTGTTGTGGCCGGCGGGCAGCAGATCCGTGTGCTATCGGCGCAGTCTGTGGCCTCGAAGGCACAGGCAGACCTTGCCAACTACCGCACCGAAGTCAGCGAGCGCGACCGCCGCGCTGCGCTGTTCGTGATTCAGGAAAACCAGCGGCGCCAAGCCGAAACGGAGAAAGCAGATGCAGAGGCACAGGAACAACTGGTTGCAGCGCGCATTGACGCTGATCGCGCTGGCAGTGCTCTTGAGCGCCTGCAGCGGCGCCTCGCAGCAGCTGAGCAACGCAGTCGTGACGCCGGCAATGCCATCACTGCCCAGCTCAGCCAGGCAGCCGAAGACGCCGCCCGAGTGCGAGCCGACGTGTTCGGCAGGGTTGGAGAGGCTGCTCAACTCTATGCTGCTGTCGCCGACGAGCGAGGAATAGCCGGTACTGCCTGCGAGAAATCGTATGAAGCAGTGAAGGGGAATTGAGATTGCCCGGACGGGCTGAGATGGGTAGCAAAAAAGGTTGCTGAAATGTTGCTGAAACCCCGACTAACCGGGACATATTTTCAGCTACTTTCAGCAACCTTCTTCGCTAGAGCCCCCGTGTTTTGGGGCTTGTTTGGTGGAGCCGGGGGGATTTGAACCCCCGTCCGCCAGCTCTCCGCTATCGGTTCTACATGCTTAGCCAGATCTACTGAGTTAACTCCGCGCCGCCCGATTGGCAGGGTGCTTGGAGCGAGCTGTATGAGTTTTAGCCGTTACGTCTACAGCGAACTTGGCGGCGATCCTGTTCTGTCTGACAGTCATTTCGGGTTTACAGGCATCCCCTAGTGACCGCTGGAGCCGAAGCTACCAGATGAAGGTTAGGCGGCTAGCGCGTACCCTTCGTAGTTGTCGTCGTTGGCAACTATAAGTTTGCAACAGTTTATTTACGAGTTCTGTTACCAACTCGGCATGCCCCTCAAGTTTTGTTACCGGCGTCGAATCCTAATCGGCCCCTGGTGACGCTTGTGGTGCTGGACGCGAGTGTACGGCGATCTTTACGCGCTGTCGATCAGTTTGTAGCCATGCTGGTTATAAAACGTACAGCTGGCCGCGGCAGGATCGCTGGTGCGACCCCGCCGCCTTGGCTCAGTTACCGGAGCCGGAGCCTGCAGTGCCGCTGCTGCCCGAGCTGCCTGGGCCTTTAAGCTCTTGCAGGGCTTTGGTGGAGTGCGCGATGCAGGCCTCAGTGTCACCGGACTGCTGAGCCTCGCGGGCTTGTTTGACGTACTCGTCGACTTTGCTCTTGGCCGGCTCACCCAGAGTGGCGGTGTTGGTGGCCATGTTGTCGTCGATTTCCTGCAGGTTGATCTGGCACAGGTCTTGTGCGAAGACAGCCGGGCTAGCGAGCAGTACCGCGGATGCAAGCAGTGCATGAACTTTCATTGTGGGGCCTCCAGTCTTGTGGACTTCCCGGGCCTGCCTGATAACAGCTGAAGCGGCGGCGCCGAGTCGAATAGAACCCGTCACGGGCTCTAAAAATCCGACTGCGATTGCGCGTGAGCGTTCATCGAAGCGACACAAACGAAGCGGCCCCGCTCTCTTGAGCGGGGCCGTGGTGCGCGGGTTAGAGCGGCTGGGCCGCTGTTTTGCTGCGCGTGACGCGGTCTACCAGATAGACCAGTCCGTGGTAGTCGATCTGGCCATGACGGGACAGGCCGATCTCGCAGGTGCGGCTGGTGGAGATGCCTTCATCGCAGATCTGCACCGCATCTTTCAGGCTGCGCAGGGCGTGGCCGTTGAGCTCCGGGGTGGTGAAGCCTTTGTCTCCGGCGAAACCGCAGCAATGAATGCCTTCGGGCACCACAACCTCCTTGGCGCAGCGTCGAGCGATGTCGATCAGTGCCTGTGCTTCCCCAAGGTGCTGGGTGCTGCAGGTGACGTGCACGGCGATCGCCTTTTCCTGCGGGACGAAGTCCAGCTTGTCGAGCAGATGCGTGCGGATGAAGCGTACCGGGTCGTACATGTCGAGGCGCTGATCGGTCAGGCCCTGGACCAGGCGCAGCGTGCAGGGGCTGGTGTCGCAGTAGATCGGGTCGAGCCCGCCGCGACTGGCCTTGAGCAGCGCATCGAGCATCTCCTGGCGCTTGCGTTCGCCCTGTTCGGCATAGCCCTTGGAGGCGAACGGCTGGCCGCAGCACAGGTCGTTCAACTGTTCGGGGAAGATCACCTGGTAGCCGGCCTTTTCCAGCAGGCCGCGGGTCTTGTCGAGCAGCGGCTCCTGTTCCTGATCACGCGCCGCCGGGCCCATGGCACGGGAAACGCAGGCGGCCAGATAGACAACGCGCGGACGCTCATCCTGAGCGGCGGGCTGGGGCAGGTGCAGGCGCTGCAGGGGCTGCGGCATGGCCGGTGTCCATTGCGGGACGCGGCCCTTGCTGACGTTGCTCATGCTCGCGGACAGCTTGGCCAGGCGCTTGGTGCCGAGGATGATGTGCGCGCCGTTGGCGGCATGCAGCATGAAGCGGGTGCCCTGTACGGCGGTGCTGAAATGGTCGGCCAGCCAGTTGGCGGTTCCGGTTTTGCTCGCTTCACGTCCGCGCAGCTTGCGCACCAAGTCGCCGGTGTTGATGCCGACCGGGCAGCGCTGGGCACAGAGGCCGGTGGCGGCGCAGGTCTCGACGCCGTGGTAGTGGTAGAGGCGTTCGATTTCCGTGGTATCGACACCGGCGCGCTTGCGCGCCTGGATATCGCGCCAGATGACGATACGCTGGCGCGGCGTCAGGGTCAGCCCGTTGGATGGGCAGACCGGCTCGCAAAAGCCGCACTCGATGCACTTGTCGACGATCTCGTCGGCGGCGGGCATCGGCTTGAGGTTCTTCAGGTGGATGTCCGGGTCTTCGGAGAGCACCACGTCCGGATTGAGAATGCCGGTGGGGTCGAGCAGGCGCTTGATCTTCCACATCAGCGCGTAGGCTTCGCTGCCCCATTCCAGCTCGACGAAGGGCGCCATGTTGCGCCCGGTGCCGTGTTCGGCCTTGAGCGCACCGCCGAATTCGACGGCAACCAGCTGTGCCACTTCGCCCATGAAGGCTTCGTAACGGGCGACCTGCGCCGGATCATCGAAGCCCTGGGTGAAGACGAAGTGCAGATTGCCCTCCAGCGCGTGGCCGAAGAGGATCGCTTCGTCGTAGCGGTGCTTGTCGAGCAATTCGATCAGCCGGTTGACGCCCTCTGCTAGGCGCTCGACGGGGAAGGTCACGTCCTCGATGATCACCGTGGTGCCGGTCTGGCGCACGGCGCCGACCGCTGGGAAGGTGTCCTTGCGGATCTTCCACAGCTGGTTGTAGACCACCGGGTCTTCGCTGAAGTCGACCTGTTTCTCCACCGGGAAGTGCGCGATGGAGGTCATGATCAGGTTGATCTGCTCGTGCAGCAGCGACTGACTGGCGGCGCGTGATTCGATCAAGAGCGCGCAGGCGGTCGGCGACAGTTCCTTCACCCACTCGGGCATGCCGGCCTTGTGCTCGACCGAGCGCAGACTGCGGCGGTCCAGCAGCTCCACGGCCGACACCGGCTGCTGCTTGAGCACCGGTACGGCCAGGCAGCAGGTTTCCACGTCAGGGAACACCACCAGCGCGCTGGCTTTGTGCGGGTGATCCGGCACGGTGTCGTAGGTCACCGCGCTGATAAAGCCCAGCGTGCCTTCGGAGCCGACCATCAGGTGGTTGAGGATATCCAGCGGCTCGTCGTAGTCGACCAGCGCATTGAGCGAGAAACCGGTGGTGTTCTTCAGTCGGTACTTGTGGCGGATCTTCGCGGCCAGTTCGGTGTTGGCGCGGGTTTCGCGGCCCAGCTCGGCCAGCTGTTCGAGTAGCGCCGCATGGCTCTGGCGGAAGGCGGCAACGCTGGAGGCATCCTCGCTGTCGACCACGGTGCCATCGGCCAGCACGACGCGCAGGCCGGCGAGGGTTTTGTAGGTGTTCTGCGCCGTGCCGCAGCACATGCCGCTGGAGTTGTTGGCGACGATGCCGCCGATCTTGGCGGCGTTGATCGAGGCCGGATCAGGGCCAATCTTGCGCTGAAATGGCGCGAGCACGGCGTTGGCATTGGCGCCGATGACGCCGGGCTGCAGGCGGATCTGCGCGCCGCCGTTGCGAATCTCGCGGCCGTTCCAGTTGTCGCCAAGCACGATCAGCAGCGAGTCGCTGATCGCCTGGCCGGAAAGGCTGGTGCCGGCGGCACGGAAGGTCACCGGGACGCTTTCCGCATGGGCCAGCTGGAGCAGCGCAATCACCTCGGCTTCGGATTCGACGCGCACCACCAGTTTTGGAATCAGTCGGTAGAAGCTTGCATCAGTGCCGAAGGCTAGGGTGGAGAGTGGATCGTCGAAGCGACGCTCGACCGGGATCAGGTGTTCGACTTCGCGGAGGAATGCGGCTGGCAAAGGCGCGCGTTCGAGTTGCGCGGCCGCGTTCATGCGTCCTCCAGGATCAGCAGGATCAGATCCTTCGGGCCGTGGGCGCCGTAGGCCAGCACCTGTTCGATGTCGGCGGTTTTCGACGGGCCGGAGACCAGCAGCGCATTGGTCGGCATGCCGGCGGCCCACTGGAACTTCTGCTGGATTTCGTAGAAGTTGTCGTGGATTTCGCTGGCCTTGAGGATGGCGAAGTGTACCGGCGGCACCAGGCTCATCAGGCGCGGCTCCTCGCGGGTCGGCCACATGATCAGGCTGCCGGTGGAGGCGATGGCGCCGAGGGTGCCGGTGAGGCTCGCCGGGGTGTCGTTGAACAGCTCGTCCTTCCAGTCCTCGACCGGGCGGTCGTAGGCCTTCAGCGCCGGCAGGCCTTCACGGCCGGCGCAATGCGCGGTGAAGCGCTGGCCGTATGGCGTAGTTGGGGCGATCAGCAGGCTCGGCAGCTGGCGGTCGTGCAGCAGCTGCTCGAGCAGGGTGGGCCAACCGGCGTCCGTGGTCAGGTGGATCTCGGTGTGCACCGCTTCCATCAGCTGGCGCAGCCGGGCGATACGCTGCTCGGGCGCGTAGCTCCAGGGTTGGGTGACCAGCGATACGTCGTAGTCATCGACGATAGGCGTGGTGCCTTCCAGGCTCTTTTTCAGCTTGGCGAGGATATTGGCCTTGGCGCTCATCGCTTGCCCTCCAGGTGCTCGCGGGCCAGCTCGTGTAGCGAGCGGGCAGCAGGTTTCGGTGCGCTGTGGTTCTGCGTCCAGGGGCCGATGTTCGATGGCGTCAGGCCGCGCAGGCGTGTGGCGAAGAAGCCGAATACGCGGTACAGCGTCGGGCTGGTGTTGAGCAGGCGCCAGCCGGCCCACATCAGTCGTTCCTGCTTCGAGTATTTGCTGCCCTGGCCGCGCATGACCTTGTGCGGATCGTCCGGGGCCTTGACGTTCTCCTCGCGCAGGCGCCGCAGGATGGATGGAATCGGGATCTTCACCGGGCAGACCTCACCGCAGGCGCCGCACAGCGACGAGGCGCTGGGGTGGTCCGGCACCTTGTCCAGGCCAACCATGTGCGGGGTGATGATCTTGCCGATCGGACCGGGGTAAACCTCGCCGTAGGTGTGGCCGCCGACACGGGTGTACACCGGGCAATGGTTCATGCAGGCGCCGCAGCGGATGCAGTTGAGCGTCTGGCGCAGCTCGCTGTCGGCGAAGGCCTGGCTGCGGCCGTTGTCCAGCAGGATCAAATGCACTTCCTGCGGGCCGTCGAGCTCGTCGGCCTTGCGCGGGCTGGAGATCATGTTGACGTAGGTGGTGATCGGCTGGCCGAGCGCCGAGCGGGTCAGCAGCGAGAGCAGCGGGACCACGTCGCGCAGGTTCTCCACGACCTTTTCGATCCCGGTGACGGCGATATGTACTGGCGGCACGCCGGTGGACATGCGCCCGTTGCCCTCGTTTTCCACGAGCAGCAGGGTGCCGGTTTCAGCCACCGCGAAGTTCACGCCGGAGACGCCGATATCGGCCTCGAAGAACTTCTGGCGCAGGGTGCGGCGGCCGATCTGAATGAGTTGGTCGACGTCCTTGGTGTACTCCACGCCGAGTTTCTCGTGGAACAGGGACGCGACCTGGCCGGCGTTCTTGTGGATTGCCGGCATGATGATATGGGAAGGCTTTTCGTGGTCGAGCTGGACGATGTACTCGCCCATGTCCGATTCCAGGCATTCGATGCCATGGCCTTCGAGGAAATGGTTCATCTCCATCTCTTCGCTGACCATCGATTTGCCCTTGATCACCTGCTTCGCCTCGTGGGCGCGGGCGATCTCGAGGACGATGTTGTTCGCCTCTTCAACCGTCTCCGCCCAGTGCACTTTCACACCGTTGCGGGTCAGGTTGGTTTCCAGCCGCTCGAGCAGTTCGGGCAGCTTGGACAGTGCGCGGGCGCGGATACGGTTGCCCATCTCGCGCAGCCGCTCGCGTTCGTCGGCATCGCTGAAGGCCACGGCGCGCTTGCTCATCAGCGAATCCATGGCGGTGCGGAAGTTGCGTCGCAGCTGGTCGTCCTTCAGGGATTTGCGGGCACGGGCGCGGAAATCCGGGTCACCGGCGTTCTCGATCTGTATCGCGGGAATACGTTGTTCGGCGTTCATCGGGCACCTCCGGTGCGTTGCCAGAGGAAGGTCGCCAGATGCTGACCGCGCAGGGCTTCCCGCTGTTTCTCCAGCGAACCGTTGATGTTCATCAGGCAGCCACAGTCGGCGCTGACTACCTGATGCGCGCCGGATTCCTTCAGTGCGCGGGTCTTGTCCAGCACCATGGCGCCGGAGATGTCCGGCATGCGTACGCTGAAGGTGCCGCCGAAGCCGCAGCATTCGCTTTCGTGGTCGTGCTCGACGCGCTCGACCTGGCCCAGCTGCGCAAGCAGGGCGCGGCCGTGCAGGTGGGTGTTCATTTCGCGGCGGGCCGAGCAGGAGGTATGCAGGGCAACCTTGGTCGGCGTGCCGGCGTCCTTCAATTCGACCTTGCAGACGTTGAGCAGGAACTCGGCCAGCTCGAAGGTGCGCTCGGCCAGCGCTTGCGCCTTCTTGAGGGTCTGCGGCTCATCCTTGAACAGGTCGAGATAATGGTGGCGCAGCATGCCGGCGCAGGAACCGGACGGGACGACCACCGGCCAGTCGTTGGCGAACAGATCCAGCTGCGCCCGTGCGACCTTGCGTGCCTCGTCGGTGTAGCCGGTCGTGTAGGCCGGCTGGCCGCAACAGGTCTGGCCCTGCGGGAAGTGCACGGTCAGGCCTTCGCGTTCGAGCAGGCGGATGGCATCCAGGCCGGCCTCGGGATAGAACAGGTCGACCACGCAGGTACCGAATAGATAAACCTGGCTCGGCTTGGCGGGGTATTCGCGCGGCTTTGGCAGCGGCGGCGCCACGCGGGTAGCGTTCGGCGCAGCATCGTAGAAGAGTTCGCTCATCGGCTTGGTCTCCGGGTTAGCCCGGTTATCCGCAAACAGGCTTTTGAAAAACTATCTGCGTTGGCATACGTCGTTAAAAGCAGCCTCAGAATGCTCATTTAGAAAACTAAACTCGCTTTTTCGGCTGTTTTTGCCTCGTCGTGCCCGCCTCGCCTACGTCTTTCAATTGCCTGTCAGGTGCGGTTTCTGGAATGCAACCGTGCCCCCAAGCGGGGGCACGATTCCTGTTTCTTACACGCCAACCAGTGGGTCGGTAACGCCTAGCACGTAGATGGCGATCAGGCTGATCACCCCCGTGAACAGCACGTAGTACAGCGTAGGCCATATGGTCTTGCGCAGCGTGGAGCCTTCACGACCGAGCAGGCCGACGGTGGCGGAAGCAGCAACCACGTTGTGGATCGCAACCATGTTGCCTGCCGCAGCGCCAACAGCCTGGGTGGCAACTACCATCGCGCCGGAAATTCCGAGCGACTGCGCAACGCCAAACTGGAACTGGCTGAACATCATGTTGCTGACAGTGTTGGAGCCGGCGAGGAACGCACCCAGCGCACCGACAGCTGGCGCCAGCAGCGGGTAGATGCTGCCGACGCTATCGGCCACGTAGCGCGCCATCACGATCGGCATGCTGGCCAGCTCGGCGCCGTTGACGCCGGAGTTGATCAGGATGCGAACCATCGGCACGGTGAACAGCAGCACAAAGCCGGCGCTGAGCAGTACGCCGCTGGATTCCTTCACGGCAGCCTTGAGCTCGGAAACGCGCATGCCATGCAGGAAGAAGGTGATCAGCACCACCATGACGAGGATGCCGCCCGGCAGGTACAGCGGCTCGATGCCCGCATTGATGCCGGTCTCGCCAAGGATGTTGGCAAAGGCGATGGATACCGATTTCAGCGCAGCAGTGACCTGCGGGAACACGCGGCTGATCACCAGGATCACACCGACCAGCACGTAGGGCAGCCAGGCACGGAAGGCGCTCATCGGGCGGGCGGCCATCTCGTCCAATTTCATTTCGATGGTGCCCAGCCACTCGGCCGGCCATTCCTTGGCGTCGGCGAAGTCCCAGGTGGTCTTCGGCGTCAGGAACTTGTAGTGAGCAGCGGTGGTGACGATCGCCAGACCCACCAGGCCGCCGAGCAGCGACGGGAATTCCGGGCCGAGGAAGATGCCAGTGGCGGCGTAGGGCAGGGTGAACGCCAGGCCGGCGAAGATCGCGAACGGCAGCACTTCAAAGCCGGCTTTCCAGCTCTTCTCCTTGCCGAAGAAGCGCGTCAGCATCAGCACCATGATCAGCGGCATCACGGTGCCGACGATGGCGTGGGTGATCGCCACGCTGCTGGTGATCTGCTGCAGGTAGGCGTTCCAGCTCGAACCCTGTGCCGCCAGTTGTGCACCGATGGTGGCGGTATCCAGGCCGCTATTGATGCCGACAACGATCGGCGTACCGACCGCACCGAAGGATACCGGCGTGCTTTGTACCAGCATGCCAAGCAGGACTGCGGCCATCGCCGGGAAGCCGACCGCAACCAGTAGCGGTGCGGCGATAGCGGCCGGGGTGCCGAAGCCGGAGGCGCCCTCGATGAAACAGCCGAACAGCCAGGCGATGATGATGGCCTGGATACGACGGTCAGGGCTGATGGTGGTGAAGCCAGCGCGGATGGCGGTAATGCCGCCGGAATGCTTGAGGGTGTTCAGCAGCAGGATCGCGCCGAAGATGATCCACAACAGACCCAGCGTGATCACCAGGCCTTGCAGTGTCGAGGCGATGATGCGGTTGACGCTCATGTCCCAGACGAACAGCCCGATGGCTGCGGTGAACAGGAAGACCAGCGGCATGGCGCGGCTGGCGGGCCAGCGCAGGCCGATCAGCATGATTGCCGCGAGCAGAATGGGTGTGAAGGCGAAAAGTGCGAGCAGTCCGTTGGACATGTCAGGCTTCCCCTGCGGTTCGGTTCAGATGGGGCCCTGAGCGGACCGTGGAGTTGTTGTTGTGCGCAGATCTCATGCTGAGTCCTCTTATTTTTAGACCGCACTGTTAATTGGTAAGACCAATTAACAGAAGGGAATCGCCAGCGTAAGAGCTGCGTATAGGGGCGTCAATTAGCTAGCTATAGACTTTGGTCGCAGCCGGTGGCCTTGTGCAGATGCGCGGTCATGGCTAGCATTTTCAGATTGGTCAGACCATTCGAGGGTGATTATGGACGTGGGAATGGTGCGGCAACGGCGGCTTGCGGACGATATCGTTGCGCAGCTGGAAACCATGATTCTCGAAGGAACGCTCAAGGCTGGTGAGCGGCTTCCGGCAGAGCGTGCTTTGGCCGAGCGCTTCGGTGTCTCTCGGCCGTCCCTGCGCGAGGCTATCCAGAAGCTAGCGGCCAAGGGATTGCTGATCAGTCGGCATGGCGGCGGCACCTTTGTTGCCGAGTCGCTGGGCTCCACGTTCAGCGATCCGTTGTTGCACTTGCTGGAAAACAATAGCGATGCGCAGCGCGACTTACTGGAGTTTCGTCATACGCTCGAAGGCAGCTGTGCTTATTACGCCGCGCTGCGTGCAACCGAGGTGGACCACAAGCGTCTCACCGAAGCCTTCGTTGCATTGCAGGATTGCTATGCCCGGGAAGGCAAGGTCACCCGAGCCGAAGAGGGCGCAGCCGATGCCCAGTTCCATCTGGCCATTGCCGAGGCCAGCCACAACGCCGTACTGCTGCACACGATTCGCGGGCTATTCGATCTGCTCAAGCGCAACGTGGTGACCAATATCGGTGGCATGTATGCCCTGCGTGACGAGACGCGCGACATGCTGATGAGCCAGCATCGCGAGCTGTACGAGGCGATCATGGCCCGGCGAGCGGCAGACGCCCGTGAGGTCATTCATCGCCATATCAATTACGTGCAGGAAGTGCTTGCCGAAGGGCAGCAGGAGGCTCAACGGCTGGCGCGTGCACAGCGTAGGCAGGGTGAGAGGATTGGGGTAGTGTAGAGGGTGGAATAAGGCGCGGCCTGGCAGTTGGCGCATGCCAGGGCGGAGCTAGAAGAGTGTCGATCGGGGCGGCTGGCGCCGCCCCACGATTCTTAGTCGTCTTTGCCCTTGGTGCGCATTGCGCGCTGAATCTCCCGATCGGAATCACGTTCCTTCTCGGTGTGGCGCTTGTCGAATTCTTTCTTGCCTTTGCCAAGCGCAATTTCGCACTTGATCATGTGCTTCTTCCAGTACAGCGCCAGCGCGACGCAGGCGTAACCCTTCTGCTGTACTGCACCGAACAGCTTGCCCAGCTCGCGCTTGTTCAGCAGCAGCTTGCGGGTGCGGGTCGGGTCGGCAATGACATGGGTGCTGGCGGCGGTCAACGGCGTAATGTGACAGCCCATCAGCCAGGCTTCTCCGTCCTTGAGCAGGACGTAGCTGTCGACCAGTTGCGCCTTGCCAGCACGCAGGCTTTTCACTTCCCAGCCGGACAGCACGAGGCCAGCCTCGAATTTCTGCTCGATGAAGTAATCGTGTAGCGCTTTCTTGTTCAGCGCGATGGTCCCGGGGGACTGTTTCTTCTGTTTGGCCATAGGGGCGGCATTATAGGGAGTCTCCTTGCGGCTGGCGACAGCTCGCAGGGGCGGCAAACGCAGAAACTTGAGGGGCAGCCGCTAATCCCCGACAATGTGCCCGTTTTGCCATCGCGCTAGCTCTTCACCATGACGAGTGATGCGGTTGCAGGCTGGCTGCGCCGGGCTGTTCACGTGGCGCGCAATGAAACGAAGACGTAGAAGGTCTGCATGACGACGCACATTCAACGTTCTGCTCTGCTGCCATACCCGGCGCAGGCGCTGTTCGACATGGTCAACGACGTAGCTAGCTATCCTCAGTTCCTGCCTTGGTGCTCGGCCACCGAGGTGCTTTCCAGCAGTGAGACTGAGATGCACGCCAGCATGACGGTAGCGAAGGCTGGGTTGAGTCAGCGTTTCATGACGCGCAATGCCCTGCAGCTCGGCAAGCGCATCGAGATGACGCTGGAGGAAGGGCCTTTCAGCCATTTGCACGGCATATGGGAATTCAAAGCGCTGGGCGAGAAGGCCTGCAAGATCAGTCTCGACCTGAAGTTCGATTACGCCGGGCCATTGGTCAAGGCGACGTTGGGACCTTTGTTCAATCAGGCAGCCAATACACTGGTGGATGCGTTTTGCGAACGGGCGAAACAGCTTTATGGATAAGCCGTCGATTGCTGTTGAGGTAGTTTATGCACTGGCTGACAAGCAGAAGCTGCTGCAAATGACAGTGCCTGCTGGCACCACTGTGCGTGAGGCGGCTTTACGCTCGGGAATGGAGGCGCATTTCCCCGGCCTCGATCTGGCCACGGCACCACTTGGCATATTTGGCAAAGCTGTGCCTAAGCCCGAAGAGCGTGTGCTGGAGGAGGGCGAGCGCGTGGAGATCTATCGACCGCTTATTGCCGATCCAAAGGAAGTACGCAAACTGCGCGCCGCGCGTGCGGCAAAGAATAAGGCCGAAGAGGCCTGAGCTACGCATGTTGAAACATAAAAAAGCCCGGACTAGCCGGGCTTTTTTTATTCAGTATCCAGTGGTTCAGGCGTCGGTACTGGTACCGGCTCGGCTTCATCCACTTCGCGCTGGATCTGCTCCAGGAGCGAGCCAGGTGCCGGGCGCTCTTCGGGCTGGCGCGGTACTGCGGCAGGCGTGGTACTGGTGCCCTGCGCCTCACGCCCAAGGATCTGCTCGTCGCGGCTTACGCCGGGCATAAAGTCGCCAGCCAGGCCTGCCAGCTGATCGTTCGCATTGAATACCAGGCTCACGCGTTCTTGCTGGCGCGGGCTGCCGCCGGGCTGGATGCTGTACAGGTAGTCCCAGCGGTTGGCGTGGAAAGTATCGGTGATCAGCGGATTGCCCATGATAAACCGCACCTGCTGGCGGGTCATTCCGGGGCGCAACTGGTCTATCATGTCCTGCGTGACGACATTGCCCTGTTGAATGTCGACCTTGTAAACCCCGGGAAATGAACAGCCGGCGAGTGCGACCAGACCTGCGAAGGAGAGACTGGCCAGCATGAGCTTGGTGTTTTGCATCGGTGGGTGACTTCCACTATCTTGGCTGGGCAAAGAACCCGGATCATACCCGTATTGAAGGAGGCTGCGAAACAGCAGCAGCGAGAAAGCCCACCATGGTTGAAAATAGCGAACTACGTAAAGCTGGTCTCAAAGTAACTCTGCCGCGGGTCAAGATCCTGCAGATGCTGGATACGACGGACCGCCGCCACATGAGCGCCGAAGACGTTTACAAGGCGTTGATGGAGGCGGGTGAAGATGTCGGTCTGGCAACGGTCTATCGCGTGCTGACACAATTCGAGGCGGCCGGTCTGGTAGTTCGGCACAACTTCGATGGTGGTCATGCCGTCTTCGAGCTGGCCGATGGCGGGCACCACGACCACATGGTCTGCGTCGATAGTGGCGATGTCATCGAGTTTTTCGATCCCGAGATCGAAAAACTGCAGAAAGAGATCGTCAAACGCCACGGCTACGAGCTGGTGGATCACAATCTGGTGCTCTACGTGCGCAAGAAAGACTGATCTGAAGTACATGAAAAAGGCGGCCACGGCCGCCTTTTTCATGTCTTTTTTAGGCCGTCAGGCTTGAGCGGAGGTGACCATCTGCCGAGCGTGCGCCAGCGACTGTTCGGTCAGGTCGACGCCGCCGAGCATGCGCGCAATTTCCTCGATACGGCCGGCCTGATCGAGTTCGGTGACCGCCGTACGCGTTTCGTCGGCGCCGCGGGCTTTGTGTACGAACAGGTGGTGATGGCCTTGTGCGGCCACCTGTGGCAGGTGAGTTACGGTCAGTACCTGGCCGCGCTCGCCCAGGCGGCGCAGCAATTGCCCGACGACCTCTGCAGTGGGGCCGCCAATGCCGACATCGACTTCATCGAAGACCAGTGTCGGCACGCGGGATGTCTGCGCGGTGATGACCTGAATAGCCAAACTGATGCGCGACAGCTCCCCGCCCGAAGCGACCTTGGCCAGCGGACGCAGCGGTTGGCCCGGGTTGGCGCTGACCAGAAACTCCACTAGCTCCAAGCCGTACGGCATCAGTTCTCCTTCTACGGCTGGCTTGAGCTGCACGCTGAATCGGCCGCCTGGCATGCCCAAGCGTTGAAGTTCCACCTCTACTGCGCGTGCCAGCCGATCCGCTGCTGCCTGGCGGTTGAGGCTGAGTTCGCCGGCTTTCTCTTCGTAGTGTCGTGCGTACGCTGCTAGCTCTTCACCAAGTCGCTCGACCGCTTCGTCGTTGGCATTGAGTCCTTCGAGTTCTTCCAGCAGTTGCTGGTGCAGGCCCGGCAGTGCCGCTGGCTGCACCCGATGCTTGCGGGCCAGCGTGTAGATGGTGTCCAAGCGCTCCTCCAGCGTTTGCTGGCGCTCGGGATCGGCGTCGAAATGATCGACGAAGCGGTTGAGTTCGCCGATGGCTTCTTCCACCTGAATCTGCGCGCTTGCCAGCAAGTTGACCGCTTCGCTAAGGGCTTGGGGTTGGTCCTGGAAGGCGGTCAGGCGCTGTAGGCTGCCGGTTAGCGCTGAAAGCACATTGCCGGCATCGCTCTCGCTGCACAACTCCATGACCTGACGGCAGGCGCCGAGCAGTTGTTCGGCGTTGGCCAGGTTCTTGTGTTCGTGCTCCAGTTGCTCCAGTTCGTTCTCGCCCAGGGAGAGGTTTTCCAGCTCTTCCAGTTGGTAGCTGAGCAGCTGGTGGCGTGCGCGTTGTTCGTCGCCACTATTGCTCAGTCGCTCCAGTGTTTGGCGGGTCTGCCTCCAGCGTTGCGCGGCTAACTGCACTTGTCGCGCAAGTTCTTGACTGCCGCTGTACTCATCGAGCAGGCGACGATGGGTGTCGGTCTTCAGCAGGGACTGATGCTCGTGCTGGCTATGAATATCGATCAGCAGCTCACCGAGTGCTTTGAGGTCGCCCTGGGGGCACGGTGTGCCGTTGATGTAGCCGCGAGAGCGGCCCTCTGCGGTGATTACACGGCGCAGGATGCAGGCCCCGTCATTTTCCATATCGCGCTCGGCGAGCCACGCCCGCGCATCGGGAATGTCGTCCAGATCGAAGCTGGCGAGGATGTCGGCCTTGTCGGCGCCAATGCGCACAACGCTACTGTCGGTACGATCGCCCAGGGTCAGGCCGAGGGCGTCAAGCATGATGGACTTGCCGGCGCCTGTTTCCCCGCTGATAACGCTCATGCCGCGTTTGAGCTCGAGGTCAAGGTGCTCGACGATGGCGTAGTTGTGTACCGACAGATGAACCAGCATGTGAGGCTCCTGAGTTGCTTGCCTGGGTATTTATACAGTGGTTTCTGTGGCAACTACAAGCGTTGCGGGATGAGCGTGAGCGGTCGCTTGGTACTACGGTTCGTCATTTCCTGCGTTGCCCGTCAGCCATAGCCCTTGAAGCCAGTTTTCGCGCCCCCATATAGCGGCACAAGCGCGGGTTTGCTGCCCGCTGATCGTATAGAGAGGAGGACCCATGGCTGACGAGCAGAACCTGGATAACCAGAACCCGGAAACGCCTGAGCATTCGGATGCGGACGCAGCCGAGGATCTGGCGGCCCGCGTGCAGTCGCTGGAAGAGCAGTTGGCCGCAGCGCAGGACCAGTCCCTGCGTGTGGCGGCGGAGCTGCAGAACATTCGTCGGCGTGCCGAGCAGGATGTGGAAAAGGCGCACAAGTTCGCACTGGAGAAGTTTGCTGGCGATCTTCTGGCCGTCGCCGACAGTCTGGAGCGTGGCCTCGAGCTATCGAGTCCGGACGATGAGGCGGTCAAGCCGATGCGCGAGGGCGTCCAGCTGACCCTCAAGCTGCTGCAGGACACACTGGCCCGTCACCAGCTCGAGCAGCTCGATCCGCATGGCGAGCCGTTCAACCCTGAGCATCACCAGGCCATGGCCATGGAAGAAAGCACCCATGTCGAGCCGGGCAGCGTGCTCAAGGTGTTTCAGAAGGGCTATCTGCTCAACGGTCGCCTGCTGCGTCCGGCAATGGTCGTTGTCAGCAAAGCACCGGCCGATGCGCCGCCTTCGATTGATGAGAAGGCTTGAAATTCGGTTGCCGACCCCCATCTGGTAGCCAAGCGTTTTTGTGTTACCCGCAGCCGGTAAAACAGGCGCGGACCAATCGAAATTTGGAGAGCGAATTAAATGGGCAAGATCATTGGTATCGACCTGGGAACCACCAACTCCTGCGTCTCGATTTTGGAAAACGGTAAAGCCAAGGTTATTGAAAATGCCGAGGGCGGCCGTACTACGCCGTCGATCGTCGCATATGCGAACGATGGCGAAATTCTGGTCGGTCAGTCGGCCAAGCGTCAGGCGGTGACCAATCCACACAACACTCTGTACGCAGTCAAGCGTCTGATCGGTCGTCGCTTCGACGAAGAAGTCGTGCAGAAAGACATCCAGATGGTCCCTTACAAGATCGTCAAGGCAGACAACAGCGACGCCTGGGTCGAGGTGAATGGCCAGAAAATGGCGCCGCCGCAGATCTCTGCTGAAATCCTGAAGAAGATGAAAAAGACCGCCGAGGACTATCTCGGTGAGCCAGTGACCGAAGCGGTGATCACCGTGCCGGCCTACTTCAACGACAGCCAGCGCCAGGCCACCAAGGATGCCGGCCGCATCGCTGGTCTGGACGTCAAGCGCATCATCAACGAACCGACCGCGGCCGCGCTGGCCTACGGCATGGACAAGGCCAAGGGCGACCACACCGTGATCGTCTATGACCTGGGTGGCGGTACCTTCGACGTGTCAGTGATCGAGATCGCTGAAGTCGATGGTGAGCACCAGTTCGAGGTGCTGGCTACCAACGGCGACACCTTCCTCGGTGGTGAGGACTTCGACATTCGCCTGATCGACTACCTCGTCGACGAGTTCAAGAAAGAAAGCGGCATGAACCTCAAGGGTGACCCGCTGGCGATGCAGCGCCTGAAGGAAGCGGCTGAGAAGGCGAAGATCGAGCTGTCCTCCAGTCAGCAGACCGACGTCAACCTGCCGTACATCACTGCCGATGCGTCCGGTCCTAAGCACCTGAACGTGAAAATCTCCCGCGCGAAGCTGGAAGCGCTGGTCGAAGACCTGGTGCAGCGCACCATCGAGCCTTGCCGCATCGCGCTGAAGGATGCCGGTGTCGACGTATCGAAGATCGACGACGTGATCCTGGTCGGTGGCCAGACCCGTATGCCGCTGGTGCAGCAGAAGGTCGCCGAGTTCTTCGGCAAGGAAGCGCGCAAGGACGTCAACCCGGACGAAGCCGTAGCCATGGGCGCCGCCATTCAGGGCGCTGTTCTGGCAGGTGACGTCAAGGACGTGCTGCTGCTTGACGTTTCCCCGCTGACCCTGGGTATCGAGACTCTCGGCGGCGTGATGACTCCGCTGATCGAGAAGAACACCACCATTCCGACCAAGAAGTCTCAGGTGTTCTCTACTGCTGACGACAACCAGAGCGCCGTGACCATTCACGTGCTGCAGGGCGAGCGCAAGCAGGCTACGCAGAACAAGTCGCTGGGGCGCTTCGACCTGGCCGAGATTCCACCGGCGCCGCGTGGCATGCCGCAGATCGAGGTCACTTTCGACATCGACGCAAACGGCATTCTGCATGTGTCCGCCAAAGACAAGGCTACCGGTAAGCAGCAGTCCATCGTGATCAAGGCCAACTCGGGTCTGTCCGAGGAGGAAATTGAGCAGATGGTGCGCGACGCCGAGGCCAATGCCGAGGAAGACCGCAAGTTCGAGGAACTCGCGACTGCGCGCAATCAGGGTGACCAACTGGTGCATGCCACTCGCAAGATGCTGGTCGAGGCTGGCGACAAGGCCAGTGACGATGACAAGGCGGCAATCGAGAAGGCGCTTGGCGAGCTGGAAGTTGCCATCAAGGGCGATGACAAGGCCGAGATCGAAGCCAAGATTGCTGCGGTTTCCCAAGCATCCACGCCTGTTGCGCAGAAGATGTACGCCGAACAGCCTCAGGGTGGTGAAGGTCAGCCGGCAGACGAGCAGGCCAAGCCGGGCGACGACGTGGTCGACGCCGAGTTCGAAGAGGTCAAGGACAACAAGTAAGCCCTGGCTTGCTTCCGTTCCAGCCCGTTCCGGTGTTGTCCGGACGGGCCCGACCGCTGCGCGGGGGCTTGCTCCCGCGTCGGCGTGTCTGGAAGGCATGAAATTGAGGGTTCAGGATAGTTATGGCCAAACGCGATTTTTATGAGGTGCTGGGCGTCGAGCGCGGCGTTAGCGAGGCGGAGCTGAAAAAAGCTTACCGGCGCCTTGCGATGAAGCATCACCCGGACCGCAATCCGGGGGACAAGGCGGCTGAGGACGCCTTCAAGGAGGCCAATGAGGCCTACGAAGTACTCTCCGATCCGAGCAAACGGGCTGCCTACGATCAGTACGGCCACGCCGGTGTCGATCCGCAGATGGGTGCTGGCGCGGCCGGTGCCGGTTATGGTGGTGCGAACTTCTCCGATATCTTCGGCGACGTGTTCAGCGATTTCTTCAGTGGCGGCCGCGGCGGCGGTCGTGGCGGCGCGCAGCGTGGCAGCGATCTGCGCTACACGCTCGAACTCGACTTGGAAGAGGCGGTGCGCGGCACCACCGTGACTATCCGCGTGCCGACGCTGGTTGAGTGCAAGACCTGCGATGGCTCCGGTGCGAAGAAGGGCACCAGCCCGGTGACCTGTACCACCTGTGGCGGTATCGGCCAGGTGCGCATGCAGCAGGGTTTCTTCTCGGTACAGCAGACCTGCCCGCGCTGCCACGGCAGCGGCAAGATGATTTCCGATCCGTGCGGCAGCTGCCATGGGCAGGGGCGCGTGGAGGAGCAGAAGACACTCTCGGTCAAGGTGCCGCCGGGTGTCGATACCGGTGATCGCATTCGTCTGTCTGGCGAAGGCGAGGCGGGCACTCAGGGTGGCCCGGCCGGCGATCTGTATGTGGTGGTCAATGTGCGCGAGCACGCGATCTTCCAGCGCGATGGCAAACATTTGTATTGCGAAGTGCCGATCAGCTTTGCCGATGCCGCGTTGGGTGGCGAGCTGGAAGTGCCGACGCTGGATGGCCGCGTCAAACTGAAGATTCCTGAAGGTACCCAGACCGGCAAGCAGTTCCGCTTGCGTGGCAAGGGGGTCGCGCCGGTGCGCGGTGGTGCGGCGGGCGATCTGCTGTGTCGGGTCGCGGTGGAGACGCCGGTCAACCTGAGCAAGCGTCAGCGTGAGATGCTCGAGGAGTTTCGCGGCACCCTGCAGGGTGACACCTCCCACTCACCCAAGGCCAGTGGCTGGTTCGAAGGTGTGAAGCGCTTTTTCGGTGATGTATGACACTGGCCTGCGGGTAATAGGCGACCGGCTTTCAGCCTCGCCTGTCACCTGCGGCCTGCAGCCTGGAGCTGATTGAATGCGACGTATTGCAGTGACCGGCGCCGCCGGGCGTATGGGCAAGACCTTGATCGAAGCAGTGCAGCAGACCGGCGGTGCCGCTGGCCTGACCGCTGCTATCGATCGCCCGGACAGCACCTTGGTGGGTGCCGATGCCGGTGAACTGGCCGCCATTGGTCGTCTCGGTGTGCCGCTAACCGGTGAGCTCGCCAGGGCGGTCGACGAATTCGACGTGCTGATCGACTTCACCCACCCGTCGGTGACCCTGAAGAATCTCGAGGTTTGCCGTCGGGCAGGCAGGGCGATGGTGATCGGCACTACCGGTTTTTCGCCGGAAGAGAAGGAGCGGCTGGCTATCGCGGCCAAGGATATTCCGATCGTCTTTGCCGCCAACTTCAGTGTTGGGGTCAATCTGTGCCTCAAGCTACTGGATACGGCAGCGCGGGTGCTGGGCGACGAAGTAGATATCGAGATCATCGAGGCGCATCACCGGCACAAAGTGGACGCACCCTCGGGTACCGCGCTGCGCATGGGCGAAGTGGTCGCCGAGGCGTTGGGGCGTGACTTGGAAAAAGTGGCCGTGTATGGGCGTGAAGGGCAGACTGGTGCACGTCAGCGCGACACCATTGGCTTCGCCACCGTACGCGCTGGCGATGTGGTCGGCGACCACACCGTGCTGTTCGCGGCGGACGGTGAGCGCGTGGAAATTACGCATAAAGCTTCCAGTCGCATGACCTTCGCCAAGGGGGCGGTGCGTGCTGCGCTATGGCTGCAAGATAAGCCGGCCGGCCTCTACGATATGCAGGATGTGCTTGGTCTGAAATGAGTTTTTCTGTCAGGCAGGGAGGGTGTGCCCGCTTCGGGTGCGCTTGTCGGGCATTTTGGCTGGACCCGAAATAGGGTTTTCTGTAAGCTTCTCGCTTTAGTGTGTCCACTAAAAGTTGCGCAGAAATGAATCAAATAAAAAGCGGGATGACCTTCACACGTCATCCCGCTTTTTTACAATCTGCGTCTGCTCCAGCCTTGATCTACGGGAGGTCTCTTGACTAAGCCAGCCCTTACGCCAGCCATTCTGGCTCTTGCCGATGGCAGCATCTTTCGCGGCGAATCCATCGGCGCCGATGGGCAAACCATTGGTGAGGTGGTGTTCAACACCGCCATGACCGGCTATCAGGAAATCCTCACCGATCCTTCCTACGCCAAGCAGATCGTAACCCTGACCTATCCTCATGTCGGCAACACGGGTACCACGCCGGAGGATGCCGAGTCCTGGAAAGTCTGGGCTGCGGGTCTGGTTATTCGCGACCTGCCGCTGATTTCCAGCAACTGGCGCGACAAGCAACCCCTGCCTGACTACCTCAAGGCCAATGGCACCGTTGCCATCGCCGGCATCGATACTCGTCGCCTGACCCGTATCCTGCGTGAGAAGGGTGCGCAGAACGGCTGCATCCTGGCTGGTAGCGACGCGACAGAAGAGAAAGCGCTGGAGCTGGCGCGCAGCTTCCCCGGCCTCAAGGGCATGGATCTGGCGAAGGAAGTCAGCGTCAAGGAGCGTTACGAGTGGCGCTCCAGTGTCTGGTGCCTGAAGGATGACGGCCATGCCGAGATTCCCGCCAGCGAGCTGCCCTACCATGTCGTCGCCTTCGACTACGGCGTGAAGTACAACATCCTGCGCATGCTGGTCGCCCGCGGTTGCCGCGTCACCGTGCTTCCGGCACAGACGCCTGCCAGCGAAGCCCTGGCGCTGAACCCGGACGGTATCTTCCTGGCCAACGGTCCGGGTGACCCCGAGCCTTGCGACTACGCGATCAAGGCGATCCAGCAAGTGCTCGAAACCGACATTCCGGTGTTCGGCATCTGCCTTGGTCACCAGTTGCTGGCGCTCGCCTCCGGCGCCACGACCGTGAAGATGCCCAACGGCCACCACGGTGCGAACCACCCGGTTCAGGATCTGAAGACCGGTGTGGTGATGATCACCAGTCAGAACCACGGCTTTGCCGTGGACGAAGCTAGTCTGCCGGCCAATGTGCGTGCGACACACAAGTCGCTGTTCGATGGCACCCTGCAGGGCATCGAGCGCACCGACAAGGTTGCTTTCAGCTTCCAGGGTCATCCCGAAGCTAGTCCTGGCCCGCACGATGTCGCGCCGCTGTTCGACCGTTTCATCGAAGCCATGGCCAAGCGCCGCTAAGCCAGTCGACTGACTAAAGGATTCGAGAGTAAGAAAATGCCAAAACGTACAGATATCAAAAGCATCCTCATCCTCGGCGCTGGCCCCATCGTCATCGGCCAGGCCTGCGAGTTCGATTACTCCGGTGCTCAGGCGTGCAAGGCTCTGAAAGAGGAAGGCTTCCGTGTCATCCTGGTGAACTCCAACCCGGCCACCATCATGACCGACCCGTCGATGGCCGACGCCACCTATATCGAGCCGATCAAGTGGGCCACCGTGGCCAAGATCATCGAGAAGGAGCGGCCCGATGCACTGCTGCCGACCATGGGTGGCCAGACCGCGCTGAACTGTGCGCTGGACCTGGAAAAGCACGGCGTTCTGGAAAAATTCGGCGTAGAAATGATCGGTGCGAACGCCGATACCATCGACAAGGCTGAAGACCGCTCGCGCTTCGATAAGGCGATGAAGAACATTGGCCTTGCCTGCCCGGTTTCCGGCATTGCCCACAATATGGATGAAGCCTACGGTGTGCTCGAGAAGGTCGGCTTCCCCTGCATCATTCGCCCGTCGTTCACCATGGGCGGCACCGGTGGCGGCATTGCTTACAATCGTGAAGAGTTCGAAGAGATCTGCGCTCGCGGCCTCGATCTGTCGCCGACCAGCGAACTGCTGATCGACGAGTCTCTGATCGGCTGGAAGGAATACGAGATGGAGGTGGTCCGCGACAAGAAGGACAACTGCATCATCGTCTGCGCCATCGAAAACTTCGACCCGATGGGCGTGCACACCGGCGACTCGATCACCGTTGCCCCGGCGCAAACCCTGACCGACAAGGAATACCAGATCCTGCGTAACGCATCGCTCGCGGTGCTGCGTGAGATCGGCGTGGAAACCGGCGGCTCCAACGTGCAGTTCGGCATCTGCCCGAACACCGGCCGTATGGTCGTGATCGAGATGAACCCACGCGTATCGCGTTCCTCGGCGCTGGCTTCCAAGGCTACCGGCTTCCCGATCGCTAAGATCGCCGCCAAGCTGGCGGTGGGTTACACCCTCGACGAGCTGAGCAATGACATCACTGGCGGCCGCACCCCGGCATCGTTCGAGCCGGCCATCGATTACGTAGTGACCAAGATCCCGCGTTTCGCCTTTGAGAAATTCCCGAAGGCCGACGCCCGCCTGACTACGCAGATGAAATCGGTCGGTGAGGTCATGGCCATCGGCCGTACCTTCCAGGAATCCCTGCAGAAAGCCCTGCGCGGTCTGGAAGTGGGTGTGGCTGGTTTCGATGAGAAACTCGATCTGGCCGATCCTGAAGCCGAGAGCACCCTGCGCCGCGAACTGACCGTGCCCAGCGCTGACCGTATCTGGTATATCGCCGATGCCTTCCGTGCGGGTAAAACCGTGGCTGATGTCTTCGCGCTGACCAATATCGATGAGTGGTTCCTGGTTCAGATCGAAGACCTGATCAAGGACGAAGAGCGCATCAAGACCCTGGCGCTGTCCAGTATTGATCGCGACTCGATGTACACACTCAAGCGCAAAGGCTTCTCCGACATTCGCCTGGCCAAGCTGCTGGGTGTGACCGAGAAGAACCTGCGCAGCCACCGTCACAAACTCAAGGTGCTGCCGGTGTACAAGCGCGTCGACACCTGCGCTGCCGAGTTCGCTACTGACACCGCCTACATGTACTCGACCTACGAGGAAGAGTGCGAAGCCAATCCGTCGAGCCGCGACAAGGTCATGATTCTCGGTGGCGGCCCGAACCGTATTGGCCAGGGCATCGAGTTCGACTACTGCTGCGTACATGCGGCGCTGGCGCTGCGTGAAGACGGCTACGAGACCATCATGGTCAACTGCAACCCGGAAACCGTCTCCACCGACTACGATACCTCCGACCGCCTGTACTTCGAGCCGGTGACCCTGGAAGACGTACTGGAAATCGTCCGCGTCGAGCAGCCCAAGGGTGTGATCGTGCAGTACGGCGGCCAGACCCCGCTGAAGATCTGCCGCGCCCTGGAGGAAGCTGGCGTGCCTATCATCGGTACCAGCCCGGACGCCATCGATCGCGCCGAAGACCGTGAGCGCTTCCAGCAGATGGTTCAGCGCCTTGGTCTGCGCCAGCCGGCCAACGCCACCGCGCGTAGTGAAGAAGAAGCCCTGGCTCACTCCAAGACCATCGGTTACCCGCTGGTGGTGCGTCCGTCCTATGTACTGGGCGGTCGTGCAATGGAAATTGTCTACCAGGAAGACGAGCTAAAGCGTTACATGCGCGAAGCGGTAAAAGTCTCCAACGACAGCCCGGTGCTGCTCGACCACTTCCTCAATTGCGCCATCGAAGTGGACGTGGATGCGGTGTGCGACGGCGAAACCGTAGTGATCGGCGCGATCATGCAGCACATCGAACAGGCCGGCGTGCACTCCGGTGACTCCGCCTGCTCGCTGCCGCCGTACTCGCTGCCGATGCATATCCAGGACGAGATCCGCGATCAGGTCAAGAAAATGGCCTTGGAGCTCAATGTTGTCGGCCTGATGAACGTGCAGATGGCCGTGCAGGGTGAGGACATCTTCGTCATCGAAGTGAACCCGCGTGCTTCGCGTACCGTGCCGTTTGTCTCCAAGTGCGTTGGCGTCTCGCTGGCCAAGGTGGCCGCGCGTGTCATGGCCGGCAAAACACTCGAAGAAGCGGGTTACAGCGCCGAAATCATCCCGCCGTACTTCAGCGTCAAGGAAGCTGTGTTCCCGTTCGCCAAGTTCCCAGGCGTCGACCCCATCCTCGGCCCAGAAATGAAGTCCACTGGTGAAGTGATGGGCGTGGGCGATACCTTCGGTGAAGCCTTTGCCAAGGCCCAGTCGGGCGCCAGTGAAATTCTGCCGAATGCCGGTGTGGCTTTTATCAGTGTGCGTGATGACGACAAGCCCTTGGTGGCGGGCGTTGCGCGTGACTTGATCGAGCTGGGCTTTGAGGTGGTGGCCACTGCTGGTACCGCCAAGCTGATCGAAGCGGCGGGTTTACCTGTGCGTCGCGTCAACAAGGTGACCGAGGGCCGTCCGCATGTGGTCGACATGATCAAGAATGACGAAGTCACCCTGATCATCAATACCACCGAGGGCCGTCAGTCGATTGCTGACTCCTACTCCATTCGTCGTAACGCTCTGCAGCACAAGATCTACTGCACCACCACCATCGCGGCGGGGCAGGCGATCTGTGAGGCGCTGAAATTCGGTCCCGAGAAGACCGTGCGCCGGCTGCAGGACCTGCATGCAGGAATCAACGCATGACTAAATACCCAATGACCATCCAGGGCGCGCGCGCCCTGGAAGAAGAGCATGCGCACTTGACCAAGGTGGTGCGCCCTAAGCTCAGCCAGGATATCGGCACCGCGCGTGAGCTCGGTGACCTTAAGGAGAACGCCGAGTACCACGCTGCGCGCGAACAGCAGGGCATGGTCGAGGCGCGTATCCGCGATATCGAAGGGCGTCTGCAGAATGCGGTAATCATCGACGTCACCACCATTGCTCACACTGGCAAGGTGATTTTCGGAACCACCGTGGAAATCGCCAATGTCGAGACAGATGAGCGAGTGACCTACCAGATCGTCGGCGACGATGAGGCGAATATCAAGCAAGGCAAGCTGTCGGTGAGTTCACCGATTGCGCGCGCACTGATTGGCAAGGAAGAAGGCGACGTTGTGGCCGTCAAGACGCCCAGCGGCGTGATCGAGTACGAGATTGTCGAAGTCCGCCATCTCTGACCGGCAGCCCGCGCGGGCTGGCATCATCACCTGGCAACTGGCCCAGACGTTCTGGGTCGGTGGCCTGTGGTTGCTGCAGTTTATGGTGCTGCCTGCGCTTGCGCGCATCGGTCTTGCACCATTGCTGGTCGAGGAAATCGCGGGCAGTCTGCGGCCATTGCTCGTCGGCTTTGCTGCGTTTTGTGGTGCACTGCAGGTGCTGGTGCTGATCCAGGTGACTGGTCTGCGCGGCTTGTGGCGTGACGTTCGGGGTCAGCTGTTGCTGACGGTGATCCTGCTCGCAGGCAGTCAGCTGCTGATGCGAGCGGGCTGGTTCGAATCGCTCTACTGGGCCAGTTTCAGTTTTCTGGCCATGGCGCTTTGCGGGTTGATGCTGGTGCTGCAGCCGGCTCCGGGAAGCGAGCGTTAAGAGGTGCGGCAGGCTCGACCTGCCGCACGATCTCAAGCCTGGAAGCGGTGAACGTTCGATAGCTGTTTGTTCACTTTTGGGTTCTTGCGGTATACCAGTGCCATTTTGCCGATCGCTTGTACCAGATCGCACTTGCCGATCTTGCACAGCTCTTCCATCAGTGCGCGACGGTCTTCACGTTCGGTGAGACGGAACTGGATCTTGATGAGCTCGTGATCATTCAGTGCTCGCTCAAGTTCTGCTTGAACACCTTCGGTCAGCCCGTTTTCGGCTACGATCAGAACCGGTTTCAGGTGGTGGCCGATGGACTTGTACTGTTTCTTCTGCTCGTTTGTGAGCGGCATATTTCGACCCTTGCGTCAGAACCCTTGAAAAACGGCTGTTAGTGTAACTGAGAGGTGCGAGGCCGCACAGATCGGGCAGCAGCTTGACACGGCCGACAGTGCAACGTCGGCTCATTGGCAGCAGGGGTGATCCATTGCTTCTGATATCCTTTGCGCATAGACGTTACCGGTGTGATCCTTTCACCTCGTTGGTTATTTCGTAGGTGAGGTGTCTGCAGACCCTTGTTGTAACTGCCAGTGTGGCCGGCCTTGTGTTTTTGGATATGGCCCCAATATGAGTCAGCAGGCTGCAACTCAATCGTGTTTCATGCTTCTCCAGTCCAGAGTTGTTGGGTCTCGCTATGCGCGAGGAGCACCGTCCCAGAGACTTCCTGATCATAATATGTCGGAGCATGGCATTTGCCTGAGTCCGGGCGTGGTGCGGCAGGTGTCGGAAAGTCAGGCTTGGCAGGGCAGGTTATGCGAGTGGCTCCCCCATGCGGTAGTGGTAATGGCTTGAGGTTTCGCAGGCGGTGCAAGCCGATTGGGCCGGTGGTGCCAAAACGGCTCTTTCGTGGTCTATGAAGGCAGGCTTCAGTCGAATGGACGGCCCCGCGGCACAAGGGCTAGGCTGTTTCATAGGGTTACAGACCGACTGCCAGTTCCAGTGCGTTGTGTAGTAAGTTAGGCCGAGCAACCAATCGGCCGTCATGCGGGCCTGAAGACAACGGGTTTGCTCCAGAGGGTAGTTAATTTGAACGACATGGCAAAAAACCTGATCCTGTGGCTGATCATCGCCGCCGTCCTGGTCACGGTGATGAACAACTTTTCCAGCCCGAGCGAGCCCCAGACGCTGAATTACTCGGACTTCCTCGAGCAGGTCAAAGAGGGACGGGTCGAGCGCGTTACCGTCGATGGTTTTGTCATCATCGGTAAGCGCAGCGAGGGGGATACCTTCAAGACCATTCGGCCAGCTATTCAAGACAATGGCTTGATTGGCGACTTGCTCGATAACAATGTGCTGATAGAGGGCAAGCAGCCTGAGCAGCAAAGCATCTGGACGCAGCTGCTCGTTGCCAGCTTCCCGATCCTTGTGATCATTGCCGTGTTCATGTTCTTCATGCGGCAGATGCAGGGTGGCGCTGGCGGCAAGGGCGGCCCGATGAGCTTCGGCAAGAGCAAGGCCCGTCTGCTGTCTGAGGATCAGGTCAAGACTACCTTTGCTGACGTTGCAGGTTGCGACGAAGCAAAGGAAGAAGTTCATGAGTTGGTCGAGTTCCTGCGCGATCCGGGCAAGTTTCAGCGCCTAGGCGGACGCATCCCGCGTGGTGTGCTGATGGTTGGCTCGCCAGGTACCGGTAAGACTCTTTTGGCCAAGGCAGTTGCTGGAGAAGCCAAGGTGCCGTTCTTCACCATTTCCGGTTCAGATTTTGTGGAAATGTTCGTAGGTGTCGGTGCATCCCGTGTGCGTGACATGTTCGAGCAAGCCAAGAAACACGCGCCTTGCATCATCTTTATCGATGAGATCGATGCTGTAGGCCGCCATCGTGGTGCGGGCATGGGTGGTGGTCACGACGAGCGTGAGCAGACTCTCAACCAGTTGCTGGTAGAGATGGATGGCTTCGAAATGAACGACGGCATTATCGTGATCGCCGCCACCAACCGTCCTGATGTGCTCGACCCTGCCTTGCTGCGTCCGGGCCGCTTCGACCGTCAGGTGGTGGTTGGCCTGCCGGATATCCGTGGTCGCGAGCAGATCCTCAAAGTACATATGCGCAAAGTGCCCATGGGCGAAGACGTTGCTCCGGCCGTTATTGCGCGCGGTACGCCGGGCTTCTCCGGTGCCGACTTGGCTAACCTAGTTAACGAGGCTTCGCTGTTTGCTGCCCGTGCCGGTAAGCGCGTGGTCGAGATGAAAGAGTTCGAGCTAGCCAAAGACAAGATCATGATGGGCGCCGAGCGCAAGTCCATGGTCATGTCGGAGAAGGAGAAGCTCAATACCGCTTACCATGAGGCAGGTCATGCCATCGTTGGTCGGGTGGTTCCTGAGCATGATCCCGTTTACAAGGTGTCTATCATTCCGCGTGGTCGGGCGCTCGGCGTCACCATGTTCTTGCCGGAAGAAGACCGTTACAGTCTCTCGAAACGCGCACTGATCAGTCAGATATGTTCGTTATTTGGTGGTCGTATCGCTGAGGAAATGACTCTGGGGTTCGAGGGCGTCACTACCGGTGCGTCGAACGACATCATGCGGGCAACGCAGCTGGCTCGGAATATGGTCACTAAATGGGGCCTGTCGGAAAAGCTCGGACCGTTGATGTATGCCGAAGAAGAAGGCGAGGTTTTCCTCGGCCGCAGCGCCGGCAGTCAGCACTCGAACGTTTCTGGTGAGACGGCAAGACTGATTGATGAGGAAGTTCGCAGCATCATTGATCACTGCTATGGCACTGCCAAGCAGATCCTGACTGACAATCGCGACAAGCTCGATACGATGGCTGAGGCGTTGATGAAGTACGAAACCATTGATGCGCCGCAGATCGACGACATCATGGCCGGGCGCCCACCGCGTGAGCCGCGGGACTGGGAGGGTGGTTCAGGAACGTCGGGAACGCCAGCGGTCCCGGATGATAGCCTTCCGCAAGCGCCCATAGGTGGCCCCGCGGGCGAGCATTGAGCGTAAATAGGCCCGATGCTCTCATCGGTACGTGATGTGGCGGTTATATCCAGAAGGGGCGCATAGGCGCCCCTTCTGGTGTAAATTGTCCGTCCCCGTTGCGCCATGGTGGTGCAGCTGGCGTGGATTGCCTGCTCCGGGTGTCCGGCCTGAACGCTCAAGGCTCGTAGATGACCGACTCATTTTCTCCCGCTCGACTGGTCTGTGGCAGTCGGGTTCTCGATTTATCCCGTCCCCATGTGATGGGGATTCTCAATGTCACCCCCGATTCGTTTTCCGATGGTGGTCGCTTTGCTGAGCGCGACGCCGCATTGCGGCACGCCCAGGCAATGGTCGGTGCGGGCGCTACGCTGATTGATGTGGGTGGAGAGTCCACTCGCCCCGGGGCTCGTTCGGTATCGCCTACCGAAGAGTTAGAGCGGGTCGCGCCAATTGTCGAGACTATTGCGCGTGAGCTGGATGTGATCGTATCGGTCGACACCTCTACGCCAGCAGTCATTCGCGAATGCGCTCGCCTGGGCGCTGGCTTGATCAATGATGTGCGTTCTCTGCGACGCGACGGAGCATTGGATGCCGCGGCCGACAGTGGGCTCCCTGTGTGCCTCATGCACATGCGCGGAGAGCCCGGTGATATGCAGAATGATCCACACTATGACGACATTTCTCGCGAGGTCTGCGCGTTTCTCGCCGAGCGCATGGCTGTCTGTGTGGCGGCGGGTATCCCGGCCGAGCGAATTGTTTTGGACCCCGGATTCGGCTTTGCCAAGACGCTGGAGCATAACCTCAGTCTTTTCAGGCGTCTGGAGGAGCTTCACCGCTTTGATCGGCCTTTGCTCATAGGGGTTTCACGCAAGAGCATGATCGGTGGTGTGCTGGGACACCCGGTGGGGCAGCGCCTATACGGCAGCCTGGCGCTAGCGGCGCTTGCTGTGAGCAAGGGTGCACAGATCGTCAGGGTGCATGATGTTGCTGAGACAGTTGATGTGATTCGAATGATCGCTGCAGTGCAGGCGGCGGAATAAGGGAAAGCACCATGAGTAGAAAATATTTTGGCACTGACGGCATTCGTGGGCGCGTCGGGCAGTATCCCATTACGCCCGATTTCATGCTCAAGCTGGGCTGGGCGGCTGGAATGGCCTTTCGCAAGCAGGGTAAATGTCGAATTCTGATTGGGAAAGACACGCGCATCTCGGGCTACATGTTCGAGTCGGCGCTGCAAGCGGGTCTATCGGCCGCAGGTGCCGATGTTCTATTGCTAGGGCCAATGCCCACTCCTGCGGTGGCTTATCTGACGCGAACCTTTCACGCGGAAGCCGGCATTGTCATCAGCGCTTCGCATAATCCCCATCACGATAACGGGATCAAGTTCTTTTCTGGTCGCGGTACCAAGCTTCCGGATGAGGTGGAGCTGATGATTGAGGAGCTGATCGATACGCCGATGTCCGTGGTCGAGTCGGCGCAGCTGGGCAAGGCTTCGCGAATCAATGATGCTGCGGGGCGTTACATCGAGTTCTGCAAAAGCAGCGTGCCGACCAGTACCGATTTTTCCGGTATGAAGCTAGTGGTCGATTGTGCTCACGGCGCCACCTACAAAGTCGCGCCCAGCGTGTTTCGCGAATTGGGCGCTGAAGTGATAGTGATAGGCGCGCAGCCTGATGGGCTCAATATCAACGCCGATGTCGGGTCCACGCATGTGGGACAGTTGCAGAAAGCTGTCGTCGATCATGGTGCCGATCTGGGTATCGCCTTCGATGGTGATGGTGATCGAGTGATGATGGTCGACCATACTGGTGCTGTGGTCGACGGCGATGAGCTGCTCTACATTATCGCGACTGATTTGCAGGACCGCGATCGGCTTGGCGGAGGAGTAGTTGGCACCTTGATGAGCAATCTCGGGCTTGAGTTGGCCTTGAAGGCGCGTGATATCCCGTTCACGCGGGCCAAGGTGGGTGATCGATACGTAATCGCCGATATGCTCGAGCGCAACTGGATTCTAGGTGGTGAAAACTCCGGCCATATCGTCTGCGCGCAGCACACCACCACCGGTGACGCAATTATCGCCGCGCTTCAGGTCGTATTGGCACTGCGTCGCCGTGAGCAGACGCTGGCCCAGGAGCGGCTGGCTTGGCACAAATGCCCTCAGGTATTGATCAATGTGCGCTTCTCCGGCGATCGCGATCCCATCTCTCACCCAGACGTGCAAGCCGCTTGTGATAGCGTCACCAGTCGGATGGGTGGGCGCGGTCGGGTTCTGCTGCGCAAGTCTGGAACTGAGCCTTTGGTGCGGGTCATGGTTGAAGGCGACGACGAGAGTCAGGTGCGCGGCATGGCTGAAGAGCTCGCGAGAGTCGTGACTGAAGTTTGTGCGTGATCATGCTTGCCAGGGCGTTTGCTGTTGAGTAACATCTGCGCCCACTTTGACCGATGAGGTAAAGCATGCGTCGCGCCATGGTTGCTGGTAACTGGAAGATGAACGGTACCGGCGCTAGCGTCGCAGAGCTGATCGGGTCTCTCCGTGCGCAGGAATTGCCTGCGTCGGTTGAGGTTGCCGTATTCCCCTCCTGTTTGCATATCTGTCAGGTCCTGAGGGCTGTCGATGGTGCTGGATTTGCTGTCGGCGCCCAGGATTGTGCGGCGCAAAATGGTTTTGGGGCGCTGACCGGTGAGGTGTCAGCCGATCAGTTGCTTGAGTCTGGTTGTGAGTGGGTGCTGGTTGGTCACTCTGAGCGTCGCCTGATTTTGGGTGAGACGGATGAGGTGGTAAGTCAGAAGTTTTCAGCGGCGCAGGCTGGTGGTTTGAAGCCTGTGTTGTGCCTGGGTGAAACGCTCGAAGAGCGTCAGGCGGGCAAGACGCTTGAGGTGGTTGGGCGGCAGCTGGCGAAAGTGATTGATGATCATGGTATTGCTGCCTTTGACTCGGCTGTCATCGCTTATGAGCCGGTGTGGGCGATAGGCTCCGGCTTGACGGCGAGTCCTCAGCAGGCTCAGGAAGTACATGCTGCCATTCGGGAGCAGTTGTCGCGTTTGGATCGCCGTGTCGCCGAGGGCGTAAGGCTTCTATACGGCGGCAGTGTGAAGGCGGAAAACGCCGCCGAGCTGTTCGCGATGGCAGATATTGATGGGGGGTTGGTTGGTGGGGCCTCTCTGAAAGCGGATGAATTCGGTGCGATCTGTCGCGCCGCAGGGAACTGAACAGATGTTGCAGACTGTTGTGATTGTGGTGCATCTGCTGGTTGCTCTTGGTGTTGTTGCGCTGGTGCTGCTGCAGCAGGGCAAGGGTGCGGATGCTGGTGCGTCTTTCGGTTCGGGTGCTTCGGCAACTGTTTTCGGAAGCCAAGGTTCTGCTACCTTTTTGAGTCGGCTTACTGCTATACTTGCCGGCGTTTTTTTCGTGACCAGTCTGGGTTTGGCGTTCTTCGCCAAAGAGCAGGCTGATCAGTTGTCCCAGGCAGGTTTGCCGGATCCAGCGGTTTTGGAAGTTCCGGTCAGCAAGCCCGCAGTTGAAGATGTGCCTGTGCTCGAGGAGCGTAAGCCAGCAGATACTGCAAGTGACCTCCCTGAAGTGGAGAAGGGGCGGTAAGGTTTTTGCCGAGGTGGTGGAATTGGTAGACACGCTACCTTGAGGTGGTAGTGGCCATAGGCTGTAGGGGTTCGAGTCCCCTCCTCGGTACCAAACAAGCAGGCCCGCCTAGTGCGGGCTTTCTTGTGTTTTAAGGGTTTAGGTTGACCTGTATAAGGCATGAGTCGTATAATTCGTGCCCAGTTTGACGCGGGGTGGAGCAGTCTGGTAGCTCGTCGGGCTCATAACCCGAAGGTCGTTGGTTCAAATCCAGCCCCCGCAACCAGTCAATAAAGAGCCCCTGTACAGGGGCTTTTTATTAGCTTGAGGCCAGGTCGCCGGCATTTACAGGCGGTCAAAAGGGATGGGCGTTTCGCCCATTTTTCATTTGTACAGCATGCGCGAGGGACTTCGATGTCGAGCAAGCTAGAACAGTTGCAGGCCTTGTTGGCCCCGGTGGTTGAGGCGCTTGGCTATCAGTGCTGGGGTATCGAGTTTATTTCCCAGGGGCGGCATTCACTGCTGCGGGTCTATATCGACCATGCCGACGGCATCCTCGTCGACGACTGCGAGAAGGTCAGCCGTCAACTGAGTGGTGTGCTCGATGTGGAGGATCCAATCAGTGTGGATTACACCCTTGAGGTCTCTTCTCCCGGAATGGATCGGCCACTGTTCACTGTTGAGCAGTACACCGCCCATGTCGGTGAGCAAGTAAAAATAAAGCTGCGCTCGCCCTTCGAGGGCAGGCGCAATTTCCAGGGTCTTCTCCGTGGGGTTGAAGAGCAGGACGTCGTGGTGCTGGTGGACGACCATGAATACCTGCTGCCGATCGACATGATCGATAAGGCCAACATAGTTCCCCGTTTTGACTGAGAGCGGATCCCCGCGGACCCCAATGGATTGCGAAAGGCGAGGCGTACGATGAGCAAAGAAGTACTGCTGGTTGTGGAGTCGGTGTCCAATGAAAAGGGCGTACCGGCTAGTGTGATCTTCGAAGCGCTGGAGTTGGCTCTGGCCACTGCTACCAAGAAGCGCTACGAAGACGAAGTTGATCTGCGTGTAGAAATCAATCGCCAGAACGGCAGCTACGAGAGCTTCCGTCGCTGGACCGTCGTTGACGATGAACACTTTGACGATCCTGCCCATCAGCTGGCGCTGGATCAGGCCCAGGCGCGTAATCCGGACGCCAAGCTTGGTGACGTTTTCGAAGAGAAAATCGAATCCATCGAGTTCGGGCGTATTGCAGCTCAGACTGCCAAGCAGGTCATCGTGCAGAAGGTGCGCGAGGCCGAGCGTGCGCAGGTCGTAGAAGCCTACCGTGATCGTTTGGGCGAGATCATTTCCGGTACCGTCAAGAAGGTTACGCGGGACAGCGTCATCGTCGATCTGGGCAACAACGCTGAGGCGTTGTTGGCGCGCGAAGACATCATTGCGCGTGAGACCTTCCGTGTCGGTGCCCGTGTTCGTGCGCTGCTCAAGGAAATTCGCACTGAAAACCGTGGCCCGCAGCTGATCCTGTCGCGTACTGCGCCGCAGATGCTGATCGAGCTGTTCCGTATCGAGGTGCCAGAGATTGCCGAAGGGCTGATCGAGGTCATGGGTGCGTCTCGTGATCCGGGGTCGCGCGCCAAGATTGCCGTTCGTTCCAAGGACAAGCGCATCGATCCGCAGGGCGCCTGTATCGGCATGCGTGGTTCGCGCGTTCAGGCGGTTTCCGGTGAGATCGGCGGCGAGCGCGTGGATATCGTCCTTTGGGACGAAAATCCGGCGCAGTTCGTCATCAATGCAATGGCCCCGGCTGAAGTCGCAGCGATCATCGTCGACGAGGATGCCCATGCAATGGACATCGCGGTGGGCGAAGACAATTTGGCACAGGCGATCGGTCGTGGTGGTCAGAACGTGCGTCTGGCCAGCCAGCTGTCTGGTTGGACACTGAATGTCATGACCGAAGCAGACATCCAGGCCAAGCAGCAAGAGGAAACCGGCGACATCCTGCGCAACTTTATCGAAGAGCTGGACGTCGATGAGGAGCTGGCTCAGGTGTTGGTGGAAGAGGGCTTTACCTCCCTCGAAGAGATTGCCTATGTCCCCATGGAGGAAATGCTTGGCATCGAAGGCTTCGACGAAGACATCGTCAATGAGCTGCGTACGCGGGCCAAAGATCGCCTGCTGACCAAGGCCATCGCCAACGAGGAGAAGCTTGCAGACGCTCAGCCGGCTGAAGATTTGCTGGCACTCGAAGGCATGGATAAAGAACTGGCGGTCGAGTTGGCCGTGCGGGGCGTCATCACCCGCGAAGACCTGGCCGAGCAGTCGATAGACGATCTGCTCGACATAGACGGCATCGATGAAGAGCGTGCCGGCAAGCTGATCATGGCCGCCCGAGCCCATTGGTTCGAGTAAGTAATTAGCGGCCTGAGGAGAGAAATGCATGACGGAAGTCACGGTGAAAGAACTGGCCCAAGTGGTCGCCACACCGGTCGAACGACTGCTTCAGCAGATGCGTGAGGCAGGACTGTCGCACACCAGCGCCGAGCAAGTAGTGACCGATAGTGAGAAACAAGCCCTGCTGGCCCATTTGAAAAGCAGTCATGGGGCAAAAGTGGATGAGCCGCGCAAGATTACCTTGCAGCGCAAAACCACTACCAAGCTGAAAGTTGGTGGCAGCAAAACCATCAGCGTCGAAGTGCGCAAGAAGAAAACCTTCGTCAAGCGTAGCGCCGAGGAAATCGAGGCCGAGCAGCGTCGTGAGCTCGAAGAACAGCGTGCTGCGGAAGAAGCGCTGCGCCTGAAGGCCGAGCAAGAAGCACGCGAGCGTGCCGAGGAAGAGGCTCGTCGTCAGGCAGAGTCCGCCAAGTCCGACGCGCCTGCCCCCGCAGCTGCTGAAGCGGCCGTGATCGCAGAGCCTGCGCCGGTCGCAGTCGAGCCTGTGGCTCCTGCTCCGGATCGCAAGAAGGAAGAGCCGCGTCGTGTCGAGAAGCCGCGTAGTGATGACGACGAGCGTCGTGATCGCAAGCATGCGCAGCATCGTCCGTCGCTCAAGACCAAGGCGCCGCTGGCACGCACCGTGCGCAGCGGCGATGACGAGGCCGATGGCTTCCGTCGCGGCGGTCGAGGCAAGTCCAAGCTCAAGAAGCGTAATCAGCATGGGTTCCAGAGCCCTACAGGACCTGTCGTGCGCGAAGTTTCGATCGGCGAGACCATCACTGTTGCCGAACTGGCCCAGCAGATGTCGGTGAAAGCGGCCGAAGTCATCAAGTTCATGTTCAAGATGGGCTCGCCAGCCACCATCAATCAGGTGTTGGATCGCGAAACCGCACAGCTGGTAGCTGAGGAGCTCGGCCACAAGGTCAAGCTGGTCAGCGACAACGCGCTAGAAGAACAACTGGCCGAGCTGCTGAAGTTTGAGGGCGAGTACGTTTCCCGTGCGCCGGTAGTGACCGTCATGGGCCACGTCGACCATGGTAAGACTTCGCTGCTCGACTACATTCGTCGCGCCAAGGTAGCGGTCGGTGAGGCTGGCGGTATTACCCAGCACATCGGTGCCTATCATGTCGAAACCGAACGGGGCATGGTTACGTTCCTTGACACCCCGGGTCACGCGGCGTTTACCGCCATGCGTGCTCGCGGCGCCAAGGCCACCGACATCGTGATTCTGGTAGTGGCTGCGGACGATGGTGTAATGCCGCAGACCCAGGAAGCGGTCCAGCATGCAAAGGCAGCTGGCGTTCCGATCGTGGTTGCGGTGAACAAGATCGACAAGCCGGATGCTAACCCGGACAACATCAAGAATGGCCTCGGTGCCCTCGATGTGATTCCGGAGGAGTGGGGTGGCGATACACCGTTCATTCCGGTTTCGGCCAAGATGGGTACCGGTGTCGATGAGCTGCTTGAGGCCGTTCTGCTCCAGGCCGAGATTCTTGAGCTCAAGGCGATTCCTTCGGCCCCTGGTCGTGGTGTGGTGGTCGAGTCGCGCCTGGACAAGGGCCGTGGTCCGGTCGCCACCGTGCTGGTTCAAGACGGCACGCTGCGCCAGGGCGATATGGTTCTGTGCGGTGTCAATTTCGGCCGCGTACGCGCCATGCTCGATGAGAATGGCAAGCCGGTTAAGCAAGCTGGCCCGTCGATTCCGGTTGAGATTCTCGGTCTAGATGGTACGCCTGAGGCCGGTGACGACCTGACCGTCGTAGCTGACGAGAAGAAGGCCCGCGAAGTTGCCATGTTCCGTCAGGGCAAGTTCCGCGAAGTGAAACTGGCTCGCGCGCATGCCGGCAAGCTGGAAAACATCTTCGAAACCATGGGCCAGGACGAGAAGAAGACACTCAATATCGTCCTCAAGTCCGATGTGCGTGGCTCGCTCGAAGCGCTGCAAGGTTCGCTCAACAGTCTGGGCAACGATGAAGTCCAGGTGCGCGTGGTCGGTGGCGGTGTGGGTGGTATCACCGAATCCGATGCCAACCTTGCATTGGCTTCCAATGCGGTGCTGTTCGGCTTCAACGTTCGCGCCGACGCCGGTGCCCGCAAGATCGTCGAGGCCGAAGGCTTGGACATGCGCTACTACAACGTCATCTACGACATTATCGAGGACGTGAAGAAGGCGCTCACCGGTATGCTCGGCAGTGACGTCCGGGAGAATATTCTCGGTATCGCCGAGGTCCGTGACGTGTTCCGCTCGCCGAAGTTCGGCGCGATCGCTGGTTGCATGGTTACCGAGGGTATGGTCCACCGCAATCGTCCGATCCGCGTACTGCGCGACGATGTCGTCATCTTCGAAGGCGAGCTGGAATCGCTGCGTCGCTTCAAGGATGACGTTGCAGAAGTACGCGCTGGCATGGAATGCGGTATCGGCGTGAAGAGCTACAACGACGTCAAGGTCGGCGACAAGATCGAAGTGTTCGAGAAGGTCGAAGTGGCGCGTTCGCTGTAAGCAAGCGTCAATCTGAAAGCTGGGAGCAAGGAGTCGGTGACCGCCTGGGTGCGGTTGCTGCTTCGAGCTTCCAGCTTTCGGCTTTTAATCGGGTAGAAATTTATGGCCAAAGAATTCAGTCGTACCCAGCGTATCGGCGATCAGATGCAGCGCGAACTGGCGCTGCTCATTCAGCGCGAGATCAAGGATCCGCGTCTGGGTCTGGTCACCATCACCGCAGTCGACGTCAGTCGTGATCTGTCCCACGCGAAGATCTTCATCACGATCATGGGGCAGGACGACGATCAGGAAGCGGTCAAGGGCAACCTGCGCATCCTTAACGATGCTGCAGGCTTCCTGCGCATGCAGCTCGGCAAGAGCATGAAGCTGCGTACTGTTCCGCAACTGCATTTCAACTACGACGCCAGTATCCGTCGCGGTGTCGAGCTGAGCTCGCTGATCGAGCGCGCAGTTGCTGAAGATCGCAAGCACAGTGATGAGCGCGGAGAATAAACGTGGCACAGGTCAAGCGTGTACGCCGTAACGTCGATGGCATCATCCTGCTCGACAAGCCGCGCGGGTTTACGTCCAATGCGGCGCTGCAGAAGGTCCGCTGGCTGCTCAATGCAGAGAAGGCGGGGCACACCGGAAGTCTCGATCCGCTAGCCACTGGAGTATTGCCGCTGTGCTTCGGCGAAGCCACCAAGTTCTCTCAGTACCTGTTGGACGCTGACAAGGCCTATGAAACGGTCATGCAGTTGGGCGTTACTACAACCACCGCTGACGCCGAAGGCGAAGTGCTGGAGCGCAAGCCGGTAGCTGTTACGCGTGAGCAGCTAGAAGCGCTCCTGCCCCAGTTTCGCGGCGATATCCAACAGGTCCCGCCGATGTATTCGGCTCTTAAGCGCGACGGCCAGCCGCTATACAAACTGGCGCGTGCCGGAGAGGTGGTGGAGCGCGAGCCGCGTTCTGTTAATATTGCGCGCTTGGAGTTGCTCGAGATCGACGGTGATAAGGCGCGACTTGCTGTGGCATGCAGCAAGGGCACTTATATTCGCACGCTGGTTGAGGACATCGGCCTGTTGCTAGGTTGTGGTGCGCATGTGGCAGAGCTGCGGAGGACGCAGGCCGGCCCCTTCGTGTTGTCGCAGACGGTGACGCTCGAAACACTGGAGCGGTTGCACGGCGAAGGCGGCTCCGAGGCGTTGGATGATCTCTTGCAGCCGGTCGATAGTGGTCTGGAACATTGGCCGCTGTTGCAGCTCTCCGAGCACAGTGCCTATTACTGGCTGCATGGACAGCCGGTGCGGGCGCCGGAAGCGCCCAAGTTTGGCATGGTGCGCGTGCAGGATAACAATGGTCGCTTCATCGGTATCGGTGAAGTGAGCGAAGACGGGCGGATCGCGCCGCGTCGACTAATTCGGTCGGAATGACCGTAGCGCAACGCGTTCGCGCGGTGCGTCAGAGGGTGGCTGTCAGCAGGCACGGTCATTTCTCTTTATTAAACACGGGATGATTCCCGGCCTGTTCACTCAAGGAGCCCTATCATGGCACTGAGCGTTGAAGAAAAAGCCCAGATCGTTAACGAGTACAAGCAAGCTGAAGGCGATACCGGTTCTCCGGAAGTGCAGGTAGCCCTGCTGACCGCCAACATCAACAAGCTGCAAGGCCACTTCAAGGCCAACGGCAAAGACCACCACTCTCGTCGTGGTCTGATCCGTATGGTTAACCAGCGCCGCAAGCTGCTGGACTACCTGAAGGGTAAGGACACCACTCGTTACAGCACCTTGATCGGTCGTCTGGGTCTGCGTCGCTAAGACGTACCCGAGCTGGAAGCCGGAAGCTGGAAGCTGGAAGCCTGAAGTTGAAAGCAGAGATATCTCTCGCTTACAGCTTCGGTCTTCCAGCTTTTGGCTTTCTTGCAGGAGGTTTCGGGCCGACTCCCGAGCGTTCTGCCAATTTCCCCAAAGGCAACAAAGAGAAGGAAGAACCGTGAACCCGGTAATCAAGAAGTTCCAGTTCGGTCAATCGACCGTTACCCTCGAAACGGGCCGTATCGCCCGTCAAGCCAGCGGCGCGGTGCTGGTCACCGTTGACGACGACGTCACCGTGCTGGTCGCCGTCACTGGCGCCAAGACTGCTGACCCAAGCAAAGGCTTTTTCCCGCTGTCCGTGCACTACCAGGAAAAAACCTACGCAGCCGGCAAGATCCCTGGTGGTTTCTTCAAGCGTGAAGCGCGCCCGAGCGAGAAAGAAACCTTGACCTCGCGGCTGATCGATCGTCCGATCCGTCCGCTGTTCCCAGAAGGCTTCCAGAACGAAGTCCAGGTCATCTGCACCGTGGTTTCCACCAGCAAGAAGACCGACCCGGACATCGCTGCGATGATCGGTACCTCGGCTGCGCTGGCGATTTCCGGCATTCCGTTCAACGGCCCGATCGGCGCCGCTCGCGTCGCTTTCCACCCGGAAACAGGCTACCTGTTGAACCCGAACTACGAGCAGCTCAAGGCTTCCAGCCTGGACATGGTTGTAGCCGGTACCAAAGACGCCGTGCTGATGGTTGAGTCGGAAGCCAAAGAGCTGACCGAAGACCAGATGCTGGGCGCTGTGCTGTTCGCCCACGACGAATTCCAAGCCGTGATCCAGGCCGTGACCGAGCTGGCTGCCGAAGCCGCCAAG
Organism: Pseudomonas sp. E45-MNA-CIBAN-0222; assembly: GCF_040310405.1. Lineage (NCBI taxonomy): Bacteria > Pseudomonadati > Pseudomonadota > Gammaproteobacteria > Pseudomonadales > Pseudomonadaceae > Pseudomonas > Pseudomonas sp. E45-MNA-CIBAN-0222. The sequence continues at coordinate 76,441 of NZ_JBEOPU010000014.1, forward strand.
CCGCGTTGGGACTGGCAGCCGAAAGCGGAAAACACCTCGCTGCTCGATGCTATCCGCAGCGAGTTCGGCGAGGCGATTTCCCAGGCTTACACCATCATCATCAAGCAGGACCGCTACGCGCGTCTGGGCGAGCTGAAAGACCAGGTGGTTGCCAAGTTCTCCGGTGAGGAAGGCCAGCCTTCTGCCAGCGAAGTCAAAGAAGCTTTTGGCGAGATCGAATACCGCACCGTGCGCGAGAACATCGTCAACGGCAAGCCGCGTATTGATGGTCGTGACACTCGTACTGTGCGCGGCCTGAACATCGAGGTCGGTGTACTGGACAAGACTCACGGTTCGGCGCTGTTCACCCGTGGCGAAACCCAGGCTCTGGTGGTTGCTACCCTCGGTACCGCCCGCGACGCGCAGCTGCTCGACACCCTGGAAGGCGAGAAGAAAGACCCCTTCATGCTGCACTACAACTTTCCGCCGTACTCGGTGGGCGAGTGTGGTCGCATGGGCGCAACTGGTCGTCGCGAGATCGGTCACGGCCGTCTGGCTCGCCGCTCCGTTGCAGCCATGCTGCCGAGTGCCGATGAGTTCCCGTACACCATCCGCGTAGTTTCGGAAATCACCGAATCCAACGGTTCGAGCTCCATGGCTTCCGTTTGCGGTGCTTCCCTGGCGCTGATGGACGCTGGTGTGCCGATGAAGGCACCGGTGGCCGGTATTGCGATGGGTCTGGTTAAAGAAGGCGAGAAGTTCGCCGTTCTGACCGACATCCTTGGCGACGAAGATCACCTTGGCGACATGGACTTCAAGGTCGCCGGTACCGCCAAAGGCGTTACTGCACTGCAGATGGATATCAAGATCCAGGGCATCACCGAAGAGATCATGGAGCAGGCGCTCGAGCAGGCGCTGGAAGCGCGCCTGAACATCCTCGGCCAGATGAACCAGGTCATCTCCCAGTCGCGCAGCGAGCTGTCGGCCAACGCACCGACCATGATCGCGATGAAGATTGATCAGGACAAGATTCGCGACGTGATCGGCAAGGGTGGCGCCACCATTCGTTCCATCTGCGAAGAGACCAAGGCTTCGATCGACATCGAAGACGACGGCTCGATCAAGATCTTCGGCGAAACCAAGGAAGCGGCCGAGGCGGCGCGTCAGCGCGTTCTGGGCATCACAGCTGAAGCCGAAATCGGCAAGATCTACGTCGGTAAGGTCGAGCGCATCGTTGACTTCGGTGCCTTCGTCAACATCCTGCCTGGCAAGGATGGCCTGGTGCATATCTCGATGCTGAGCGACCAGCGTGTCGAGAAAGTCACCGACGTACTGAAGGAAGGTCAGGAAGTGAAAGTGCTGGTACTGGACGTGGACAACCGCGGCCGTATCAAGCTCTCCATCAAGGACGTGGCTGCGGCAGAGGCTTCTGGCGTCTGAAACGACGTGCTTGGTGTACAGAAAGGGCCTTAGGGCCCTTTTTGTTTGCCTCATCCTCCGGTCAGCGAAGGCGCTGAAGGTTGCAAGATGCACGCAATCCTGAGGGGAAACTTGCATTGTGCAAGTCAAGAGCAGTTGGTTGGTTTTGTAAGTGGCTGTATTTAAAGAAAAAAAAATTATAATCAAGTTGGCATAACGCTTGCGATGTTATCTGTGCATCTGAGGCCGGAGTCATGCCCCAGAAATCACGAGAACAGGAGTGACATCTATGAAGACTACTCAGACCCTTACTGCCGCCGCCATTGCCGCTGCCCTCAGCCTGCCGTTCGCCGGTGCAGCCCTGGCAGATAACACCCCTGCCATCGACAAGACTGACACCGTCATGTTGGCCGCTAACACTATGGACGATGCTGGTGATGCCGTATCCGATACTTGGATCACCACCAAGGTGAAGTCCACCCTGCTGGCCGAGGACGCAACTCCTGGCATGGATATCGAAGTAGAGACCAAGGATGGCGTTGTTTCGCTGTCCGGCACCGTAGCTACCGAAGCAGAGAAAGAAGTCGCCATCAGCAAAGCCAAAGGCATCAAAGGCGTGCGTGATGTGGCTGCGGACGGCCTGAAAGCCGCCGAGTAATACCTCTTTCCCGCCATTGAGTGGTGGGTGAGCGAATAAAAAAACCCCGCCGATGGCGGGGTTTTTCGTGCGGCTAATTACCTCGCTGGCTGTCGATTTGCCGGAGCCGATTGCCCTCGAAGCGCAGGAAATGCAGCATGCCGTTGTTTGGCCCATAGATCCATTCCTCGACTGGCACCTCCTGGCGGTATCCGTAATCGTCGACGATCTCCTTGTAGCCGACCATAGCGCTGCTGGCCGGATCTCCGCATTTGCTGCGTACCTCCGCGGTGGATGCATCCAGGCTCACCAGGCGGCTGTTACAGCGATAGGTAGACGATGCCTCGGCGTGCAGAGTGCCTAGCGACAGGCAGAGCAGTAGGGCGGATACGCGTTGATTCATCAGCTGACTCCAGGTGTTCAATTGGCCCGGCGGGTTTCGATACGAACCAGACGGTTGCCTTCGAAGGTGAGGATGCTGAGCATGCCATTGCGCGGCCCATAGACCCATTCTTCCAGCGCGAACTCTTGCCGGTCGTTGCGGCTTAGGGTGTAGCCCACCAGATCGCGATGTCCCGGTGTTCCGCATTTGCGTTCGACCTCGAAGGTGCGGTCACCCGTGGTGACCAGCTGACTACCGCAGCGCATGGTGTCGGCCTGAGCGTTGGTAATGGTTGCCAGCAACACGCCGGCGACGAGGTATTTCATCATTTCCATCAGTCACTCCCTAGGTGCAGTGCAGTGGCTACCTTGCCATCGCTCGGCTGTTCTGCGGTGCCGGTGTCCAATAGATAGACCCGCTCGGAATCCAGTCCGGCCTCGACCAGATAGCCCTTTATCGCCGCGGCGCGATCACGGCTGAGCCGACGCAGTAGTGCTGCATTGTCCGCCCAGGACTCGAGCACTGCCTGACGCATCTGCTGGGTACGTTGTTCGGCATCCAGTTCGGCCCATGCGGATGGCGGCTGATGGCTGAGTCGGCTGCGGTAGATGCCCTCCAGCAGCGGCGCTTCGTCCTCTGTCTCGATGCGTATCAGCGAGGGATCGGCAGGCACCTTGTCGCCTCGACGCTGCAGGATCCGGTACTGCGTTTCGCGGTATTCCTGCTGCAAACGCTGTTCGGCCAAGAGCGGCCCATCAATAGCACCGGCACTCATCCCTTCCACTTCCAGGCGCAGGCCTGGACGCTGTTTCAATGCTGATGCGAGGGTGTCGAGAACCTTGCGCGCTTCGGCGTCCAGCGTGCTACTAGCCGGTTCGAACCCGATGTGGCTGAGGTCGCTATCGTCACCGCCGGCCAAGCCCGCAATGAACTTGAATGGTGCCTGGGCGGCGCGCACTACCAGGTTACGTAGTGTCTGCCAGACGATCGGCATGACGCTGAACTGCGGATCGTTCAGATTGCCCTGCACGGGCAGCTCAATCGAAATAGTGCCTTTGGTGTCCTTGAGCAACGCCACCGCCAGCCGTATTGGCAGGTCTACCGCATCAGGGCTGTCGACTTTTTCGCCAAGCTGCAGCTGTTCCAGTACAACCTTGTTTTGCGCGTTCAGTTGGCCTTGTTGAATTCGGTAGTGCAAATCTAGGTTCAGGCGACCCTTGCGGATGCGGTATCCGGCGAACTTGCCGGAATAAGGGGTGAGGGTGGTCAATTCGACCTGGCGAAAGCTCGTAGCGATATCAAGGCTCTGCAGCGGGTCGAACGGTGTCAGGCTGCCTTTGATGCTGACCGGCGCGTACTGATCAACCTTGCCCGCGATATCCACCGAGGCAGCCTTTTGCGCCCGATTGTCGAGCGTACCGATCTTGCCGTTCAGCGATTGGACGGCTGTGACGAACGGAGGACGCAGACTGAAGTCGGCGAAGTTCGCCGAGCCATTGGCGATAGCGATGCCGCCAATGTGAATAGCGAGCGGTTCCGATGCACTTGGTTGCACCTGCGCGCTTCCATCTGCAGGCTCGCTGCGATCAACCAGCAGATCATTGATGTTGGTGGTCAGGTCTGGGTTGATGATGAAGCGGGCGTAGGGTTGGCTCAGATCGATCCGCTCGATGTCCAGGCTCTTCGGGTGCTGGTAATCAAGCCCACTGAGCTGTAGCCGCTGCCATTTGACGAAGTCACGATTGTTAATCGTATCGAGGGTATGCAGTTGCGTGGCGTCGATCGCTCCGCGCACGCTAAACGCCAGGGGTTCGGCGCTCTGCAAATCAACCTCAAGTTCGCTGGCCAGCATGCCGCTGCGCAGTTCCAAATGCACCAGCGGGCTCAGATAGGCCTGAGCCAGCCGCAGGTCGATGTCGCTCATGGATACGGCCAGCTTGCCGCTTACCGGGCTCAGCTGCAGCTGACCAGCTGCCCGGAGGGCGCCCTGCCTGCCTACGCCTGTATCCAGCTTGAGGGCGAAGGGGCTAGCGCCCAGGCTATCGAAGTCGCTGATGTCCAGGTTCAGTGGGCCTAGTTTCAGCGCAACTTCCTCTTCAGGGACGCGATCGACGAGGTGGGCCTGATAGTCGCGCAGTTGTGCGTCGCGCAGCAGCACCTGCCAAGGGGGGCTCTGCGTCGTCTGTGACTCGGTTCGCTGGGCATCTGCCGGGGAGTCCGCGTTGTCATTCGTTGAGGTAAACAGCTTTTGCCAGTCCAGCTCTCCATCGGCCTCGCGGGCGGCCCAGGTCTCCAGGTCGCGACTGCGCAGCTTGCCGATGATGACTTTTTGCTTAGCCAGATCCACTGCGGTTTCGCTCAGTTCGAGACGCTCCAGGCGAACCAGCGGGCGCCCGTCGGCGGCGTCGAGCGCCAGCGATTGTAGTGCTAGGACGGCATTCTCCAGCGTGAGCGCCAATCCTTCGCTGAGGTCCAGACGATAAGCGGTACTGAGCTCGACGCTGCCTTCCTTAAGAGCCAGTGGAGCAGCGTCGCGCACGTAAGGCCAGAAGTCCTTCAACTGGAGTTTGCTGACTTGCAGCTGGCCCTGGGATGCCAGCGGCTGCAGGCTGAAGGTGCCTTGCCAGTCGATACGTCCGCCACTCTGGCCGCTGGCTGTGAGACGAGCCTCGGCGTGGCCGTCGGCCCGGGTGGCCAGATTATGCAGTTCGAAATCGAGCGAATCGTAGACCAGCGTTATCGCCTCGCTGGGGCGCTGGTCCTGAAAGCTGAGGTATCCGCGCTCCAGCTGCAGACGATCGATACGCAGCGGAAAAATATCCCGCTCCTCACCGGCTGGTGCTTCTGATTCGGGCACTTCGAACAGCTGACTAAGGTTGAGCGTGCCGTCTTCGGCTATGCGCACCTCGGTATGCGGCGCGACCAGCTCCACGCTGGCAAGGTGCAGCGTGCGCTGCCAGAGGCTAGCCCATTGCAGGTCGAGGTATAGCTTTTCCAAAGCCAGCTGGCGATCGTCCTGTTCACCTATGTGCAGGTTGTACAGAGCGAGCTCAAGGCTGAAGGGGTTGAGCTCGATGCGTTCCAGGCTGGCCGGCACGGTCGCGTAGGCAGCCAGTTGCTGATTGGCGATGCGCTGCGCAACACCGGGCAGGATCAAAAAGCCAAGCAGGCTGTAGCAGATTAATGCGAGCGTGACACCGGTGAACGCACGCTTCATTCCATTGGGCATGGCCGGATGTATTCCTGGCGGATGGGTGCCTTGGAGTATGGCATGGGTTTGCGGTTCCCCGAGTCGAGCGATATGGGCGAGGCGTTCAGAGCTGGAGAATCAGAATCTTGAGCGGTGGCAGCCCGTCGTGGGAGGGGAAATCCGCGGCAGGCGCCAGTGTCTGCCATTCGCGCACCGCTCTGCCGGCCTTCTCGGCGCAGCGCAGCACCTGAGTACGCCAGTCCTGCATCGACACTTTTGCCAGGTTGTTGCAGCAGATCAGCACCCCGCCCTCAGCAGTGGCCAGTAGTGCTGGCTTGAGTAGGCTCTGATAGTCACGCAGCAGGTCCACCGTGCCGAAGGCGCTGCGCGCCCAGGCGGGTGGATCGAGCAGCACCAGATCGAACTGACGCTGCGCCAAGCGTGGGTACGCCGGCAACGTTCGGCCACGACGTGCGCTCACCGGTAGGCCGGCCAGTTGGCGAATGGCTGGGAAGTAATCGGAGTGAACGAATTGCATTGGCGGCAGCGATGGGTTGAGTTCGCCGTTTTCCCGACCCACCGCCAAATTGCGCTCGGCAAAATCGACGTTCCAGACTTCCTGCGCGCCGCCCGCCGCAGCGCATAACCCGACGCCGCAGGTGTAGGAAAACAGGTTGAGCACCGACTTGCCGGCGCTGTGTTGCTTGACCCAGCCGCGGGCGTTGCGCAGGTCGAGGAAAAGCAGCGGATCCTGGCCGGAGTGACGCGCGCGTACGCGGTAGCGCAGCCCCCACTCATGGCCGATCTGATCCTCGAGTGCGGCATCGTCTGGCTGATGTCCCGCAGCGCTGCGGTCGATACGCGAGTTGCTCTGCGAGCGATCGTTGTAGATGAGCTGCAGCCGCTGGCCGATAAAGCTGATGGCCTCGTCATGGATAGTTTGCAGCGATTGCGCATCGAGCGACTGGTGAAAGCTCTGCACCATCAACTGCGGACCGTAACGATCAACGGTCAAGCCGGCCGCACCCTCCTGGCTGCCGTGGAATAAGCGATAGCAATCCGTGCCCTGTTGCTGCAGTTCGTCGAGCAACTCGCGTCGTGAGTCGAAGGCGGCGCGCAGCGCCTGGTCTAGAGATGCCATGCGCGGCGACTCGAAATAGAGAAGGGCGCGCAGTTTAACAAGAAACGCTTCAGCGGTCGGTCGACGCTAGCGTGACGGCAGGCCCATACGCCGCCGCGCACGGTGTACCGAGGCGTTACGCACGGCCCAGCGCAGCACTGGTGCGATATTGCGTACACCCGTCCGGATGAGCTGGCGGCGGGCCTCGCTCAGGGTTAAGCCGAACATGACGGTAGCCCAATCGGGCATCAGTTCTACGCCAGCGTGCAGCATCAGCGTGCCGAACGGTCTCAGCAGTCTGCTGGGCGCGGGGGCGGTGCGCAGTATCTGCAGAATCTCCAGCGCGCGCTCGTCACTGTGCAACTGCGGGCGGACGCGTTCGAAATATGCCTCGATCTCTACACGCGAGCGTGGCACTTCACGGGCGCCCAGGCGCTCGGCGATCAGCGCGACTTCTGCGTAATAGCGATCCTGGTCGGCAGCGGAAAGTGCCGGGTTGAGATAGCGCAGGTGTGACTTGAGGAAGCTGCTGACTTCGGCGACGTGAACCCAGGTCAGCAGGTCCGGATCGGACGCGGCATAGGCCCGGCCGTCTGGCGCCGTGCCAGTCACTCCGGAGTGAATTCTCCGGACCCGCTCGATCAGCCGGTCGGCATCGGCATGGCTGCCGAAGGTCGTCGCCGCAATGAACTGCCCTGTGCGGCGCAGTCGGCCGAGCAGGTCGTCACGGAAGTTCGAGTGATCCCAAACGCCGGCCAGCGCCAGCGGATGCAGTGCCTGCAGGAGCAGCGCGGATATTCCGCCGACCATCATCGAAGTGAAGTCGCCATGCACGCGCCAGCAGACCGAGTCGGGGCCGAACAGGCCGGGGTCGCCCGGCGGGCTCTCATAGTCCACCCCGCCGATCGCAAGGCCAGTTAGGCTCAGTACGCGGGTTTCGATATGTTGGCGGATGAGTTCCATGGATACAGCGCTTTTGGCTTGGACCTGAGCGATGTTACCTGATCACGTAGCGCCCATCGGCCGGTCGTCAGTTGCTGGCGAAAGGGACAGAGAGGGGGAACGAGACCGGGCAGTAGCCAGGCACTGTCCGGTCGAGAGCGGAATCAGCCGCGATGGCGACCGCGGAAAAAGTCGATTAGGCCTTGGGTGGAGGCATCTTCTGCCGGAGCCGCGTCGAAGCAGGTCATCTGGTTGTAGACGGTTTTGCCCAGATCCTTGCCGAGTTCCACTCCCCACTGGTCGAACGAGTTGATTCCCCAGATCACGCCCTGAACGAAGACCTTGTGCTCGTAAAGTGCGATCAGGGCGCCGAGGCGGCCGGGACTGATGGTCTCCATCACCACGGTATTGCTCGGCCGGTTGCCCGGAATCACCTTGTGCGGTGCCAGGCGTTGGACCTCGGCTTCGCTCAGCCCTTTGGCACGTAGTTCGGCCTCGGCTTCCTCGCGTGTCTTGCCGCGCATCAGCGCCTGACTCTGCGACAGGCAGTTGGCATAGAGCCATTCATGGTGGTCGGCAACGGGGTTGTGGCTGACCACCGGCACGATGAAGTCGGCTGGAATGAGCGGGGTGCCTTGGTGCAGCAACTGATGGTAGGCATGTTGACCATTGGCGCCTACGCCGCCCCAGATCACCGGGCCGGTAGTGCAGGAGACCGGCGTACCGTCCTGCCGCACGCTCTTGCCGTTGGACTCCATATCCATCTGCTGTAGGTGTTTGACGAAGTTGCGCAGGTAATGGTCGTAGGGCAGGAAGGCATAGCTCTCAGCGCCCCAGAAGTTGTGGTACCAGATGCCGAGCATTGCCAGCAGCACCGGCATGTTGCTTTCGAACGGTTCCGTGAGGAAATGCTGGTCCATGCTATAGGCGCCGGACAGCAGGTCCTTGAAGTTGGACATGCCGATCGCCAGCGCGATGGGCAGGCCGATTGCCGACCACAGCGAATAACGACCACCAACCCAGTCCCACATCGGGAAGATGTTCTTTTCGCGAATACCGAAATCGACGGCGGCCTTCTTATTGCTGGTGACAGCGATGAAGTGGCGGTAGAGCTTCTCTTCGGTGCCGCCCTTGCCCAGATACCAGGTGCGCGCGGCCTGGGCATTCTTCAGCGTTTCGAGCGTGCCGAAGGTCTTGCTGGAGATGATGAACAGGGTCGTTTCGACGTTGAGCTTGGCGGTTACTTCGCGGAACTCGCTGCCGTCGATATTGGCCAGGTAGTGCGTACGCACGCCGTGCTGGGTAAACGGCAGCAGCGCTTCTGATACCAGCTGCGGACCGAGGAACGAGCCGCCGATGCCGATGTTCACCACATCGGTGATGGTCTTGTCGCTGAAGCCGCGCCACAGGTTGTTGTGGATTCGGGTAACGATATCGGTCATCTGCGCCAGTGCGGTGTGCACATCGCGCATGATGTTCTGCCCGTCGACCATCACTGACTCACCCATAGGGCGACGCAGTGCGGTGTGCAATACGGGGCGGTTTTCCGATGCGTTGATGCGTTCGCCTTCAAACATGGCGCGTGCAGCCTGCTCGACGCCAGCCTCGCGGGCCAGGTTCACCAGCAGCGTGCGGGTTTCAGGGGTGATCAGGTTTTTCGAATAGTCGAGAAACAGGCCGCTGCAGGAAACCGACAGATCATCGAAACGCGTCGGGTCGGCCTTGAATGCCTCTCGCATGCTGAAGTTCTGCATGGTCAGGCGGTGTTCTTCCAGGGCCTTCCAGGACGGCAGGCCGGTGACATCGAGCGGATGCTGGTAGTAGCTCATGGTGATGCGGCTTCCTTTGCTTTGACAGGCCGCTGAATCCCTGCGGTTCACGCGTCGGCGGGCAATGCCGTGACAGGATTCAGTGATGTGTATGACCGTGCGGGCGCGCCGGCACTCCTCCTGAATGCTGCGGATGCTGGCCGAACCCGGCTTTGACCGAGCCGGTGAAGGCACATCCTATGCCATCAGAGACAGCTCAGACAGGGAAAACCCCCACTGTGTTCCGGGCCATTGCCTTCTATTGTGCCCATGCCGGTACTTTCACCCAATGGCCTGTTGACCGTGCAGTCACTATCAAACGAAAAAGCCCGAAGTGCAGAACACTTCGGGCTTCTATTCGACGACACCTGAACGGTGGCTCAGGCGACCTGTACCGGGATTGCGTTGCTGGTATGGCTCAGCTCGCCGTCGGCACCCATGTAAAGCACATGCGGTTTGAAATTGGCCAGCTCGGCCTCGCTGTAGTGGGCGTAGGCGCAGATGATCAGGCGGTGACCGACACCGGCCTTGTGAGCAGCGGCACCGTTGACCGAGATGATCTTCGAACCTTCCTCGCCGCGGATGGCGTAGGTGGTGAAGCGCTCGCCATTGTCGACGTTGTAGATCTGGATTTGTTCGTATTCACGGATGCCGGCCAGGTCCAGCCACTCGCCGTCGATGGCGCAGGAACCTTCATAATCGAGCACCGAGTGAGTTACCTGGGCGCGGTGCAGTTTGGCCTTGAGCATGATGGCGTGCATGGCGGGGTCCTCCGGGTGCGCAAGCGGCGCAGAGTGTGCCTTAAGCCTCGAACGTGATCAAGGCTGCGGGCAAATGGCTGGGATCAGGCCGATGTGTGGATGTCCACCAGCAGGTTGTCGATCAGCCGCGTCTTGCCCAGGTAGGCGGCGGCGAGGATGACCAGCTCGGTGGAGCGCTCGCTGACTGGCTGCAGGTCGATTGCGTTGCGAATCTCCAGATAGTCCGGACGCAGGCCAGCAGCCTGCAAAGCGCTCAGGCCTTCGGCGATCAGCGCCGGGTAGTCGCGCCGACCGCCCCGGATCGCTACGTCCAGCTGGCTCAGGGTACGGTACAGCGACGGAGCCGTGGCGCGTTCGTCTTTACTCAGATAGCCGTTGCGTGAAGACAGCGCCAGGCCGTCGGCGGCGCGAACGACCGGCTCCGAGAGGATCTGCACCGGCATGTTCAGATCGCGGACCATGGTGCGGATCACCGCCAGCTGCTGGAAGTCTTTCTGACCGAATACGGCGAGGTCCGGCAGCACCATGTTGAACAGTTTGCTGACCACGGTGGAGACACCGTCGAAATGCCCTGGGCGGCTGCCACCGCAGAGACCTTCGGAAACGCCGGGCACGCGAACGATGGTCTGCTGGGCCTGGCCGTGCGGATACATCTCTTCGACGCTCGGCGCAAAGAGCAGGTGGCAGCCGGCTTCGAACAGCTTGTCCTGATCCGCAGCGAGGGTGCGCGGGTAGTTGTCCAGGTCTTCGTTGGGGCCGAACTGCAGTGGATTGACGAAGATGCTGGCGACCACGAAGTCGGCGCGCTGCCCGGCCTTCTTCACCAGCGCCATGTGACCGGCGTGCAGGTTGCCCATGGTCGGTACGAAGCCGATGCGCTTGCCTTCCCCACGGGCGCGGGACACTGCGGCACGCAGGTCGGCGATGGTCTTGACGATGTTCATGCGGAGAAACCGTGTTCGACGGCGGGGAATTCGGTGGCCTTGACGGCCTTCACGTAGCCGGCGATGGCGGATGGGATGTCACCGTGCTCACGCATGAAGTTCTTGACGAACTTCGGTACGCGGCCACCGAGCGAGAGCCCGAGCATATCGTGCAACACCAGCACCTGGCCGTCGGTGTCGCTGCCGGCGCCGATGCCGATCACCGGAATCTGCACCGCCCGGGTGATGCGCGCAGCCAGTTCGCTGGGTACGCACTCGAGCAGCAGCATGGCTGCACCGGCGGCTTCCAGCGCCTTGGCGTCCTCCAGCATCTGAAGTGCCTGGGCTTCCTCGCGGCCTTGTACCTTGTAACCGCCGAAGATGTTGACCGCCTGTGGCGTCAGGCCCATGTGTGCGCAGACTGGAATGCCACGCTCGGCCAGCAGGCGGATCGACTCGGCCAGCCAGGCGGTGCCCTCCAGCTTGATCATGTGTGCGCCAGCCTGCATCAGCACGGCCGAATTGTTCAGGGTCTGCTCGGTGGTGGCGTTGGCCATGAACGGCAGGTCGGCGACGATCATCGCGCCACGATTACCGCGTTTGACGCTGGCGGTGTGATAGGCCATGTCGGCAACGGTGACCGGCAGGGTGCTGTCGTGACCTTGCAGGACCATGCCGAGTGAATCGCCGATCAGAAGCATCTCGACGCCCGCATCGCAGGCGGTCTTGGCGAAGGTGGCGTCATAGCAGGTGAGCATGACGATCTTTTCGCCCTTCTGCTTGAGCCCTTGCAGCGTGGTCAGGGTTACGTCTGGCATGAATGTCGTCCTCTTCGAGCCTCGGAGGTCAGGGTTGCCGCGCGGTGCACCGGTTGGGTGCATGGGGCCGCGGATGGCAGAGGGCGCTTATAGTCCCGGCGGCGACAGAGTAAGTCAATCGCGAGTGTTACCCGCGCGTTACGTTCGTTACCGCGGCGGTGACACCGTCATCGCCAAGCCTCTCGAGACCGCTGAATGGGCAGGCGGTGAGCAGGTCGACGAGTCGGCGACCATCGGCCAGCAGCAACTCCGCCGGAGCGACTTCAGCGAGCGGGTAGAGCACGAACGCGCGGGCTTGCAGGTGATAATGCGGAACCTGCAGACGGGGTTCGGCGATCAGGCGATCGCCGAACAGCAGGATGTCCAGATCCAGCGTACGCGGACCCCAGCGCTCCGCCTTGCGCTCACGGCCCTGGGCCTGCTCGATGCGTTGCAGGGCGTCGAGCAGATCGAGCGGCGCGAGACTGGTGTCCAGTGCGGCCACGGCGTTGACGTAACGTGGTTGGTCGGCTGGTCCGAGTGGGTCGCTGGCATAGAGTGACGATACTGCTGCGAGACTGCTCTGTGGCAAGTCAGCCAGCGCTTGCAGGGCGCCGCGCAGTTGCTGTTGCGGATCGGCCAGGTTGCTGCCCAGGCCGATGTAGACGCGTTCCATTTTACTCGGCCGGGTTGGCGGCGTTGTCGCCCGGACCACGGCGGCGGCGCCCCCCACGACGACGCTTCTTCGCTCCGCCGGCTTCTTCCTTGTTGCTGAGGCCGCGAATCATGTTGCGACGTTCGCTGTCGCTGGCTTCCTGATATTCGGTCCACCAGTCGCCGAGGCCGTTGGTTTTCTCTCCGGCGCTTTCGCGTAGCAGAAGGAAATCGTAGCCAGCGCGGAAGCGCGGATTTTCCAGCAACTGATCGGCGCGGCGCCCCTGGCGGCGCGGCAGGCGTTCCTGCATATCCCAGATCTCGCGCATTGGCATGGTGAAACGCTTGGGAATCGCCGTGCGCTGGCACTGCTCCCATATGATGTCGTGGGCGGCTTCCTGCATCGCGGGAATAGGCGGCATGCCGCGGTCCTGCAGCTCCTGTACGCGGGCAGGGAGGGCAGGCCAGAGCAGGGCGGCGAAGAGGAACGCGGGCGTTACCGGCTTGCCCTGCTGGATACGCAGATCGGTATTTGCCAGCGCGTTGCGGATCAGTGTGCCGGCGTATTCCGGATCGCGCTCCAGCGCTGCGGCGCTCGCCGGGAACAGCGGGGCGAAAAGATCGTACTCGAGCAGCAGCTCGAAGGTGCGCTCGGCCTTGCCGCCGAGGAATAGCTTGAGCACTTCGTCGAACAGGCGTGCCGAGGGAATGCCGTCGAGCAGGTCGGCGAGGTCGACGATGGGTTCGGCGCTGTGCCGTTCGATCTCGAAGTCGAGCTTGGCGGCGAAACGCACGGCACGCAGCATGCGCACCGGGTCTTCCTGGTAGCGCTGCTCGGGGTCGCCGATCAGACGGATCAGGCGATTGCGGATGTCGTGTACGCCACGGGTGTGGTCGAGGATGCGCTCGGTAGTCGGATCGTAATACAGCGCATTGATGGTGAAGTCGCGGCGCTGGGCGTCGTCTTCGAGGGTGCCATAGATGTTGTCACGCAGGATGCGGCCGCTCTCGTTGCGCGAAGCGAGATGGCTGGCGTCGTCGTCATCCTCTTCCGGATGGTTGGCGCGGAAGGTGGCGACCTCGATGATCTCGCGACCGAAATGCACATGCACCAGCTTGAAACGGCGTCCGATCACGCGGGCGTTGCGGAATTCGGCGCGGACCTGTTCAGGGGTCGCGCTGGTCGCGACGTCGTAATCCTTGGGATTCAGCTGCAGCAGCAGGTCGCGCACGCAGCCGCCGACCACATATGCCTCGTAACCCGCCTGCTGCAGTCGTTCGACCACGCTCACCGCGTAACGACTGATCTCGTTGCGATGCAGGGAATGCTGCCGGCTGGACAGAATTTCAGGTGTGCGGCGGGGATGCGGGATGCGGCGCAGAGGAAGACGAAAAGACTGGAACAGCTTTTTCAGCATGGGGGGCAACTGTGTGGCGGAAGACGGGCCGGTGTCGCGAATGGCCGCGAAACCTGCGCGGATTCTAGCACCGAGAGTGCTGGATGTTGAACGATGCGCAGGGAGGTGTCAAAAAGCATCGTGCGCCGCGTCACGCAGGCAGTGCTTGGCGCAGGGCGGAGGCCACGCGATTGTCGAGCAGTAAGACTGCTGTGAAGGAAAATGGGTAAGCCCCGGATAGCACAAAGGGGAGCCGAAGCTCCCCTTTGAATACTGTTGCGTGCTTTATTGTTATTAGTCGCTCAGGCGTTGCTGTTTTTGTTGTTCGCCTGTTCCATCGGGCCGTGGCCGTCAGGAGCACTCCACACTGAGAGCTAATAGCAAACGGATTTCTTTGGTCGCTGACTTTGCCTTGATCTTCGATCCAACCAGTGCGGGCCCTGCTGATGCAGTTTTTTGTTGTTCTCGGCCTGGTCGTGGGGCGAACCCCGTGGCAAGTCCTCTCCAAAAGAATCAGTTAGCTGCGCCTCCGCCTTCTTGTCGTTATTTTGCTGGAGCCGTTACGTCTTGTTCTTATTGTGGGGTCTGCTTGTTATTGTTGTTGTGCCTGTACGTAAGCAGTTGCCGTGCCAGCTTTAGAAAATCCTTATTTATCAACGGCTTGGTAATTATCTAGACTGAGGGGGGCAATAAAAAACCGGGGCAGCGTTACCGTTGCTCCCGGTTTTTGTTACGAGTCATGGCGGGCGGTAACAGATTACCCTGTAGCGCTACTCGATTTGCGGCGTGGAATGCCCAGGCGCTGGCGCCGTTCCCATAGGCATTTGCGGCTGATCCCCAGCTTGCGAGCCAGCTCGGTCTCGGTCATGTGATCCTGATGCTCGAGCACGAAGTGCTGGAAGTAGTCCTCCAGCGACAGATCCTCGGTCGGCTCGTTGCCCGTGGCAATGCCGCGAATGGTGCCCAGCGGCTCGTCGAAATCGTCGTCCAGTTCATCGAGTTCGATATCGATGCCTAGTAGCTCGGCATCGATCTCCGGGCTTTCGCTAAGAATCGCCGCGCGCTCGATGGCATTTTCCAGTTCGCGCACATTACCTGGCCAAGAGTAATGACGGATGGCCTGCTCGGCATCGCGGGAGAAGTGCAGGTCGTCGCTGCTCATGCGTTCACCCTGGCGAGTAAGGAATGCCTTGGCGATTTCCAGCACGTCGCTGCCGCGCTCGCGCAACGGCGGCAGTTTGAGCGCGATGACGTGCAGTCGGTAATAGAGGTCTTCACGGAACTGGCCGGTCTTGGCCA
This sequence comes from Pseudomonas sp. E45-MNA-CIBAN-0222, assembly GCF_040310405.1. Taxonomy (NCBI): domain Bacteria; kingdom Pseudomonadati; phylum Pseudomonadota; class Gammaproteobacteria; order Pseudomonadales; family Pseudomonadaceae; genus Pseudomonas; species Pseudomonas sp. E45-MNA-CIBAN-0222. The sequence continues at coordinate 91,749 of NZ_JBEOPU010000014.1, forward strand.
AGGTTTTCAGGTCGCGGTGGGTGGCCGCGATCAGGCGCACATCGACCTTTTGCGATTGCACCGAGCCAACCCGACGAATCTCACCTTCCTGCAGCACCCTGAGCAGCCGAGCTTGAGCCTCGAGCGGCAATTCGCCGATTTCGTCGAGGAACAGCGTTCCGCCGTCGGCGGCTTCGACCAGGCCTGCACGTCCAGCGCTGGCGCCGGTAAAGGCACCTTTCTCATGGCCGAACAGTTCGGACTCGATCAGTGTTTCCGGAATGGCTGCACAGTTAACCGAAATCATCGGTGCCTTGGCGCGCCGCGAAAGGTTGTGCAGAGCGCGGGCGACCAGTTCCTTGCCGGTGCCCGATTCGCCCTGAATCAGCACGTTGGAATCGGTCGGGGCTACCTTGCGAATCTTGCCGAACAGATCCTGCATCGGTGCGCAGTGACCGATGATGCCGATGTCGTTTCGTACTGCCTCGCCCGGTGCGCCGGTCTGGCTGCGGACGGGTTGTGCCAGGATCGCAGCGCTTTGCTGATGATCGTCGAGGATCCGGGCGACCGTTTGCAGCATCTCGTCGTGGTCGAAAGGCTTGGCGATGTAGTCCACCGCGCCCATCTTCATCGAGTCCACGGCTGAGCGCAGGCTGGCGTAACTGGTCATGATCAACACCGGCGTACCTTCGGCAAGCTTGATCAGCTCGGTACCGGGGGCGCCGGGGAGTCTCAGGTCGCTGACGATGAGGTCGAAACCCGGGATGCTGTAGCGCTCCTGTGCTTCCTGCACCGAGCCGGCTTCGCTGACCTCGTACTGGTTACGCTCAAGGAGGCGTCTCAGGGCAGAGCGGATGATGGTTTCGTCTTCGACGATCAGTATGTGTGACATCAGTACTCTCTCGACGGTCTGGAGGCAGAACCGGCGCTGGGCCGGTACGGCAGTCGCCTCTTCAACTTACGGCATGGGACGCTTCGACATGCCGCGGCAGGGTGATGCGAAAACGGGTGCCGCGTTGTGTTTCCGGGTCGGCCGGGCTGTCGATATCAATCTGTCCATAATGCTCTTCAATGATCGAATAGACCAGCGCAAGGCCCAGGCCGGTGCCTTCGCCAGGGTCCTTGGTGGTGAAGAACGGCTCGAACAGCCGGTCCTGAATATCCTTGGGAATCCCGCTGCCCTCGTCTTCCACGATGAGGTACACGGTCTGCTCGGCGACTTCGCTGCTTATGCGGATGATCCCGCCTTGCGGCGATGCGTCGCGGGCGTTGGAAAGCAGGTTGATCAGCACCTGGGCAAGGCGCTGTGGATCGCCTTCGGCAAAATGCGCCGGGTCGCAGATATTGATGAACTGCACCTCGGTGCGGTTGCGGTTGAGCGAGAGCAGACCGATGGCGTCCTGGGTGGCTTGCGCCAGGCTAACCGGATAAAGCTGGTGCTGGCGCTCTCCGGCATGGGCAAAGCTCATTAGCGATTGCACGATGCGCGATACACGTTTGGTCTGCTCGATGATCTGCCCGCTGATCTCGACGATTTCGCCGTCACTGTCGCGCTCTTCCCGAAGGTTCTGCGCCAGGCAGGCAATGCCAGTGATCGGGTTGCCGATCTCGTGCGCCACGCCAGCGGCAAGGCGGCCGATGCTGGCCAGCCGTTCGGAGTGCACCAGGCGGTCTTCAAGCTGCTGGGTTTCGGTCAGGTCTTCCACCAGTAGCACGAGGCCGCTGTTACCCGGTGCCAGCGGTTCGGCAATGGCTGCCTTGTGCAGGTTGAGGCAGCGGCGGTGTCCGTTGTGCGCCAGACGCTGTTTATGCAGGTGTTCATCGGCCTGGCCGATGAAGTCGCTGAGCAGGCTTCGCCAGGGTTCGGCGATGGTCGACAGACGCGAACCCACTACCTGTAGCGCGGGAATCTCGGTGAGTTCTTCGAGGGCGCGGTTCCACATGAGGATCTCCTGATCCTTGGCCAGCGAACAGACGCCCATGGGGAGCTCCTGCAGCGTTTGCCGGTGATAGCGGCGCAGGGCGTCGAGTTCCGCTGCTAGGCCGGTCAAGCGCGAGTGATACTCCTCCAGGCGGCTCTCAATGAAGTGGATATCCTCGGTGATATAGCCATCTGCACCGTTCTTGTAGGCCAGGAAGTTCTCGACGATATCCTGGGCCACGCTTGGCCCCATCAGCCCGGAAAGGTTGGCTTCGATACGGTCGCGCAGACGGCGCAGAGCATAGGGGCGATGCTCGTCGAAAGGCAGTTGCAGATCGCGCAGTGCTTGCTCCACTTCGCGTTGGGCGGTCTTGGTGCCAAGTGGTTTGGCCAGTTGAGTCGCAAATTCCTGAGGCGAGGCAGCCATCAACTCGCGACGTTGCGGTCGGCGCACGTTTTCCACGGCGCAGGCTTCGGCGGCGCTCTGCTCCTCGGGGCTGGTTTCGCTGAAGATCGAGAACAGTGAAAACGCCAGCACGTTGACCGCCAGTGAGGCGATCGCTGCCAGGTGCCAGCTGGTGTCATCCAGCACATAGACGATGTTGAACAGCGGAATGTAGAAACCGTCCAGATTGCCCACCAGTGGCAGCAGCATGGTCACCACCCAAACGCCGATGCCGGCCAGCAGACCGGCGATGTAGCCGCGGCGATTGGCGGTCGGCCAATAGAGCACCGAAAGTACGCCTGGGAGAAATTGCAGGGTGGCGACGAAGGCAACGATGCCGAGGTTGGACAGGTCCTGCTCGGCGCCGAGCAACAGGTAGAAGCCGTAGCCGGCCATGATGATGGCGAAGATCAGGCTGCGGCGGGTCCATTTCAGCCAGCGGTAGATGTTGCCCTCGCTGGACGGCTGATACAGCGGCAGCACCAGATGGTTGAGCGCCATGCCGGACAGCGCCAGGGTGCTGACGATGATCAGCCCGCTTGAGGCCGACAGTCCGCCGACGAAAGCCAGCAGCGCCAGGGTTTCGCTCTGTGCGGCAATGCCCAGGCCCAGGGTGAAATATTCCGGGTTGGTGCTGACCCCCAGTTTGAGTCCGGCCCAGAGGATCAGCGGCACGGCCAGGCTCATCAGCAGTAGATAGAGCGGCAGACCCCAGCTGGCGCTGACCAGGCCACGCGGGTCGAGGTTCTCGGTAAAGGTCATGTGATACATGTGCGGCATCACGATGGCCGAGGCAAAGAACACCAGCAGCAGCGTACGCCATGGGCCTTCCTGCAAGGGGGTATGCAATGCCTGCAGGGCCGACTGGTTCTGCAGCAGCCAGATCTCCAGCTGATGGGGGCCGCCGAACACGACATACAGCGCATAAAGGCCAATGGCACCAAAGGTGACCAGTTTGACGATCGATTCGAAGGCGATGGCGAACACCAGGCCTTCGTGTTTTTCCCGCGTGGCGATGTGGCGGGCGCCGAAGAGGATGGTGAACAGCATGATCATCAGGCAGTAGCCCAACGCCACGCGTTCCTGCAGGGGCTCCAGGGTGAGGATGCCGATCGCATCGGCTACTGCCTGGATCTGCAGCGCCAGCAGCGGCAACATGCCGATCAGCATGACGATGGTGGTCAGGGCGCCGCTCCAGGTGCTACGAAAGCGGAACGCCACCAGGTCGGCCAGTGAAGACAGCTGATAGGTACGGGTAATCCGCAGGATCGGATAGAGCAGCACCGGCGCCAGCAAAAATGCGCCGCAAACCCCTAGGTAAGTGGCGAGAAAGCCGTAGCCATACTGATAGGCCAGGCCGACCGTGCCGTAGAACGCCCATGCGCTGGCGTAGACGCCCAGCGACAGGGTGTAGGTCAACGGGTGCCGGATGATCCAGCGCGGAATCAGGCCGCGTTCGCTGACCCAGGCGACACCGAACAGCATGAACAGGTAGGCGGCGCTGATCAGGATCAGGTGGCTCAGGCTAAAGCTCGTCTGCATCACGCTGGCTCTGGAGAATGAAGGTCACCACGATCAGGATCAGCCACAGCACGTAGGGCCGATACCAGGCACCGTTAGGGTCGATCCACCAGTCCATGATGGCGGGGGAGAACAGGTAGATCCCCACCACCAGGAGCAGCACCAGTCGGTAGATATACATGCCGGGTCTCGTGTCGGAAGTGAGGCGATGGTAGAGCAGCGGCGGGCGGCAAGCCACCTGCGGCAGGCAAAAGCTGGTATGGCGTGGCGATCCGCCTAGCGCAGTTGCGATTCGGCGAGTGTCCGCGCGCGTGGAATGCGTTGAGCGTCCCAGTGCGGCACCGCCCAGGCGAGGATGTCGGCTGGCAATGCGTCGTTCAGCTCGGCGGGCGGTTGCTGGCCCAGCGCGCGTAATGCGCGCAGCAGCAGCGGACTGGCCTCGTGAGGCTGCAAGGGTGGCGAACGGTAACTCTTGCCCAGCTTGTGCCCATCCGGCTGGATGATCAGCGGCAGATGCAGGTAGCGCAGCTGGGGCACGCCAAGCACTTCCTGCAGATAGAGTTGGCGCGGCGTGGAGTCGAGCAGGTCGGCACCGCGTACGACGTCGGTTACCCCCTGCCAGGCGTCATCCAGCACCACCGCCAGCTGGTAGGCGATCAAGCCGTCGCGGCGGCGGATCACGAAGTCGCCAACCTCGCGGCCCAGATGCTGGCGAAACTCGCCTTGCACACGGTCAGTGAAGCCGTATTCGCGGTCCGGCACGCGCAGGCGGATGGCGGCGTCGTCGAGGCCATGGCCGGCGTCGCGGCAGAAACCCGGGTAGGGGCCGGGATAGCCTTGGAGCTGCTTGCGTGAGCAGGTGCAGGCATACGCCAGGCCTTCATCTAGCAGGCGTTCGATGGCGGCGCCGTAGGCTGCGTGGCGCTCGCTCTGGCGCTGCATATCGCCGTCCCATTCAAATCCGTAGCTCGACAGCGTCTCGACGATGGCTTGTTGGGCGCTGGGCATCTCCCGTGGTGGGTCGATGTCTTCCATGCGCAGCAGCCAGCGACCGCCAACCGCGCGGGCGTCGAGATAAGAAGCAAGGGCTGCGACCAGTGAGCCGAAATGCAGATAGCCGCTGGGTGTCGGGGCAAAGCGGCCGACGTAGCGATGGGCTTGGGGCGGGGCAGGAAAGGGCATGTTGGGGCCGGCGCTATCTGGGATGGCGGGGCGGATGAAACGCTGCAGAGCCTGGAAATGAAACGGGGCGCCGAAGCGCCCCGTTCGGGATCAGGAACCGATCTGCTTTTCCTTGATCTCCGCCAGCGTCTTGCAGTCGATGCAGAGCGTAGCGGTAGGGCGGGCTTCCAGTCGGCGGATGCCGATCTCGACGCCGCAGGAATCGCACCAGCCGTATTCGTTGTCTTCGATCAGCTGCAGCGTCTCGTCGATCTTCTTGATCAGCTTGCGCTCGCGGTCGCGGGCGCGCAGTTCCAGGCTGAACTCTTCTTCCTGGCTGGCGCGGTCGGCCGGGTCCGGGAAGTTGGCTGCCTCGTCCTGCATGTGATGTACGGTGCGATCGACCTCTTCCATCAGCTCCTGTTTCCACTTGTTCAGGATGCCGGTGAAGTGGGCGCGCATCTTGTCGCTCATGTATTCCTCGCCCTTGCTTTCCTTATAGGGCTCGAAGGCGCGAATCAGTTGCTTGCTCGACGGTGTTTCTTTGGTAATGGGCATGGATGAACGCCTCTCGCTATGTCCATTGCGCAGGATGATTTTTCCCTTGCCGACCCGTGCCGGCCCTGCGGCTGCAAGCGGGCGAACTTACCAGATCGGATCGGGGCGCGCTACTCCCGAATCCAACAGTAACTGCAGCGGTATCGGGACCTTGGGTAGAATTGTCGCTTTGTTCTCAACAGGAAGGTCAGATGACCTCGTCATACAGTGCGCGCAGCCGCGCAATCGAACCTTTCCACGTCATGGCGCTTTTGGAGCGGGCCAACCAGCTGCAAGTTCAAGGCCACGACGTCATTCATCTGGAAATTGGCGAGCCGGACTTCACCACCGCCGCGCCCATCGTGGCTGCAGGGCAGGCTGCGCTGGCGGCGGGGCACACACGCTATACCCCTGCTCGCGGTCTGCCACAACTGCGTGAAGCGATCGCCGGCTTCTACGCACAGCGCTACGGACTATCCATCGATCCCGAACGCATCCTGATTACGCCCGGTGGCTCCGGTGCGTTGCTGCTGGCCGCCAGCTTGCTGGTGGATCCCGGCAAGCACTGGTTGCTGGCTGATCCGGGTTACCCCTGCAACCGGCATTTTTTGCGTCTGGTGGAGGGCGCTGCGCAACTGGTGCCCGTCGGCCCTGAGGTGCGTTACCAATTGACCCCGGAGCTGGTCGAGCGCTACTGGGATCGCGACAGCGTCGGTGCGTTGGTCGCCTCGCCCGCCAACCCCACAGGGACGCTGCTGGATCGCGAAGACCTGGCCGGGTTGTCGACAGCGCTGAAAGCGCGTGGCGGCCACTTGGTGGTCGACGAGATTTACCACGGGCTGACCTACGGCGTGGACGCGGCGAGCGTACTCGAGGTCGACGATGACGCCTTCCTGCTCAACAGCTTCTCCAAGTATTTCGGCATGACCGGCTGGCGCCTTGGCTGGCTGGTCGCGCCACCGGCCGCGGTTCCGGAGCTGGAGAAGCTCGCGCAGAACCTCTACATCAGCGCCCCGAGCATGGCCCAGCACGCAGCGCTGGCCTGTTTCCAACCAACGACCCTGGAGATTCTCGAAGCACGCCGCGGCGAATTCGCCCGCCGCCGTGATTTCCTCTTGCCAGCCTTGCGTGATCTGGGTTTCGGCATCGCGGTCGAGCCGCAGGGCGCGTTCTATCTGTACGCCGATATCAGTGCGTTCGGTGGCGATGCCTACGCGTTCTGCCAGCACATGCTGGAAACCGAGTTTGTCGCGATCACCCCAGGGCTGGACTTCGGTCGTTTCCAGGCCGGACATCATGTGCGTTTTGCCTACACCCAGGATCTGCCGCGCCTTGAACAGGCCGTCGAGCGCATTGCCTGCGGCCTGCGCAGCTGGCGGCCCTGATGCTTTTCTTGCAACCCCTGGAGCAGGGGCGACTGGTCAGGCGCTACAAGCGTTTTCTCGCCGATATCATCACCGACGACGGCGAAGCGCTGTGTATCCATTGCCCCAACACCGGCTCGATGCTCAATTGCATGAGCGAGGGCGCACGAGTGTGGTTCCAACGCAGCAGCGATCCACGCCGCAAATTGCCGGGCACCTGGGAGTTGGTCGAGACGCCGCAGGGGCGGTTGGCATGCGTGAACACGGCACGGGCGAACCCGCTGATTGAAGAGGCGCTGCTGAATGGGCAGATCGCCGAACTGGCCGGATTCACAGCGCTTAAACGCGAGGTGGCCTATGGCGTTGAAAACAGTCGGGTGGATTTTCGCCTCGATTACGCCGGGGGGCCGGCCTTTGTTGAGGTCAAGAGTGTCACCCTCGGATTCGACGATACAGCGGTGGCAGCGTTTCCCGATGCCATCACGGTGCGTGGAGCTAAACACCTGCGTGAACTGGCGGCGCTCGCGCGTGCGGGCGTTCGTGCCGTACAGCTGTATTGCGTCAACCTGAGTGGTATTGAGGCGGTGCGTCCGGCTGAAGAAATCGATCCGTTATACGCCGCTGCGCTGAACGATGCCGTAGCGGCTGGGGTGGAAGTACTGGCTTATGGCGTCGAGCTATCCGCGCAGGAAATGCACGTCACGCGTCGCCTGAAGGTACTGCTCTGAACGGGCAACGCTGAGCGGGCGAAAAAAATATACAGCCGTGTGGGGAACAAAGTGCCTTTCATCTGGCCTCAACGAGGCTGGAAACCATATCCCACCATGCACGGGGAGGGCCCTGCTCCGCCGTTTGGCGCGGCGTCGAGGCGCGACTCTGCCTGTTTCGGTGGATATACGGCGGCACCGCAATCCTGATACGGATGTGGCGTCGCGGCAAAATTATTCTGGATGCTCGCGCCTGGCGCGGGCGTCGACGATGAGGCGACAGAAGAATGCGAATCCTCGTTTGTGGTGCGGGTGGCCAGGTAGGTCGGGAGTTGGTTGAGCGGGCTGCGGGTTTTGGGTTGGAAGTGCTGGCTCCTGCGAGCGCGCAGCTGGATGTATCCAAGCCCGAGCAGGTGGCCGCCGCGATGCGTCAGCGACCCGGCTTGATTATCAACGCCGCTGCGTACACCCATGTGGACAACGCTGAATCTCATGCCGAGCAGGCTTATGCGGTAAACCGCGACGGCTCGCGCAACCTTGCCGAAGCCGCCGAGCGCGCCGGCATTCCTCTGTTTCATATTTCTACCGACTATGTGTTCTCCGGTGAGGCCAGCAGGCCGTACAGCGAGGGCGACGAGACTGGCCCGACTGGCGTCTACGGTTTGAGCAAACTGGAGGGTGAAGAGGCGATCCGTTCGCGCCTGCCGGCACACCTGATCCTGCGCACCAGCTGGGTTTATGGCGTACACGGACACAACTTCGTCAAGACCATGCTGCGACTCGCTCAGCAGCGCGACGCGCTTGGTGTGGTGAGCGACCAGATCGGCTGCCCGACTCAGGCCGGGAGCATTGCCCGAGTGTTGCTGGAGCTGGCGCGGCGCTATGCCACCCAAGGCGATCTAGCCTGGGGGGTTTACCACTACAGCGGCGCGCCTGCGTGCTCCTGGTATGACTTTGCCGTCGAGATCTTCCGTCAGGGCGAGGATGTCGGTCTGCTTGCGCGGCAGCCTAAGGTGTCGCCGATTGCCACCGCGCAATATCCGACTCCGGCGCGACGCCCGGCCTGGTCAGTGCTCGATTGCAGCCGCTTCGAGAGGACGTTCGGCTTGGCGCCCCACGCTTGGCAGGATGACCTTGCCGAAGTGATCGCCTTCCTCCATGGGCAGGAAAGGTCGGCAGTCTCTCGTGCTCGAAGCTCCCGAGCCTGACGCTAGACGCGCGGCCGCCAGGGCCGCCGTGCCATCACCCCTACCGCCATGTATTCTTGCGCTCCGCAGTTAGGTGTGGCCTGACGTTCGGCACTCGGGAGGAGGCGCAACGTGGTAGTGGTGTTGGCAATTCTGCCGATCTTCGGTCTGATTACACTCGGTTATCTGTTCGGTTGGCGCCAGTGGTTGAGCAACGAAGGCGCGGCGGGGCTGGGTAGTGTCACATTCAAGCTGTTCATGCCGGCCGTACTCTTCACGGGGATCACCCGCGCCGAGCTGAGTGATGGCATGTCGCCAATGCTTTTGCTCGCCTACTTCGTGCCGGTGTTGCTGGTGTTCCTGCTGGTCAATCTGGTTGCTCACCGCTGCGCCGGGCGAGCGACGCCGCTGGGTCTTGCGGCCGCCTATTCGAACAATGTGCTGGTCGGGATTCCGCTCGTGACGACGCTGCTCGGTGCGGAGAGTCTGATCTACGTGTTCGCCATTCTGGTGTTCCACAGTCTGATTCTGTTCTCACTGCAGAGCTTCTATGCCGCGCTGGGTGATGGCGACAGGGTAAGCGTCCCGGCGCTGCTGAAGAATCTGGCCAACCCTCTGATCATCGGCCTGCTACTGGGCGCGCTACTCAATCTATCCGGCCTCGAACTACCCGAGCCGCTGTGGCGCGTCGCAGGCTGGCTGGCACAGGCCGCGCTGCCCTGTGCATTGATCGTGCTGGGTATCAGTCTGTCGCGTTATCGCTTGCGGCCGAGCGGCTCGGTAGTGCTGCTCACTCTGATCAAGCTGGCGCTGTTTCCAGCACTGGTCTGGTGGCTAAGCAGCTTATTGCCTGGGCTGAATCAGGATGCGCGCAACGTACTGGTGTTGCTTGCGGCCTGCCCGAGCGGCGTGAACGTGCTGGCCTTCGTCAAGCATTCCGACGATACGCGAGCGGTCAGTTCGACGGTGTTCCTCTCCACTGTGATGGCAGCAGTCAGCTTGCCCCTATGGATGCTGCTGGCTGCTAATTGACGCAGCTAGCAATGCGCACCCACAGCCAGAGTGGCCAGCCTAAACGGCTCCTTGTCGGTTTTCACGAACGCCCTTGAGCCAGGGATGTCACAAAATCACAGACTTGGAAAAACGGGAGAGAACAGCATGCTGAAATTTATCGGCGGGACCGCAGGAATCATCTTCATCATCGGCCTGATCGTCGTGATCGGGATATTCAAGCTGCTGTTCTGACTGAACGGGGGCCAAAATAAAGGGCTGTTCGGCGCGTGCTGAACAGCCCTTTTTCACGCCCGGTTACTGCTATCGCCTTGCCCCTGCGTGCCGGCGGCCATGATATCTTCGAGCCGCAGGCCAGTCAGGCCATGGATGGTGCGCCAGAGGTAATAGAAGATCGCCATCATCATCAGCATGCTGGGAATGGCAATCATCGGGTAGCTCAGCAGGGTCATGCGCCCCAGCTCAGCATTGAATGCTTCGCTGCCTGCTGGGCTGTTGACGATCCACTTCGCAAGCACGTAGTTCATGAAGGACGAGAAAAAGAATGTGCCACTGAGCAGGTACGTCGCCCGCAGCAGGCGCGTCTCGAAGTGCTCGACTTGGCCGTTGTGTTCCAGCTGCTCGTGAATCTTGTCCACGTTCAGCACCTTGGGGTTGTACAGCAGGGTGCGGATCAACGGGTAACGTGTGCGGGTTGACGCCAGTACGGCGATACCGATGAGGCCCGGGACAGCTGCTTCTTTGACTGCCAGCCATTGGGTATCGAGCTGTAGCAGACCGATGCCGCCAGTAAGCACTACGCTGATTAGGCCGAGCAGTGCGATCCAGTTGAACTTGCGGTATTTGGCCAGCTCCCACAGCCCCCAGCCTAGCGGAAAGGCCAGGGCGAGCAGGAGCGCGCCATCAGCGCCGAGGCGGTGTTCGCCACTGAGCTTCATCAGGATCAGCGAAGGAATCAGGATGCTCACGGCCAGGTCGATCAGTGGGCGTGGTTTATGTTCGGCGGGGGTGTGGGCGGTATCGGTCATGACTTCTGGTTGGTCTGAAGAGGGCTGCATGATCGCCTGTGTAGCGTCTCTTCGCCAGACCAACTTCGTCGGGATGGGAATTCTGCATGTTTCGTTTCGCGCTACTCATGTGGCGACGCGCCGACACGCCTCGTGCGCCATTGGCTGTGCTCGAAGAACAGCACAACTACCATCGCCAGTGCGAAAGGCAATAACAGATAGAAAACGCGGAAGACGATCAGTGCTGCGAGTACATCGACAGTTGGTAGCTCGGGTAGTGCGGCGACGAAGGTCAGTTCGAGCACGCCGAGCCCTCCCGGTGCGTGGGAGAGCAGCGCCAGCGAGAAGGATGCGAGGAATACCCCGAGGATTGTCAGATAACCCGGGTTGTTTTCCGCAGGCAGTGCGAAATAGATGATCGCCGCAGCACAGAACAGCTCAAGCGGCCCGGCCAGCAGCTGGCGGCCGACAATTGGCAGTCGTGGGTATTCGATATGCCATTTGCCCAGGCGCCAGGGCGCTAGCTGGCGCCACGCACCGAAAGCGTAAAGCGCTATCAGCCCAAGTAGACCGGCCCCCACCGCAATCGATACCCAACTGGCGCTGGCCACGACACGCTCCAGCAGTTGCGGTTTGAGAATCAGCACGATACCTGCTGCAAGCAGGGTGCCCAGGGCGAAAGTCAGCGAACAGAAGACGATGAGGATGCCGATTTCCTGTGGTGTCAGTCCTTTGCTGCGGTATGCGCGGTAGCGCACCAACGCGCCCGAGAACACCGAAGCGCCGATGTTGTGGGCCAGGGCGTAGGTCGTGAACGAGCAGAGGGCGATGAACCACCAGGAGATTTTCTTGCCCAGGTGGGCCATGGCAATACGGTCGTACCACGCCAGTGCGGCATAGGCGCCCAGTGTCGAGAGCGCAGCCAGCAGCCAGTGTCGTGCACCGATTGCCTGCAGGCTGCCGGTGAGCTCGGCCAGTGAGATATTGCGCACCTCGTGGTACAGCAGGTAACCAGATAGCAGCACGGCTGCGACCCCGAACAGGGTCCAGGCGACATCGCTCCTCTTCATCATTGCGTGACTCCTTGGGGTTTTCAGGGCGGTCACGCTCGCTGCTGGCGCGCACCGGTCATCCCTGATTCGCCGCCAGGCCAACCACCTCCACCTGTTTCGGCTCGTCCTGATAATCGGCAGCAATCGGTGGGTTTTGTTCAGTTTTCCGACTCTCGGGGCGCTCCCCCGGCAACGCCTGAAGCAGTGAGCTGTCGACTGCAGACCCAGCTAAAAGGAGTACGCCAATGACCGACATTCCCCGTGACGAACATCTGGAGAGCTCGCTTTCGCTGCTTGGCGAAGGCTATCCCTTCATTCGTGAGCGCTGCCGACGCTTGCACAGCAACCTGTTCCAGACGCGTCTTCTGATGCAGAACACCATCTGCCTGAGTGGCGAGGAGGCTGCGCGCCTGTTCTATGACGAGCACTATCTGCAGCGGGACAAGGCAATGCCGCGGATGCTGAAAAAGACCTTGATCGGCGAAGGTGGTGTTCAAGGACTGGACGGTGAGGCCCACCGGCATCGCAAGCGCATGTTCATGCAGCTGTTGGATGCCGCAGCCGTCGAAGAGATCGTAATGGCGACCGAACAGGGCTGGCGCCGTGCTATCGGCGAGTGGCAGGCGCGCAGCAACATCGAGCTCATGCGCGAGGTCCAGACCCTACTCACCGATAGCGTATGCCGCTGGGCCGGTGTGCCACTGCCGTCAGCGGAATTGGCTGAGCGCCGTGACCAGTTGGTGGCCATGATCGACGGCGCGGGGGGCATTGGCACGCGGCAGTGGGCTGCACGCAAGGCCAGGCGCGAAGCAGAAGCCTGGTTGCAGCAGCTGATCGAACAGGTACGTTCGGGCGAGCTGGAGGCCGATCCGGCGACAGCGCTGATGGTCGTCGCACACCACCGCAACCTGGATGGCTCGCCCCTCGACAGCCGCGTGGCGGCAGTCGAGTTGCTCAACCTGTTGCGCCCGACCGTCGCTGTCTCCTATTTCATTATCTATGGCGCGCTGGAGTTGTTGGCTCACCCACAGTGGCGCGAGCGCCTGCGCACCGACGATGCCATGCTCGAGCCTTTCGCGCAGGAGGTGCGGCGAATTCATGCGTTCTTCCCTTTTACAGCCGCCCGGGTGCGCGAAGGGTTCGATTGGCAGGGCTACCATTTCCCTGCGGGCACGCGTGTCATGCTCGACCTATGGGGTACGAACAGGGAAGCAAGTCGCTGGAGCGAACCCGACACGTTTCAACCAGAGCGCTTCGAAGGTTGGCAGGGCAACGCCTTCAGCTTCGTGACCCAGGGCGGTGGCGATCCTGCCGAGGGGCATCGTTGTCCGGGCGAACGGCTGGCCATCGAGTTACTGAAGCTTGCATTGCGCATGTTGACCCGGGAGATGCAGTACGCGGTGCCGGCGCAGGATCTGCGCATCGACCTGACGCGCATGCCAGCTAAACCGGAAAGCGGCTTGCTGATTTGTGATGTGAAGCCACTGGCTGCCTGATGCTCACGCGGGCGGTCAGTCGATGTGCTCGGCCTGCTTGACGCGGACCCAGTGGTCGATCAGCTCGCGCAGATGCGAGAGTTCGACCGGCTTGGCCATGTGGCCGTCCATGCCCGCTTCCCGCGCACGTTCTCGGTGCTCGCTGAGAATGTGCGCGGTCAGGGCAACCACGGGGGTGCGCGGTCGCGCATTGTTGGCTTCCCACTCACGCAGTTGGTGGGTGGCCTGGAAGCCGTCGAGCACGGGCATCTCGCAATCCATCAGGACCAGGTCGTATGGCTGCGCCTTGATCGCTTCCAAGGCCTCTTCGCCGTTGCAGGCGGTATCCGGTTGCAGGTTGAGCTTGTTCAACATGCCGCGGATGACCTTGGTGGAGATGCTGTTGTCCTCGGCGACCAGAATGCGGAAGTCGGCAGGAACGTCGAGCAGCGTCGAGGGCGGTGGTGTCATCTGACGATGCTGACCGCCCTGTTGGCGCTGGGCAAGCTCATCAGCCAGGGTGGTTCTTAGCGTGTAGCCCGCTACCGGCTTGGCGAGGATGCGCTTGATGCCGGCATTGCGGGCGATGATCTTGCTCGGTGCGCTGCTCATCCCGGTAAGCATGATCAGCAGAATGTCGTGGTTGAGGCTTGAGTCTTCCTTGATCTTGCTGGCCAGCTGCATGCCGGTCATCCCCGGCATGTCCTGATCCAGTAACACGACATCGAAGTATTCCTTTAGATGAGCCTTGGTACGCAACAGGGCCAATGCCTCCTTGCCCGACGCAACCGCGCTGACCTCCAGTCCCCACCCGCTGCATTGCTGGACCAGCACCTTGCGACAGGTGTCGTTGTCATCGACGATCAGTAGTCGCGTACCTTGCAGTGGTCCGTCCAGATCGGCATTGCTTTGCGCCAGTCCGTCGCTGGCCAGCGGCAGGCTGATCCATAGCGTGTTGCCTTGGGTGGTGCCGGTCTGAATCCCGAAGTCGCCGTCCATCAGCTGCACAAGCTGGCGAGCGATGATCAGCCCAAGGCGTCCGCCATGCCGCGTAGCGGCCAGGAAGTCATGGCTATCCACCGCAGCGTTGAGCAGCGCATCGCGCTCGTATGCCTCGAGCGGGCGGCCGCTATCCTGCACGGTAATCCGCAGGCGCGGGCTGTCTTGTGGTCCGTCTACCGCTGCGATGAGCAGAACCTCGCCTTCGTCAGTCTGTTTGAAGGCGTTCTCCAGCAGATTCAGCAGGGTTTGGCGCAGACGTGTCGGATCGCCTACCACTACCTGCGGCAGCTGCGGCTGGATGAAGCTGATCAACTCGACCTTTTGCTGCTCGGCCTTGGCGCGGAAGATACTCAGACAGTCCTCGATCAGGGCGTTGAAGTCGAACTGCACGTCATCCAGTTCGATCTGGCCGGATTCCAGTTTGGAAATGTCGAGAATCTCATTGATCAGATTGAGTAGTTCGTTGCCCGAGCTGTGGATGGTTTGAACATAGTCGCGCTGTTTGGCCGACAGTGAAGTCCCGAGCAGTAACTCGCTCATGCCCAGCACGCCATTCATCGGCGTGCGCAACTCGTGGCTGATTTTCGAAAGGAAGTCGGCCTTGGTTTTCAGCTCGGCGCTGGTCACTGCAGCGGCGGTGTACTGGGTGCGGCTGTCTGACTGTAGTTGGCGCTGTCGTTCAAGCAACGCGAAGCTCAGCAGCAGGCCGCCAAACGTCGCCAGGCTGAATAGCCCGCCGGTCAGCCAGCCGGGATCAAGCTGATCGAACCCGAGCAGCATGGGCATGAAGAAGGCCATGCCCATGTTGAACAGCGTCAGGCCGGCGACCACGAGTCGCGCAGGCTGATAACCCTGTCGCCAGTGGTAGAGCGCCACGAATAGCGCACTGAACGAGGCGGCTAAGGTGAGCGAATAGATCAGCCAGCTGTACCAGAGCCAATTACCGAGCAGGATGATGCCGGCCAGGGCAAGCACCAGATTGAGCTCGATTCCGAGCAGCCAGGTTATCCAAGTGCGCCCGCGATGATGGAAAAAGCCCAGGCTGTAGCCAAGCAGCGCGCTGCTTGCCGCCAGCGCCGAGAGGTCGGCTATCAGCGGCTGGCTATAGGTCAGCCCAGGCAGCCATACCGCCAGTACTCCCAGGTTGGCCATGGCGCAGGTCAGCAGCGCGCCGTGCAGTAGGCTGAGCCAGATATGGGTGTAGCTGCGCGTATAGGCAAAGCGCAGCAAGTTGTAGACCATCAACAACGCCAGGGCGCCG
Organism: Pseudomonas sp. E45-MNA-CIBAN-0222; assembly: GCF_040310405.1. Taxonomy (NCBI): domain Bacteria; kingdom Pseudomonadati; phylum Pseudomonadota; class Gammaproteobacteria; order Pseudomonadales; family Pseudomonadaceae; genus Pseudomonas; species Pseudomonas sp. E45-MNA-CIBAN-0222. The sequence continues at coordinate 107,379 of NZ_JBEOPU010000014.1, forward strand.
AACAGTGCACCGAACAGATAGGCCGGCTTGCTTTGGCTGACCAGGCCACTATCGTCGATGGTTTTGAACCAGGTCATCACCGGATGACTGGACTGCAGGCGGATATAGGCTTCGCGTGGCTGTCCATCGTTCGGCAGGCTGAACAAGTACGCCCGGTTAGGCAGCGGCCTTGCGCTTAATGGGCGCAGCTCGCCGGTCGCTGTGTGTTGCTCCAGTTGGCCGTCGCGTAGCAGATAGAAATCCAGATACTGCACACGCGGTGCGAACAGCCATAGCCATTTCGGCTTGGTCAGCGGCGGCAGGCTGACTTGCAACCAGACGGCTTTGTCACTCTCCGGGGCGCTATATGACAGTTTGTCCAGGCGCTGAAACAGTGCGCGCTGGGAAACCACCTCGTCGAGCGTAAGCCCTCCCGACTGGTCGATCAGCATGCGCCAGTTCTGTGGCACGGAATTGGGTGGAGCAGATAGTGCTGGGGAGGGCGTCGACTGGGTAATGGACGCCAGGGCCGGAAGCGGGATCAGGTTGATCAGCAGCAGGCCGAAGAAAACAGCGATGGCAATCCGGAGCCGACCCACTTGAGAAGTCCGTTCATGTGTGTGACGGCCGATTATAGCCATGCCTTTGTCGGCCTGTAATGCGTGCGGCAGCTATAAAACTTGGCGCCGCACGCATTCCTGGCGCCTGGCTACGCTCAGCTGCCGCCCAGCTCCCGGGAGATGGCGCGATAGCCGATATCTTTGCGATAGAAACAGCCATTCCAGTGGATTTTTTCCGCCAGACGGTATGCCTGTTGTTGCGCCTCCGATACGGTGCGGCCGATGGCCGTTGCGCAAAGCACGCGGCCACCGGCGGTGACGACCTGGCCCTGGTCGTTCAGCGCGGTACCGGCATGAAACACCTTGCCATCCAGCGCAGCGGCATCGTCCAGCCCTTCGATCACATCGCCCTTGGCGTAATCGCCCGGGTAGCCGCCAGCGGCCAGCACCACGCCGACGGTCGGGCGCGGATCCCAGGTCGCCTCGACCTTGTCCAGCGCCTTGGCCAGCGCGGCTTCGACCAGCAGCACCAGCGAGGATTCGAGGCGCACCATGATCGGCTGGGTTTCCGGGTCGCCGAAGCGGCAATTGAACTCGATGACCTTCGGCTGGCCAGCCTTGTCGATCATCAGGCCGGCGTAGAGGAAGCCGGTGTAGACATTGCCTTCGGCAGCCATGCCGCGCACGGTCGGGTAGATCACCTCGTCCATCACGCGCTTATGCACATCGGCGGTGACCACCGGAGCCGGCGAATAGGCGCCCATGCCGCCGGTGTTGGGGCCGCTGTCGCCGTCGCCGACGCGCTTGTGGTCCTGGCTGGTGGCCATCGGCAGCACGTTCTCGCCGTCGACCATGACGATGAAGCTGGCCTCTTCGCCATCCAGGAATTCTTCAATGACTACGCGCGCGCCGGCGTCGCCGAAGGCGTTGCCGGACAGCATGTCGCGCACCGCTTCCTCGGCTTCGGCCAGGGTCATGGCGACGATCACGCCCTTGCCGGCGGCCAGGCCGTCGGCCTTGATGACGATCGGCGCGCCTTTTTCACGCAGGTAGGCCAGCGCCGGCTCGACTTCGGTGAAGTTCTGGTAGTCGGCAGTGGGGATGTTCTGGCGCGCCAGGAAGTCCTTGGTGAAGGCCTTGGAGCCTTCCAGCTGGGCGGCGGCGGCGGTCGGTCCGAAGATGTCCAGGCCGCGCGAACGGAACAGATCGACCACGCCTTTGACCAGCGGTGCCTCGGGGCCGACGATGGTCAGTTGTACGTTGGCAGCGGAGAAATCCGCCAGTTGCTCGATGGCCAGTACGTCGATGGCGACGTTCTCGCACTTGGCTTCGGTGGCGGTGCCGGCGTTGCCCGGGGCGACGAAGACCTTGGCAACGCGTGGATCCTGCGCAACCTTCCAGGCCAGGGCGTGCTCGCGGCCGCCGCTGCCGATGATCAGTACATTCATTTCTCTCTCCCAATGGAGGCGGGCCGGTCGCCCGCTTGGTGGATAAGCGAAGCGTTATCCACCCTACGAATTCTGAGGTCGCGATCGGGCTGGTAGATGCAAGGCGCCCGATTCTTCACCCAGCGGAGTTGCCTTCTGGCAATGAGCATGGGGGAGGAGCCGGGCAACGCCGCAGATGCCTGTCCGAGTGCGGCCGATTTTAGTGCCGGAAGTGGCGCATGCCGGTAAACACCATGGCAATGCCGGCTTCGTCAGCCGCTGCGATCACTTCGTTGTCACGCATCGAGCCGCCCGGCTGGATCACCGCGGTGATGCCGGCCTTGGCCGCGTTGTCGATGCCGTCGCGGAACGGGAAGAAGGCGTCCGAGGCCATCACCGCGCCGGGAACCGGCAGGCCGGCGTGCTCGGCCTTGATCGCGGCTATGCGCGCGGAGTTGACGCGGCTCATCTGGCCGGCACCAACGCCGACTGTCTGGCGGTTCTTGGCGTAGACGATGGCGTTGGACTTGACGAACTTGGCCACTTTCCAGGCGAAGATCAGGTCATGGATTTCCTGCTCGGTCGGCGCGCGCTGGGTGACGATCTTCAAGTCTGCTTCGGTGATCATGCCGATGTCGCGGCTCTGGATCAGCAGGCCGCCGTTGACGCGCTTGTAGTCCCAGCCCGGGCTGCGCTCGGCCGGCCACTCGCCGCACTCGAGCAGGCGCACGTTGGCTTTGCTGGCGACGACGTCGCGCGCGGCTTGAGAGACCCTGGGTGCGATGATCACCTCGACGAACTGGCGCTCGACGATGGCCTGGGCGGTTTCGCCGTCCAGCTCGCGGTTGAAGGCGATGATGCCGCCAAAGGCCGACTCGCTGTCGGTGGCGTAGGCCAGGTCATAGGCCTTGCGGATGCCGCCTTCATCTTCCGGTACCACAGCCACGCCGCACGGGTTGGCATGCTTGACGATTACGCAGGCCGGCTTGGTAAAGCTCTTCACGCACTCCAACGCAGCGTCGGTGTCGGCCACGTTGTTGAACGACAGCTCCTTGCCCTGCAGTTGCGTGGCGGTGGCGACGCAAGCTTCGTCGGGCTTCTCGACATAGAAGGCGGCTTGCTGATGCGGGTTCTCGCCGTAGCGCATGTCCTGCGCCTTGATGAACTGCATGTTGTAGGTGCGCGGAAACAGGCTGCGATTTTCGGTGCTGAGCTGCTCGGTGCTCTGGTCGATGCCGCCCAGGTAGTTGGCGATCATGCCGTCGTAGCCGGCGGTGTGCTCGAACGCCTTGAGCGCCAGGTCGAAGCGCTGGGCGTAGGTCAGCCCGCCGTTCTTCAGGTTGTCGACCACTGCCGCGTAGTCCTCGGCATTGACCACGATGGCGACGTCCTTGTGGTTCTTCGCCGCGCTGCGGACCATGGTCGGGCCGCCGATGTCGATGTTCTCGATGGCGTCCGGCAGGGTGCATCCGGGCTTGGCCACCGTGGCGGCGAACGGATAGAGGTTGACCGCCACCAGATCGATCGGGGCAATGCCATGCTCGGCCATCACCGCGCCGTCCAGGTCACGACGACCAAGGATGCCGCCGTGGATCTTCGGATGCAGGGTCTTCACCCGTCCGTCCATCATCTCCGGGAAACCCGTGTAATCGGCCACTTCGACGGCAGCGATACCGTTGTCACGCAGCAGCTTGAAGGTACCGCCGGTGGAGAGGATCTCAACACCGAGGGCTTCGAGCTCGCGGGCGAAGTCGACGACGCCGGTCTTGTCGGACACGCTGATCAGCGCGCGGCGCACGGGGAGGCGGGTGGTTTGGTCGGTCATTGACGTTTCCTAGAGGCTACAGGCTTGAGTCCGCACAACTGGCAGGTGCGGACAGCCGCGCCTGCCAGCTGTCGCGTCAGAGCAGGTCGTACTGTTTGAGTTTCTTGCGCAGGGTGCCGCGGTTAAGGCCCAGCAGCTCGGAAGCCTTTGTCTGGTTACCCTTGACGTAGTGCATCACGGTTTCCAGCAGCGGCGCTTCCACTTCGGAGAGTACGAGGTTGTAAACGTCCGTGACGTCGGCACCTTCGAGGCGGGCGAAATAGTTGTGCAGCGCTTTCTCGACGCTGCCTCGCAGTGTCTGCCCTGCTTCGCTCGGCGTGTTCAGGTGCTGCTTGAGGTTCACGTTGTCACTCACGGATGTTGTTCCACTTACCAATGTTTCATTCAACAGCGTCATGCGGCCACCTCTGTTCCATCCACCGAGCCAGGCCCTGAGCGTTGTTCGGCAAAGAATTGCCGAATGCTGAAGCCCTGTGCATCCCTGTCTTCCAGATGATTGAAACGGGCACGGAAGTCCCGAGCGCCCGGCAGTGTTGCGAGATACCAACCTACGTGTTTGCGGGCGATGCGGACTCCCATCACCTCGCCATAGAATTCATGCAGCGCCTGCACGTGTTCGAGCAGGGTGTCTTCGATTTCTTCCAGCGCCGGCGCCGCCAGCAGTTCGCCGGTGCGCAGATAATGCGCCACCTCGCGAAAGATCCAAGGGCGACCCTGCGCCGCACGTCCGATCAGCAAGCCATCCGCCCCGGTTGCCTTCAGCACCTGGGCCGCCTTGTGCGGCGAGTCGATATCGCCGTTGGCGAATACCGGAATGGATACGGCCTGCTTGATCGCAGCTACGGTGTCGTACTCGGCATCACCGGTATACAGGTCGGCTCGGGTGCGCCCGTGCACGGCAAGTGCCGCAATGCCCGACTGTTCGGCAATACGCGCGACAGTCAGGCCGTTCTTGTTCTGCCGGTCCCAGCCGGTGCGGATCTTCAAGGTCACCGGAACGTCTACGGCGCCAACCACAGCTTCGAGGATTTCAGCCACCAAGCGCTCATCGCGCATCAATGCCGAGCCTGCTGCCTTGTTACAGACCTTCTTTGCCGGGCAGCCCATGTTGATATCGATGATCTGTGCGCCCAGCTCCACATTGCGCTGCGCCGCATCGGCGAGCATCTGCGGGTCGCCACCGGCGATCTGCACGGAACGGGGCTCGGGCTCGTCCGCATGAGGCATGCGCAGGCGCGATTTACGGCTGTTCCACAGGCGTACATCGCTGGTGAGCATTTCCGAAACCACCAGGGCCGCGCCGAAGCGGCGGCACAACTGGCGGAACGGCTGATCGGTCACGCCAGCCATGGGCGCAAGGATCAGTTGATTCATCAAGGTGTAAGGGCCGATACGTACCGCTGACATGAAGATTCCCTGCTTGGGGCCTGCTTGTTAGGTAGATCGGGACTGCAAAAAAGGGTGGGCATAATACCCGCTACGCATGACGGGTTAAAGGCTGTTTTGAACAAATTCTGAACAGTGGTCGCCTTATCGCCGGGAGTTTGGACGCGGTGCTCGTCGAGGGCGTGAGCGCCATGCCCGAACACGGTCGAGAAAATCCGAGTGCCGCTATTCGGGCGAATGGAAGCTCAGGCTGTAGTTAACCGCTTTCGCGCCTGGGTCGAGTATGTCCAGAGCGATATGGATGGGCACTTGGGGGGGCATCTGCGTCTGTCCTGCGAGCTCTCCGGAGAGGTATTCGCTCGGTTTGAAACTGCGGCTTGCCAGCAGCTTGCCGTTCAGGTCGGCGAAGCGGATTTCCAGCAGCGGGAAGGGCTGCGCGAAGGCTGCGCGGTTGTAGAGAATCGCGTCAACCACCAGAGCGCCGGTGAATTCGGGGTGGCTGCGTACGACCAGGTTGCTGCTCTTGATCTGGCCGATATCGACCAGCGCGGGCAACTCGCAGCCGAGCGTCGGGCAGATTCGCTCAAACCAGGGGCGGTATTGGTGCTGCCTCGACAGTTCTTCGTAGTTGTAGGCGACGTATTGAGCGCCGAGTGCCCCCAAGGCCAGGAGGTTCAAGGCGCCCCAGCCGAACCAGCGGCCCCAGGGTTTCTTGCGCTCTTGCCAGTCGAGTTGTAAGGGCTCATCGTCGAGCTCGAACAGCGGATCGCCACGCAGGTCTGGTTCCTGGCGGGGCGCGCTAGTGCCCTCGGAGGCGGAAGCAGTTTCGGTATCGGCTGGCGTGATGTCGGGTTCGATGCGCTCGCTGCCAGCCTGCTGCGCCTTGGCGGCAGACAACGGTGTCGTGTCGACCATCAGCGGGGACGGGGGTTGCGGTGCGTCGGCCGCTATCGGGGTGAAGCTGACGGCTTCGTCGCGCGGGGTCGGTGTGTCCGCAGTGCCCTGCTCGGCGTGCAGCAGGATTTCGGCCCAACTTTCGTCGTGCGCGGTAGCTGCATCGGACTTGGCTTCGGTCGCTGCGTTGTCGGCTGTCTTTAGTCCCGCCAGGTCACGGGATAGCTCGCGCTCCTGCCGCTCTAACTTGGCCAGCTCTTCGTCAAGATCGAGGCTGTCCAGATCCAAGTCATCATGGATCCACAGCGTTTCATCGGCTTTACGTGGCGTTAGTGCGCCATGCGTCGGTGCCATGGCGACTTGCGTCTGCTCCGCATCAGCCTTGGCAGGGGTGGGCGCAGTCAGTGGTTGCGTCGGATCCAGTTCGTCACGCAGCAAGTGATGGGCTGCGTTGAACACTTCAAGACAGGCGCCGCAGCGCACCGCTCCTTGAGCTGCGCGAAGCTGGCTGCGGCCAATGCGAAAGCGGGTGCTGCAGTTGGGGCACTGAGTGATGAAGCTGGTCATGCGTTTTTCCGCGCGAAGATGCCGGCTAGTCTAGCGCAAGCCAGTCGCGGAGCGGCAGTGGGCCACCGCGGCTGGTCGCAAGTGTGCGGGCGAAGTCGCATGGCGACTTTCAGGTACGACGCACGCCACTGATACGTACCCAGCCGTCTTTATCGGCAGTTGGGTCGAGCTCGAACGCGTGGTTGTACGCTGCGCGGACCTCGTCGGCCTGTTCGGCGAGGATGCCGGACAGTGCCAGGTGGCCGCCGGGCTTGACCAGAGAAGTGATGCGTGGCGCGAGCGAGACCAAGGGGCCTGCAAGGATATTGGCGACCACCACATCGGCTGGCTGCTCGGGCAGCTGCTCCGGTAGATATAGGGCGAAGCGCTCCTGGGGGATGCCGTTGCGCTCGGCATTGTCGCGTGAGGCATCCAGGGCCTGAGTATCGATGTCGGTGCCGACAGCATGCTCGGCGCCCAGCAGCAGGCCTGCGATGGCGAGTATTCCCGAGCCACAGCCGAAATCCAGTAGAGACTGGCCATGCAGAGGCTGAGCGTCCAGCCACTCGAGGCACAGTGCTGTGGTGGGGTGGGTTCCGGTGCCGAACGCCAGGCCGGGGTCCAGCAACAGGTTGACCGCATCGGGCTCGGGCGCAGCGTGCCAGCTGGGGACGATCCACAGCCGGCGGCCGAAGCGCATCGGCTGGAAGTTGTCCATCCAGCTGCGTTCCCAATCTTGATCTTCGATGACCTCGACTTGATGCTCGGGCACTTCGCCGCCGCGTAGCAGCTGGAGGTGGGCGAGCAGGGCGTCCGGGTCGGTATCGGCTTCGAACAGGGCCAGCAGGTGGGTATGCGACCACAGCGGCGTGGTGTTGAGGTCCGGCTCGAAGATTGGCTGATCTTCGGCGTCCATAAATGTCACTGAGACTGCGCCCAGGTCCAGCAGCTGGTCTTCCAGCGGTTCGGCCTGATCGGGGGTGATGGCGAGTCGGATCTGCAGCCAGGACATGGAGGCCTCTCGTGGGGTCGCGGGAAAAGCTGGCAAGCTTACTGGAGGGGCCGATTCGCGGCCAGCGCAGGCGAAGGCCACAAGTCCATAGTGCCGCTACTGTCAGACGAACTGATCTGCCTGCGGTATCAAAAACGACAGAGGCCGCCCGAAGGCAGCCTCTGTGTGCAGCAGCGAGCCTGGGCTCAGTGCTTGTCCATACCCAGCTTCTTCTCCAGGTAATGGATGTTGACGCCACCTGCGCAGAAGCCAGCGTCGCGCACCAGATCGCGGTGCAGCGGGGCGTTGGTTTTGATGCCATCTACGATCAGCTCGTCCAGCGCATTGCGCATGCGACCCATCGCTTCATCGCGACTGGCACCGAAGGTGATCAGCTTGCCGATCAGTGAATCGTAGTGCGGCGGCACGGTATAGCCGTCGTACAGGTGCGAGTCGACGCGTATGCCATTGCCGCCTGGCGCATGGAAGTGCTTCACTTTGCCCGGGCTGGGCATGAAGGTGCGCGGATCTTCGGCGTTGATGCGGCACTCGATGGCATGGCCGCGGATGACCACGTCCTCCTGCTTGATCGAGAGCTTCTGGCCGCCGCCGATCAGCAGCATTTCCTTGACGATGTCGATGCCAGTGACCATTTCGGTAACCGGATGCTCCACCTGAACCCGAGTGTTCATCTCGATGAAGTAGAAGTTGCCGTCTTCGTAGAGGAACTCGAAAGTGCCAGCACCACGGTAGCCGATATCGATACAGGCCTTGATGCAGCGGGCCTGAACCTTGCGGCGGGCTTCTTCGTCGATCAGCGGGGCTGGGGCTTCCTCGATCACCTTCTGGTGGCGACGCTGTAGCGAGCAGTCGCGATCGCCCAGATGGATGGCGTTACCCTGGCCGTCGGCGAGCACCTGGATTTCCACGTGGCGTGGATTGGTCAGGAACTTCTCGAGGTAAACCATCGGGTTGCCAAAGGCTGCGCCGGCTTCGTTACGGGTCAGCTTGGCGGAGTCAATCAGGTCCTCCTCCTTGTGCACCACACGCATGCCGCGACCACCGCCGCCACCGGCGGCCTTGATGATCACCGGATAGCCCACTTCGCGAGCGATCCGCAGCGCTTCCTTTTCGTCTTCCGGCAGTGGGCCGTCGGAACCCGGTACGGTCGGTACGCCGGCTTGCTTCATGGCGTCCTTGGCGGAGACCTTGTCACCCATCAGGCGGATAACGTCGGCGGTTGGGCCGATGAAGGTAAAGCCGGATTTCTCCACCTGTTCGGCGAAGTCGGCGTTCTCGGCGAGGAAGCCGTAGCCGGGATGGATGCCGTCGGCACCCGTCACTTCGGCGGCAGCAATCAGCGCCGGTATGCTCAGGTACGACTGTGCAGAGGCGGCCGGGCCGATGCAGACGGACTCGTCGGCCAGCGACACGTGCATCAGGTCACGGTCGGCAGTGGAGTGCACCGCCACGGTCTTGATGCCCAGTTCCTTGCATGCGCGCAGAACTCGAAGGGCGATCTCGCCGCGGTTGGCGATCAGTACTTTTTCCAACATCGCTGGCTCTCCGCGGTTCAAACGATGGTGAACAGCGGCTGGTCGTATTCGACCGGCTGACCATTCTCCACCAGGATGGATTCGATGGTGCCGCTGGTTTCGGCCTCGATGTGATTCATCATCTTCATGGCTTCTACGATGCAGAGGATGTCGCCTTTCTTCACGCTCTGGCCAACGTCGACGAAGGACTTGGACTCTGGCGAAGAGGCGCGGTAGAAGGTGCCAACCATCGGCGAGCGAACCACGGTGCCATTCAGTTTGGGAGCGGCCGGAGCAGCGTCGGCCGCCGGAGCGGCAGCTGCGACAGGTGCGGGCGCTGGCGCGGCCGGTGCCTGTGCGTAGATCGGCTGCTGCATCGCTACTTGCTTGCTGTGGCGGCTGATGCGTACCGACTCTTCACCCTCGTGGATTTCCAGTTCGTCGATACCGGACTCTTCCAGCAGTTCGATCAGCTTTTTGACTTTGCGAATATCCATGAAGCATTGACTCCCAAGTAAGTTCAAAGGGCATTGCTGCTCGCTTCTTCAAGATTCGGCCAGTGCGAATCCATCAGGAAGCAGCGAGTTGTTCCAGGGCGGCCTCCAAGGCCAGTCGGTAGCCGCTGGCGCCAAGGCCGCAGATCACCCCTACCGCGACATCGGAAAAGTAGGAGTGATGGCGGAAAGGTTCACGCTTGTGCACGTTGGACAGGTGCACTTCGATGAATGGGATGCTCACGGCCAGCAACGCGTCACGTAATGCGACGCTGGTATGCGTGAATGCCGCGGGATTGATCAGAATGAAGTCGACGCCTTCGCTGCGAGCGGCATGGATGCGTTCGATCAGTTCGTACTCGGCATTGGATTGCAGGTGCAGCAGGTGGTGTCCGTTTTCACGGGCGCGCTGCTCCAGATCATGGTTGATCTGTGCCAGCGTCACCGCGCCGTAGACGCCTGGCTCGCGGGTGCCGAGCAGATTCAGATTCGGGCCGTGGAGGACCAGAAACGTGGCCATCGGTATTCCTTGTTTTTCTGGGTGCGCTGAGCCGGCGAGTGCGGACCGGTTCGCGGGAAGGGAAAAACTATGCCCCAAGCAAGGGCTGACTGTCCAGTCATGTCGCGATCGCGGGAAATGCCCGCATTATGTCTGAAGATTGCCGCAATCATTCGGTCAGCCAGCAATTGCTTGGCTTATCGGAGGCGATATAGGGAAATCACTGTTCGCGAGTTATAGCGATGGTGCTGCGCGATCCAGTCGATCGACGAAACCGGAGGCGTCTATTTCGCCGACTACACGTACGTCGCTCAGCTCCTTGCCATTGCGATCAAAGAACAGAATGGCTGGTGGGCCGAAGAGCTTGTAGCGGTCTAGCAGGCTGCGCTGGGCTGCATTGCTTTCGGTGATGTCGAAGCGGATTAGACGATAGTCTGCAAGGCGAGGTGCGACCTGAGGATTGGCGAAGACTTCACGCTCGATGACCTTGCAGCTGATGCACCAGTCTGCATACCAATCGAGCATGAGTGGTTGGCCGGCGGCGCGGGCTGCGGCCAGCTGTGAATCGAGTTCGGCCGGCGTGGAAATGGTGTGCCAGCCCTCGCTGGCGATGCTGTTCGGCGATGCGCCAGCAGTGGCGTTCGGTAGTGGCCGAAGCGGGTCGGAGCCGCCCTGTAGCGCGCCCACCCAGGCGGCTAGTGCATAGACCAGCAACACCAGCCCCAGCAGTTGTGCGAGCTTTTGCCGTGGCGTCTTGCTGGTGAGTTCCAGGGTGCCGAGAAAGACGGCGCTGCCTGCTGCGAGCAGTCCCCACAGGGCCAGCGCGACCGGGCCGGGCACGACACGCTCAAGCATCCAGACGGCGACGGCGAGCAGAAGCACACCGAAGACGTTGCGCACGGTGACCATCCATGGCCCGCTTTTGGGCAGCAGCGCGCCACCCCCGGTGGCGAACAGCACCAGTGGCGCACCCATCCCCAGGCCCAACGCGAAAAGCTTCAAACCGCCGCCCAGCGCATCACCGCTGGCGCTGATATACAGCAATGCGCCGGCCAGTGGCGCGGAAACGCAGGGCGATACCAGCAGGCTGGATACTGCGCCGAGCAATGCTGCGCCGGTGAATGAACCGCCCCGTGCATTGCCTGCGAGGCGATCTAGTCGACTGCTCAGGGCCTGGGGTAGGCGTAGTTCGAACAGCCCAAACATGGCCAGCGCGAAGACGACGAAGAATAGCGAGAAGGGCACAAGAATCCACGGTGACTGCAGGCGAGCTTGCAGATTGAGCTCCGCGCCGAACACCCCCATCAATGCGCCCAGCAGGGCGAAGCCGCCGGCCATCGGCAGTACATAGGTCAGCGATAGCAGGAAGCTGCGCATGCCTCCGGGCTGGTCGCGCAAAACCACCCCGGTGAGGATTGGCAGCATCGGCAGCACGCAAGGCGTGAAGGTCAGGCCCAGGCCGGCGAGAAAGAACAGTGCGATGGAGCGCCAGGAAAGATCGCGGCTACCTGTTTCGCTACCCTCTGCAGTGTTTGGTGTGGCTCCGTCACCAATGGAAAGCGATTCGGTTTCCGGCGGGTAACACAGGCCTTTGTCGGCACAGCCCTGGTAGGAAACCTGAAGGACGAAGGGGCGATTGTCAGGGTTGGTTATGGGGATTTCGATGTCGAGGATGCCGTAATAGGCCTCGATCTCGCCGAAATAGTCGTCGACCTTGGCAACTCCGCCGGGCAGTTGCGCCTCGCCGATTTCTACGCCCGGCTCGTCGGTCTGGAACGCAAAACGGTGCCGATAGAGGTAGTAGCCCTCTGCTGCGACGAAGCGCAGGGTGATCTGCTCGGGCTTTGTATCGACAAGGCTGAGTCTGAACGCCTCGCGCACCGGCAGGAAGTCACCGCTGTTGTTCAGCGCACTGCCGAAGGTGGCGCTGGGCTTGTTGTAGAACAGGCCGGCGTTGGCGGGGAGCACGAATAGCAGGAGCAGCAGGCTCAGGAGGCGAAGCATGGCGATCTCACGGTAAAGCTGTGCCGGCATGATAACCGCGGCCGGCGTCCGGCGCCCGCGCTCAACTGTCGCTCTGCCGATCAGTTTGCAACCAGATGCTGTCGTCTTTTTCGATTCCACGGAGCTGACGCAACGTTTGGCCTGCGCAGGGGCCGGCCACGCACTCGCCGGATTCGATGAGAAAGAGCGCGCCGTGGGTGGCGCATTGCAGCAGGCTGCCGCTGTCATCGAGGAACTGATCGGCAAGCCATTCCAGCGCTACGCCACGATGCGGGCAGCGGTTTTCGTACAGATATGACCGGCCCTCTCGGCGAACGGCGATCACTTTCAATTCGCCGACGGTGAAGCCGCGGCTTTGTCCTTCGAGCAACTCGGATGTTGCGCACAATCTGATCATCGTGTTCTCCGCCATGAGCCAGGATTATCCCGCAGCATTCGATGATGTGCAGCCTGATAATCTTCGCCGGGCTGGCGGCCCCAGCAGCGTGCTCTTATTCTTCGCCGCTCATATCGCTTGGCAACGCAATCCGATGGGTAGTCCGATTCCCGCGCGCTTTCTGTTCTTCATTCTCGGCTTATTACTGCTGGTCGCGATCTGGCTGTCGCTGGCGCTGGGGCCGATGAGTCTGGCGCTCGGCGATAGCCTGGCCGCGGCACTTCGCTTGGTTGGTGTACCGATCGAGCCGGCGGGACTCGAGCAGGCGGAGCTGATTCTGGCGCAGATCCGCCTTCCGCGTACGTTGCTGGGCTGTGCAGTCGGTGCGGTGCTGGCGCTCTGCGGCGTGGCGATGCAGGGTCTGTTCCGCAACCCGCTGGCAGATCCTGGGCTGGTTGGGGTCTCCAGCGGCGCGGCACTCGGTGCGGCCATCGCTATCGTCGGCAGCACGTTTGTCCCGGCGTTGGTGCCGGGTTGGGAGCCTTACGTGCTATCCGTGTTCGCTTTCGTTGGCGGCCTGGTCGTGACACTACTGGTCTACCGTCTGGGCCGGCGCAACGGTCAGACTCACGTGGCCACGATGCTATTGGCAGGCATCGCCCTGACGGCACTGGCCGGCGCAGTCGTCGGATTGTTCACCTACCTGGCCGACGACCGAACGCTGCGCTCGCTGACCTTCTGGAATCTTGGCAGCCTGAGCGGCGCCAGCTATGCGCGGCTCTGGCCATTGCTGCTGATCACCGTCGCTGTTGCGCTGTGGCTACCGCGGCGGGCGAAGGCGCTAAATGCATTGTTGCTGGGCGAGTCCGAAGCGCGCCATCTGGGCTTCGACGTCGAACGAGTCAAGCGTGAGCTGGTGATCTGTACGGCGCTGGGCGTCGGCGCTGCTGTCGCCGCTGCGGGGCTGATCGGCTTTGTCGGGTTGGTTGTTCCGCACCTGATGCGCTTGCTGGTAGGACCCGATCACCGGCTGCTGTTACCGGCCTCGGCACTCGCCGGCGCCAGTTTGTTGCTGCTTGCCGATGTCGCCGCTCGGCTGGTGATAGCGCCGGCCGAGCTGCCGATCGGTATCGTTACGGCCCTGCTCGGTGCGCCGTTCTTCCTTTATCTGCTGCTGCGGGAGCGCGTTTGATGCTGGTTGGCACTGATCTGACGGTGCAACGTGGCGCGTTAACGGCGCTGCAGAGCGTTTCGCTCGAGCTGCGGCCAGGGCAGGTTTTCGGCGTGCTCGGCCCGAATGGTGCCGGCAAGAGCACGTTGCTTGCGGCGTTGTCCGGCGACGTCAGGCCGTCCGTGGGGCGCGTCGTGCTGCACGGACGAGCGCTTGGCGATTGGCCGGACGTGGAGCGAGCGCGTTGTTTGGCCGTGCTGCCGCAAAGCTCGACGCTGAACTTCGGGTTTCGCGTAGTGGATGTGGTCGCCATGGGCCGCCTGCCCCATCGCAGTGGGCGCGAGGCCGATGCTGCCATAGTCTCAGCCGCACTCATCGCTGCTGACGTGCAGCACCTTGCCACGCGCAGTTATCTCAAGCTGTCCGGCGGTGAGCGCCAGCGTGTGCATCTCGCTCGTGTGCTGGCGCAGTTATGGCCGGGCGGGGCAGGGCAGGCGCTACTGCTGGATGAGCCCACGTCAATGCTCGACCCTGCACATCAGCACAGCATTCTCCAGGCCGTAAGAGGCTTTGCCGAGCAAGGCGGAGCCGCCCTGGTAATCCTGCATGATCTGAATTTGGCAGCGCGCTACTGTGATCGCCTATTGCTGCTTAAGGACGGCCGGCCGATTGCAGCCGGTTCGCCTGATGAAGTGATGCAAGCCGAGCCTGTGCGAGCCGTATTCGGTCTGGATGTGCTGGTGCAGCGACATCCTGAACTCGGTCATCCGCTGATCATCGCCCGTTAAGGAGATTTGTCGTGCGCTTTATCGTATTGCTGGTATTTGGATTGCTGGCGGGGTGCCATTCGCTGCCACCCCTGCCCGAGTGGCAAAGTCCCGAGGGGCGCGAACATTCCGACCTCGGCCTGATCATCGATCTGCGTCGCGACGTCGTACTTACCCCTGCGCAGCTGGTGGCTCAGCTCCAGGCGTATGAAGGCCTACTGGTCGGCGAGCGGCATGACAACCCAGACCATCACGCACTGCAACTCTGGCTACTGCGAGCGCTGGAGGGCAAGCGTCCGCAGGGCAGTCTATTGCTGGAAATGCTGGAGCCTGACCAGCAAGTGCGAGTCGATACGGCGCGCCGAGAATTGCGTGAGCGCCGCGAGCCGCCCGATCTTGCGCAGGCGCTGGGTTGGCAGAAGGGGTGGGACTGGGGCTTGTATGGGTCGCTGGTCAGTTATGCGTTGGCGCGACCCTATCCACTGCTGCATGCCAACCTCGGGCGTGACGAAATTATGTCGATCTATCGATCCGCTCCACCATTGCAGGGGCGCGCGTCCGCAACCTCTGAGGTAAGTGATGCGTTGCTCGCGCAGATCGAGATCTCGCACTGCGGCATGCTGCCAGCATCCCAGTTGCCTGCAATGCTGGCGGTGCAGCAGCAGCGAGATCGGCGCATGGCCGAGCGCATGCTCGCCGCGCCGAAGCCCTCCATGCTGCTGGCTGGTGCGTTCCACGTGCGACGTGATCTGGGTGTGCCGCTGCATATCGCGGATCTGTCAGGGGAGCGGGTAGGTGTGCTGATGCTTGCCGAGGTGGGCGAGACGGTATCTGCGGCGCAGGCCGATTACGTCTGGTACACCGCCGCGCAACCGGAGCAGGATCACTGTGAACAGCTGCGCAAACAGGTCAAGTAGGCACGTCGAGTTTTCTGCAGGCAAAAAAAGACCCGGCAGAGCCGGGTCAAAACCGTGATTAGCCTGATGAGGAGATAACCTGAAGGATCGACTGCCTGAGCCTTCAGCTATCGGCTGACCTCGCGATCAGTTGCGATAATAATAACAATTCTCATTTCTGCGTCAACAGTCTTTCGTGAAAATATTTTTGCACTGCAAAAACGCCTTGTTCGCCTCAAACGGCGACATTGACTCGCAGGTGAGTGACTTCTTTATTTAGTAAGTCGATGCGCCGAGCCATGCTCTCAATAAGGCTATGAGCAATGCGCGGATTGCTTTGGGTCAGACCGAGAAACTGCTCCTTGGGAATGACCATGACCGTACAGGGTTCGCTGGCAACCACTGTTGCGCTGCGTCGCTCGCGGGTGAAGACTGCCATTGCGCCAAAGATCTCGTCTTTTTGTACGTCGCCCACCTTCTGTCCATCGACTACGGCCTCGGCATGGCCTTCGATGATGATGAACACATTGTCCGCCTCGTCTCCTTGGTGAATCAGCTCTTCACCAACGGCGAAGTGCTTGAAGCCAGTAGCCGGGCGTATCTCCGGTTGCTTTAGGCGCGCTAGGGCGTCGCCGAGTAGGGCCGTATGCCCGATCAGGTACTGAGTGAACAGCTCCTGGCGATGCTCGTCTGCGTGTATATGCTGAAACACTGCATTGCGCGAGTAGGGGATCAGGCTGACGGGCTCATCGCTGCAATAGCGGCAGTCCGGCAGGTCGCCAGACTGACGCAGCCCGACGAGGTCGCCTTCCTGTAGATAGAACAGCGCCTTATCGTCGATCAGCGCATGCAGCAGGCCGCTCTCGATGATGAACAGCTGCTGCGCAGGAAGCTCGGCGCACAGGTTGTCGGTGTGTTTGAGTTCAATATTTGGCCCCGATGGCTGCAGGCCTTCCAGCAATTGGCAGGGGATTGTTTGCAGGCGGTTGATCAGGCGATCGGCGTACGCCGGTTGCTCCCCGAGTAAATACATGTCGGTAATCCTTGAACGAACGGGCAGACGATTGGCAGGGTCACGTCGGCGCACAATAGGCTCGGGCAAGGTTCTGAGTAAATCTCGTCGAGCAGAGGTTGTGAGCTAGCTCTAGTTGTCGGGATTGGTGCCTAGATTTCGATTGAGCTCTTCTTTCAGCGGCGCTGGCAATTGCTGCCAGGGCACGTCGCGTAGTGCGCCTTCGATGGCATACAGCAGCACCTTCGAGGCGCCGAAGCCCCGAGACTTCACTGCGCGATATGAGCTCACCGCGCCCAGACGGCGTAGATCCGCCGCGGTGTGTATGCCCGATGCGTGCAGCCATTGCACCGAGGTCTTGCCGAGATTGCGGAGCGAAAGCAGTTCGTCGTGCATGGTGGCGTCCTTGCGGTGCTAGCGGTTGGGGAATCCCGTCAGAAAATGTAACGGCCAGCGGATGAGACGTCGCTGTTCGGCTGAGCCCCACGCCGACGACAGCTGCGACTCGATCATCGCAATGGGGTCGCGGCCTTGGCGCCGTTGCCACTGCTTTACGGCTGACCAGGTGCCTAGATAGCCAATCAGTTCTGAGAGGTTCCAATACGCTTCGAGTGCGAACGCCGGGGTGTCGATACATGTGAATGGAACCTGGATATCGCTGTAACCAGCGTCGACGCTGGCGCGACCGGCTGGCCAGTAACCCGCGAGGGTCTCGCTATACAGAGTGCGGATGAGCGCATCTACCTCAGCCGATACCTCCAGCAGGCTGTAGCACCACGCGCAGAACAGGCCGCTCGGCTTCAGCGCTAGCTGTACCTGGGAGAAGAATGGTGGCGTGGCAAACCAGTGCAGCGCTTGCGCGACTACCAGTAGATCGAGCTGGCCACGACGCAGCGGGAGGTGTTCCGCGCCGGCGACGAATCGCTGCACCTCCGGCCAATCACCCCCTGCGCTGAGCTGCTCAGCACTGGCATCGCACGCCAAGACATGGCGAAAATATCGCGTCAGCGGCGAGCTGGCTTGCCCGTTACCTGCGGCGAGATCCAGTGCTGTGTCGGTCGTTGCGCACTGGTTTGCGAGCCAGCTGAACAGCGCCTCGGGGTAAGTCGGGCGAAAGCGTGCATAGTCAGTAGAGCGGCTAGAGAACAGCTGAATGCTATCGCTGGCTGGCTTAGCCGTAGGTGCTTCGCTGGCAGACATGGCAGTGTTCCATGATTGGAATACCGCAAGTATAGAAGCACCGCCGCGCTCTGCTGGCGGCGGTGCCTACCGGTCAGAGACCTGGCAGATGCTGGCGAATGCTCGCGACGAGTTCGTCGAGGCTGCCTGCGTCCTGCGTATCGACGCGACGACTGTGGAGGCGCTCGCTTTCGCTTAGCGCTTCGCGGCTGGCTTGCTGGGCGTGTACTACGTCCATGGTGGCGTCGGATGGGTCGACACCTTCTGCCTGACGTTGCGCCAGCCACTGGGCGATCACCGCATCGGGAGCCTGGCAATCGAGAATTAGGAAGGGCACGCCGGTGGTCTCTGCCGCCTGCCAAGCATCCTGACGTTGCTGTTGTTTCAGGTATGCGGCATCGATCACCACGGAGAAGCCTGCCTGTAGCGCAGTTGTCGCCAGCTGGTGCAGGCGCTGATAGGTCTCGTCGCTGGCCTGCCGGCTATAGATGCCGGTATCGAGTTGGCCCTGCTGCGCCTCGGACTGCTCGCCGTGCAGGCGTTTGCGTTCGACATCCGAACGCAGACGTATCGCGCCAAGAGCCTCGACCAGACGCAGTGCGACATGGCTCTTGCCAACGGCGGATACGCCATGGGTGATCGCGAGAAAGCGTGAGGGAATGGCGCTGTAGCTCTCGGCCAGGTTGGCGTAGCTGCGGTACTGGCGCACGATCACTTTGCGCTGCACGGCGTCCTGCTCTTGATACAGGCGGAACAGGCTGACCTTGGCACGCACCAGTGCACGATAGGCCTTGTACAGATTCAGCAGCGCCAGTGCCGCATAGTCACCGGTGTGCTCAAACCAGCCATTGATGAACCGGCGCGCCTGGCACTTCAGGCCTCGGTCTTCGAGGTCCATCGCCAGGAATGCGGCATCGGAAGCGACATCGATCAAGCGGAACGGCTCGTTGAACTCGATGCAATCGAACAGCACGACGCTGCCATCGATCAATGTGGCATTGCCCAAGTGAAGGTCGCCGTGGCACTCGCGGACAAAACCCTGCTGGCAGCGCTGATCAAGCAACGGGCGCAGGCGCTCGACACTGGTCTCGGTCCACTCTTCGAGCGCGTCCAGCTGGCGCAGATCCGCCGCTTCGCTGAGTAGCGGTCGAATCTGCTCGAAGTTCTGCCGCATCGGCGCGACGATTGCGTCGGCGCTGCGCAGTGCATGCCCCTCCGGTACCTGAGGAGTGCTCTGGTGAAACTGTGCGATTTGCTCGGCCAGCGCGTCGATATGCGCATCCGTCAGCTCGCCCCGTGCCTGCAGCTCGGCCAGCAGCTGGGTCTGCGGAAATTCGCGCATCTTCAATACGTATTCGAAGGGTTCACCTGTACCGTTGATCTCTGGTGCCTCTGGCGAGCCGCTGACGGGCAGCACTTCGAGGTAAAGATCCGGTGCCATGCGCTGATTGAGGCGCAGCTCCTCTTCGCAGAAATGCTTGCGCGCCGCGAGATCGGTGAAATTGAGGAAGCCGAAGTCCACTGGCTTCTTGATTTTGTACGCGTAAGTGCCGGTGAGGATCACCCAGGAAATGTGGGTTTCGATGACCCTGCATCCCTCGGCGGGGTGCGGATAACACGCAGGGTTCTGCAGGGCGGCGATCAGTGCTTGGCTCACGGTCATTCCTTGTTGAAGTTCTTGAACGGGCGTGCGAGTCCACTGCAAAGCAGTTCACACAGTCGAAAAGTCGCTGGCATTATGGCCGTTGAGCGGTGCACTGCAAACTGCTGAGAGGCCGTCGGTCCGTCGCTGCAAAGTGCGTATAATGCGCCGCCATGACTAAATCTCGCTCCTCTCGTACACGCTCCAAGCGCCGCTCTGCGGGCGCTCGCCCCTGGTTGGGCTGGGCGATCAAACTGTCCATTGTCGGCCTGGTAATCCTGGCCGGTTTCGCTATCTATCTCGATGCCGTGGTGCAGGAGAAGTTTTCCGGCAAGCGCTGGACGATCCCGGCCAAGGTCTATGCGCGGCCGCTGGAGCTGTTCGTGGGCCAGAAGTTGGACAAGAACGACTTCTTGGCGGAATTGGACGCGTTGGGCTATCGCCGCGAAAAAGCGGTCAGCGGTCCGGGCGGGGCTTCTGTTGCGGGCAACGACATCGAATTGCATACCCGCGGCTTTCAGTTTTACGAAGGAGCGGAGCAGTCGCAGCGACTGCGGGTGCGCTTCTCCGGCGATTTTGTTGCCGGCCTGAACGCGGGCAACGGCAGCGCCACGCCCGTTGCTCGCCTTGAACCTGTGCTGATTGGCGGGCTGTACCCGGCGCATAACGAGGACCGGATTCTGATCAAGCTCGATCAGGTGCCGCCATATCTGATAGAGACACTTGTGGCGGTGGAGGATCGTGAGTTCTTCAATCACTTCGGTGTGTCACCCAAGTCGATTGCTCGCGCCGTATGGGTCAACCTGACCGCGGGCCAGGTCCGGCAGGGTGGTAGTACTCTTACTCAGCAGTTGGTAAAGAACTTTTACCTGACCAATGAGCGCAGCCTCAACCGCAAGGCCACCGAGGCGATGATGGCGGTGCTGCTGGAGTTGCATTACGGAAAAGAGGAAATCCTCGAAGCCTATCTGAATGAGGTGTTTCTTGGTCAGGATGGCCGTCGCGCCGTGCATGGCTTCGGCCTGGCGAGCCAGTACTTCTTTGGACAGCCGCTGGCCGAGTTGAAGCTTCCGCAGGTAGCTCTGCTGGTCGGCATGGTGAAAGGTCCGACTTACTACAATCCTCGCCGCAACCCCGAGCGGGCGTTAGAGCGGCGCAATCTGGTTCTCGATCTGCTGGCTGAACAGCAGGTCGTCAGCGCTGAGGTCGTAGCCAAGGCCAAGCAGGCACCTTTGGGCGTGACCCAGCGTGGCAGCATGGCGGACAGCTCGTATCCGGCGTTCCTCGACCTCGTCAAACGCCAGCTGCGCGAGGACTATCGAGATGAGGACCTTACCGAAGAGGGCCTGCGAGTCTTCACCAGTTTCGATCCGATCCTTCAACTGAAGGCCGAGCAGGCCATGAGCGAAACGCTCAAGCGCCTCGGCAAGAGCACCGAGGGCGTTGAGGGCGCGATGATCGTGACCAACCCTGAAACCGGGGAGATTCAGGCAATGCTGGGCGGTCGCCAGCCTGGGTACGCCGGCTTCAACCGGGCATTGGACGCATCGCGGCCGATCGGCTCGCTGATCAAACCTGCCATCTACCTAGCCGCGCTCGAGAAGCCCAGCCAGTACACGCTGACCAGTCTGCTCGAAGATGAGCCCTTTTCGGTCAAGGGTGCGGACGGGCAGATATGGAAGCCACAGAACTATGGCCGTCAGGCTTACGGCACCGTCTATCTCTATCAGGCGCTCGCCAACTCCTACAACCTGTCCACAGCGAGGCTGGGGCTCGATCTGGGCGTACCGAACGTACTGAAGACACTCGAGCGGCTGGGTGCCTCGCCGAAATGGCCGGCCTATCCCTCGATGTTGCTCGGCGCGGGTGGGCTGAAGCCGATCGAAGTGGCGGACATGTACCAGACGCTCGCCAATGGTGGCTTCAATACACCGTTACGCGGCATCCGCAGTGTGCTGACAGCTGACGGCGAACCGCTCAAGCGCTATCCGTTTCAGATTCAGCAGCGCTTCGATCCGGGAGCCATCTACCTTACGCAGTACGCGATGCAGCGCGCCATGAGCGAGGGGACGGGGCGATCTGCCTACAATCGTCTGCCGCGGTCGCTCAATCTGGCCGGCAAGACCGGCACCACCAATGATTCGCGTGACAGCTGGTTCGCCGGCTTCAGCCAGGATTTGCTGGCGGTGGTCTGGTTGGGGCGTGATGACAACGGTAAGACGTCGCTGACCGGGGCAACGGGTGCGCTGCAGGTGTGGAGTGATTTCATGCATCGTGCTGATCCGCTTCCTCTGCAGATGCCGATGCCGGATAACGTGGCTTATGCCTGGGTAGATGCTAGAAGTGGTCTGGGCACCGATGAGCGTTGTCCGGATGCCGTACAGATGCCCTATATTCGCGGCAGCGAACCAGCCGCAGGACCTGGCTGCGGCATTCAGGCACCTGCGGAGTCGGTCATGGATTGGGTGCGTGGCTGGCTGCAATAGCAGCGCGGCCCGCGGTGCATCTCGTGCTATTTGTCGAAGAGGTTGTAATTAGTGAACAAGCAGTGGATGACTGTTGTTGCAGCGGTGGCTCTGATCCAGGGCTGTGCCACCGTGGATCGCCGCTCGATTCCGGTTGTTGATGCGGGGGCTCCCGTGTCCGAGGAAATTGCCGCTCGTCAGGGCTATCGTGCGCCGGCCGCCGCGGCGCCGCGTCAGCAGCAGGAGGACTCAGGTGTGGTCGTAATGGTGCCGCAGGGCACCTCTGCACCTCTTGAGACATTCGCCGCGCCTGATGTGCCGTTCTCCGGCGCGATCGATACGACGAGCGGGACGCAGCAGCCAGCCTGGCAGCCTGCACCTTCGATATCCGCCCCGGTCAGTGCGCCTCAGCCAAGCATGCCCAGTGGCATTCCCTCGTCCCGTAGTGGCCTAGCTGCCGACGAGCAACTCGATGGTCCCGTCCTGGCTCTGCTGACCACTGCCCAGCAACAGCAGGGTGGTGGCGACTTGAATGGTGCTGCATCCAGCCTCGAGCGTGCCCAGCGCATCGCTCCGCGCGAGCCGCAGGTGCTTTATCGCTTGGCTCAGGTTCGTCTGGCTCAAGGCGATGCAACGCAGGCCGAGCAGCTGTCACGGCGCGCGCTGAGTTATGCCGGTGACCGCCCGGCCTTGCAGGCGAGCCTGTGGGAGTTGATCGCTCAGGCGCGCGAGAGGCAGGGCGACAGCGCAGGTGCCGCTCAGGCTCGTGAGCGCGCCAAGGTCAGCCTGTGATGGATAAGCGCCTGCCGGCGGTCGCGCAGCAGCTGCTATTGATCGAGCGTGAGCTGCGGGCGTTGGAGCTTTGGGGTGTCGAGAGTCCGGGAGCGGAGGCGCTTGCCAGTGTCGAACCGTTTTGCGTAGATACGCTGCGGTTCGAGGAGTGGCTGCAATGGATTTTCCTGCCCCGGATGAAAAACATCGTTGAGGCGGATCATCCATTACCGGCTGTGTCTGGCATCTGTGCAATGGCTGAGATGGCCTATCGAGATGCGCAAGTCGCGAGCCTGCTAGAGGCGTTGCGAGGCTTCGACGAGCTGATCGATGCGCCTAGCGCCTCGGGTTCATGAGGCGCTGCTGTAGCACGTTCTCGCTCAGTGGCTTGATCAGTTGCAGTGCTCGGCGATTTTGTCGCGGGTTTCAGCGATCCGCGCCTGCCGCTCTTCTTCGGTAACCCGCCGGGTTTCGCCATTGTCCTCGACGCGCACGCGTGGATTGTTCTGCAACTGGGCCAGGTTCGTGCGCATGTTTTCGCAATAACGCTTGCGCTCAGCTTCCTGGGCGGCGACCTGCTGTTTAACCTTGCGGTCAATGCTGTTTTGGTCTGCCTCGCTACCGGTTTCATCCGGTGCGCTGGTGTCTGGCTTCGCGGCTGGTTTTGCCGGCGCCGTCACTGTGTTGACAGTTTCCACCTGCTGACCTTGCGGCGGTTGTGCGCCGAAGTGCGTAACCCCCTGAGCGTCTACCCACTTGTACACCTGGGCAGCCATGACGTTGCCGCAAAGCGCCAGTAGCAAGCCGCCCGCAAGAAACATGAATCGCATGTTTTTACCTTCGTTGAAATCGGAAACCGGCGGTCACTATACCCAAAAGCCAACGCGCTGCTTCTGCACCCTGTCACAGCTCAAGGTTGCTCAAACACAACGGCAAGCTTGACTTGCTGGTGCTGAATCCGAACAATTCGAAGCTTGCTGTCCTGAGTCGCCTCGCCGCAAGCGATACCGGCTCAGTCTAGACAGACATGAGGTGCTACCCGCGCCGACCTGCATCACCCGCAACGCGTTACCTCGCGCTGGGTGGAGAGCCCGAGACACCAGGGTCTCTTCCAATACTGGCTCAGTCAGTGGCTGACGTAGTCGGCGACCACCGTCGCTCATGCCCTGCTAGCAGTAAACCTATTTCTGGCGGCTCCGACTTGGAATCGCTATCTGGCGTTTCAGAGGTGAACAACGTGGAACTCTTATCCGGCGCTGAAATGGTCGTCCGCTCCCTGCGTGACGAAGGCGTTAAGTACATCTACGGGTACCCGGGCGGTGCCGTCCTGCATATCTACGATGCGCTTTTCAAGGAAAAGGCCATCGAACATATCCTGGTTCGTCACGAGCAGGCCGCCACGCACATGGCTGATGGCTATGCGCGCGCGACCGGCAAGGCCGGCGTGGTGCTGGTGACATCCGGACCAGGGGCGACCAACGCCATCACCGGTATCGCCACCGCCTTCATGGACTCGATCCCGATGGTGGTCATCTCCGGTCAGGTGCCGAGCAACATGGTCGGCACCGATGCCTTCCAGGAAACCGACATGATCGGTATCTCCCGGCCCATCGTGAAACACAGCTTCATGATCAAGCATCCTTCGGAAATCCCCGAAGTGATGAAAAAGGCGTTCTATCTCGCCGAATCCGGGCGTCCAGGGCCGGTTGTCATCGACATTCCGAAGGACATGACCAACCCGGCCGAGAAGTTCGAGTACGTCTATCCGAAGAAGGCCAAGCTGCGTTCGTACAGCCCGGCCGTGCGTGGGCATTCGGGCCAGATTCGCAAAGCGGCGGAACTGCTGCTAGGAGCCAAGCGACCCATCATCTACGCCGGTGGCGGCGTGATCCTGGGCAAGGCCTCGGCGCAACTGACCGAGCTGGCGAAGATGCTCAACCTGCCGGTGACCAACACCTTGATGGGCCTGGGTTGCTATCCGGGCGGTGACCGCCAGTTCGTCGGCATGCTCGGCATGCACGGCAGTTACACCGCCAACCTGGCCATGCACCATTCCGACGTGATCCTGGCGGTCGGTGCGCGCTTCGATGACCGCGTCATCAATGGTGCTGCGAAATTCTGCCCGAACGCCAAGATCATCCATATCGACATCGACCCGGCGTCCATCTCCAAGACCATCAAGGCCGACATTCCGATCGTCGGTCCGGTCGACAGTGTGCTGACCGAGATGGTCGCCATCGTCAAGGAAATCGGTCAGACGCCGAATGCCGAGACGGTCGCCAGCTGGTGGAAACAGATCGACGAGTGGCGCGGCAACCGTGGCCTGTTCCCCTACGACAAGGGCGATGGTTCGATCATCAAGCCTCAGGCCGCCATCGAGGTCCTTTGCGAAGTGACCAAGGGTGATGCCTATGTAGCCTCGGACGTCGGTCAACATCAGATGTTCGCCTGCCAGTATTACAAGTTCGACAAGCCCAACCGATGGCTCAACTCGGGCGGCCTCGGCACCATGGGCTTTGGTCTGCCTGCAGCCATGGGCGTGAAGCTGAACTTCCCCGAAGCCGATGTCGCGGTGGTGACGGGTGAGGGCAGCATCCAGATGAACATCCAGGAGCTGTCCACCTGCCTGCAGTACGACCTGCCGGTGAAGATCATCAACCTCAACAACGGTGCGCTGGGAATGGTTCGCCAGTGGCAGGACATGGTGTACAACAGCCGCTATTCGCACTCCTACATGGAGTCGCTGCCTGACTTCGTCAAGCTGGCCGAGGCTTATGGTCACGTCGGAATGCGCATCACCGACCTCAAGGACCTCAAGCCAATGATGGAAGAGGCGTTCGCCATGAAGGATCGCCTGGTCTTCCTGGATATCGCTGTCGATACCGCCGAGCACGTCTATCCGATGCAGATCAAAGACGGTGCAATGCGCGATATGTGGCTGAGCAAGACGGAGCGGACCTGATCATGAGACACATCATTTCCCTGCTGATGGAAAACGAACCGGGTGCATTGTCTCGTGTGGTCGGCCTGTTTTCGCAACGCAACTACAACATCGAAAGCCTCACCGTGGCGCCGACCGAGGATCCGACCCTGTCGCGTCTGACGCTGACCACGGTAGGCCACGAGGAGGTGATCGAACAGATCACCAAGAACCTCAACAAGCTGGTTGAGGTGGTCAAGCTGGTAGACCTGTCGGAAAGCGCCCATATCGAGCGTGAACTGATGCTCATCAAGGTCAAGGCCACCGGCGCCCAGCGTGCCGAGGTTAAGCGCACCACCGATATCTTCCGCGGGCAGATTGTCGACGTGACCACCAGCGTCTATACGATTCAGCTCGCCGGAACCAGTGACAAGCTGGACAGTTTCATTCAGGCCGTGGGCACCGCTTCGATCCTGGAAGTTGTGCGCAGTGGCGTCACCGGGATTTCTCGCGGTGACAAAGTACTGAGTATCTAACGGCTGTCGGACACGCGTCTCGGCACTCAACTACGTTTTATCGAATGGCCCACGAGGCCGGCAACAGGGGTAATTCATGAAGGTTTCTTACGATAAAGACTGCGACCTCTCCATCATTCAGGGCAAGAAGGTCGCCATCATCGGTTACGGCTCCCAGGGTCACGCGCACGCGTGCAACCTGAAGGATTCCGGCGTCGACGTCACCGTCGGCCTGCGTCCGGGCTCGTCCTCCATTGCCAAGGCCGAGGCCCATGGCCTGAAGGTCAGCGACGTGCCGGCTGCCGTTGCCGCTGCCGATCTGGTAATGATCCTGACCCCGGACGAGTTCCAGGGCCGTCTGTACAAGGACGAAGTCGAGCCGAACCTGAAGCAGGGCGCGACTCTGGCCTTCGCTCACGGCTTCTCGATCCACTACAACCAGGTTGTACCGCGTGCCGATCTGGACGTGATCATGATCGCTCCCAAGGCGCCGGGTCACACCGTGCGTTCCGAGTTCGTCAAGGGCGGCGGCATCCCTGATCTGATCGCGATTTACCAGGACGCTTCCGGCAATGCTCGTAACGTCGCACTGTCCTACGCCTGTGGCGTTGGCGGTGGTCGTACCGGCATCATCGAAACCACCTTCAAGGACGAAACCGAAACCGATCTGTTCGGCGAGCAGGCTGTTCTTTGTGGTGGTTGCGTTGAGCTGGTCAAGGCTGGCTTTGAAACACTGGTCGAAGCTGGCTACGCGCCGGAAATGGCCTACTTCGAGTGCCTGCACGAGCTGAAGCTGATCGTCGATCTGATGTTCGAAGGCGGCATCGCCAACATGAACTACTCGATCTCCAACAACGCCGAGTACGGCGAGTACGTGACCGGTCCTGAAGTAATCAACGCCGAATCCCGTGCTGCCATGCGCAATGCCCTGAAGCGCATTCAGGATGGTGAGTACGCCAAGATGTTCATCACCGAAGGTGCCGCAAACTATCCGTCGATGACTGCCTACCGTCGCAACAATGCGGCTCACGGTATCGAGGTGGTTGGTGAGAAGCTGCGCGCAATGATGCCTTGGATCGCGGCGAACAAGATCGTCGACAAGAGCAAGAACTGATCCTTCTCCTGCTCAACAAAACGCGGCTTCGGCCGCGTTTTTTCGTTCTGTCTGCCTGGCTTCTGGTATAAATCGCGGGTTTGGCCAGGCTGAACCGCAGGTCCATCGGCCTGGTCGAAATCTATCCGTACCTGTTGTAGAAGGTGAATGCGCATGAGTGGACAACCCGAAGAGCCAAACAAGCCAGTCGAGCCAGAGAGCATTCTGCCGATCGACGAGCATGTCGAGGAAATCCAGGAGCCTGACGGCCGCAAGGTGCGCCATCGTGGCATTTACCTGCTGCCCAACCTGTTCACCACCGCCAATCTGTTTGCCGGATTCTTTTCGATCATTACGGCCATTAACGGAAACTTCTATGTAGCCGCGGCCACGGTGTTTGTCGCGATGGTGCTCGATGGGCTGGATGGCCGCGTGGCGCGTTTGACCAATACTCAAAGCGCTTTTGGTGCCGAGTACGATTCGCTGTCTGACATGGTAGCGTTTGGTCTGGCGCCAGCGGTGCTGGCGTACGAGTGGGCTTTGTCCGAGCTGGGCAATGTCGGCCTTACCGTTGCGTTCATTTATGTCGCATGCGCCGCGCTGCGCTTGGCTCGTTTCAATACGCAGATTGGCAAGGTGGACAAGCGCTGGTTCATCGGTCTCGCCAGTCCGGCCGCAGCGGGTGTCGTAGCCGGTTGGGTGTGGGCCGTTTGGGCGCTGGATGATGTCGGCATCCGTGGGGGCGATCTGCCGCTGGTACTGGTCATGCTGTTCGCGCTGATGGTCGCTGCTGCCGGTCTATTGATGGTGAGCAATATCAAGTACTACAGCTTCAAGGATCTGGATCTGAAGGGGCGCGTTCCCTTTGTCGCCATTCTTGTAGTGGTACTGGTGTTCGCCGTTGTGTTTAGTGATCCGCCGCGTATTCTGCTTTTGATCTTCCTGGCGTATGCGGTTTCCGGTCCCGTGCAGTACCTGATGCAGGTGCGCCGTCGCAAACGTGTCGAGGGTTGATTTTCAATCCGGCTGCGCGTATTGCTTCAACGGAGCCAATACGCGGAGCTACCCATGCTTATCAAGATTGCCGCCTCTGGCCAGTGTCGTGAATCAGAAGTAACACCCGCGGCGGCTTACTTCAGTCGCCGACAGGTGCTCGTTGGAGCGGTGCTCTCCGGTGCCGTGGCCGGAGTGCCTTCTCTCTCCAGTGCTTCCGAGCGCTACCCGGGTGTTACCCCGCCGCCTGGGCCGAAATGGTTCACTGACAAAATGGCCGAGGCCAGGTGGGAGGCGGTGGTTCCCGAAGGCGAGGCCATAACGCCTTTTAAAGATGCTAGCCAATACAACAACTTCTACGAGTTCGGCCCTGATAAGGGGGACCCGGCGCGATACGCTTCGGCTTTGAAGGTCGAGCCTTGGTCGGTCTTGATCGACGGCGAGGTCGACCGGCCCGGGCGCTACGCTCTTGAGGATCTATGTTCGGAAAGTCGGCTCGAGGAACGCATCTATCGGCTTCGCTGTGTAGAAGCCTGGTCGATGGTCATTCCTTGGCTGGGTTTTCCTCTCGCCGATCTGGTTCGCAAGGTACAGCCGCACTCGTCCGCCAAGTTCATTCGCTTCGAAACGGCGTACCGGCCGGAGGAAATGCGCGGAACCCGCTCCGGGTTTGGCCTGATCGATTGGCCCTATGTCGAAGGGTTGCGAATGGATGAAGCCGTGCACCCGCTGACTTTGCTCGCGGTGGGCATGTATGGTCGTACTTTGCCTAATCAGAATGGGGCGCCGCTGCGTTTGGTTGTTCCGTGGAAGTACGGTTTCAAAAGCATCAAGTCGATCGTGCGCATCAGTTTCGTACGCGACCAGCCGGCAACGACTTGGCAGTCGATGGCGCCGCAGGAATATGGGTTCTATGCGAACGTGAATCCGAGGGTATCGCATCCGCGATGGAGCCAAGCCCGTGAGCGCAGGCTTCCTGGAAGTCTATTCAGCCCAAATGTGCGTGATACCTTGCCTTTCAATGGGTACGGCGAAGAGGTCGCAGGACTATATAGCTCCATGGATCTCGCCAAGGATTACTGATGCGCTACCGATTGTGGCGGATTGCAGTATTCGCATGTGTTGCGAGTGTGCCGTTGTATTGGCTGTATTTAGCATGGCAGTTGGCTCTGGGGCCTGATCCTGGAAAAGTACTGGTCGATAATCTGGGGCAGGGAGCTCTGGTCCTGCTGCTTCTGACGCTTTGCATGACGCCCTTGCAGCGGTTGACGGGGTGGGGCGGTTGGCTAGCCACACGGCGTCAGCTTGGGTTGTGGTGTTTCACCTACGCAGTGTTGCATTTAACGAGCTATCTGTACTTTCTGCTGGGTGGAGAGATCGCGCGTTTGGGCGAAGAGTTGTATGAGCGTCCGTACATCCTAGTCGGCAGCGTTGGTTTTTTAGGGCTGGCCGTTTTGGCTATGACTTCCTCCCGATGGAGCATGCGCCGTCTAGGAAAGCGCTGGAAAAAGGTGCATCGCCTGGTTTACATCATCGTCATAGTGGTGCTGTTACATATGCTCTGGGTGGTTCGTGCGGACTCTGCGCGTTGGTTCCTCTATGCCGGCACCGGTATAGCTCTACTTCTGCTACGCGTTCCTGTCGTAGCTGCTGCTCTCGATACGCTGCGTGGCATAAGAGGTAAGCCAGGAAGAAAACTGAAATAAACGGTTGACGGTAGTTTTCAGGCCCCTATAATGCGCACCACTTCCGGCGCAGTCCTCAAGCAAAACCTCTT
>NZ_JBEOPU010000015.1:0-88395 GCF_040310405.1 Pseudomonas sp. E45-MNA-CIBAN-0222
ATGCCGGTTATACCGGTGTCGAGAAGCGTGCCGAACATGATGGTCGTGAGGTGATCTGGCAGGTGGCGGCACGGCGCAGCACTTACAAGAAACTGGGCAAGAGCAGCCCGCTTTACAAAGCCAGGCGCAAGATCGAGAAGGCCAAAGCCCAGGTGCGGGCCAAGGTCGAACACCCGTTCCGGGTGATCAAGCGCCAATTTGGCTATGTGAAGACGCGCTTCCGTGGCCTGGCAAAGAACACCGCGCAACTGGTGACACTGTTCGCGCTGTCGAATCTGTGGATGGCTCGACGACATTTACTGACGAATGCAGGAGAGGTGCGCCTGTAATGTGGAAAATGGCTGCTGCGAGGTGCTCGCGGCGGCTAAAAACACAGAAATAAGCGGGCGATCTGATCGTTTTTGATCGGTTGACCGCTTTCAAAATCGGCGGAGGCTGAAGTCAGCCAGAAATACAGGGCTACTTCAGACCATCCTTAACTGCGAGTTGTAGATTGTTGGCGGTCAACTGTGCCCCGTTAAAGTCTGCGCTAAACTTTTTATTGGACTTGATGACACTTACCAGTGTGTCAATATTTGTAGCTTGCGCAGTATTGACACTGATGGATGTGTTGGCTCCGGCAGCGGCAATGGCTTGCTGTAAGTTATTCGCAGTTAGTTGCGCGCCATTAAAATCCAAGCTGAGAAATTTGGTACTTCCAGCAAGACTAATGCAGGATAGCAGCGTGCTAATGGCTATTGCTTGGGCAGTATGTACTCGAACACTTGTATTGGTGCCGGCGGCTGATATCACTTGCTGAAGGTGATCTGCTGTCAGCTCTGCTCCATTAAAAACAACGGTTAATTTCATTTCATAACTCCATTTAACAAGTAATTATCCATGGCGGCATGGGGCATCTCATGCCGGATGCAATTTGGCACAGGGTAATCAGGTTGGCAACGATGACGCGCACGGCTCTAGGCTCGACTCTTAACATTGTTACCGCGCAGCTCGGAGCTATGGGGCATGTTCTACATAGGGCGGCTAAATCGTAAGTACGCTATGTCCGACCGACGGCAAGCTCTCGCGTCGTCAAACGGAATTGTCAGGTTGAGCTATACCCTAACCGGACGTCAGGCCGGAAGCCTGTACAACGTCAAGCTAGAGCTGGATTCAGCATTTCCTGACAGCTCGCCGGCAGCCTCTATGGCCTCAACCTGATGTCCGTATCCTCTATTCGCTCCAAGACTAGCCCACTGTGCCACCGATTGGCGGTGGTTCTGAGTCCCCATCTAGCCCCCTGAGTTGCTCGTACTAGACGAGGCAATAGCATCAGCAGGGTGGATCACCATCACTGGAATGGGTGGGTCAGAATCTCCGGCGCGGCTGGATCACAATCGCTGGATATAGCTGTCAGCCGCACTGGAATACACACCTCAAAATCTTCACACGAATAGTCGTAGGCATTGGTGTCTGCCGCTTCGCCCGATAGCAGGTTATCAATCTCCTCGCGAAATCGCTCGTGCACTGGGCTCCCGTAAATAACATCGGCAGGATCCGACGAACCTAGAGCAGCCCTGATAAGGCGAGCATCGTAGGGATTGCGGAAAGCAACCGTTGTTAGTTCATGGAAGTCCTTGAATTTCAAGGAAGTGGCCAGTCGCTCTTGAGCAACCGAAAGCTGGAGACCTTGCTCCTGAGCAAGTTTTTTTGCCTGGGATTTGATCAGATTGAAATAGCTGTACTTCGACATGGCTTTCTCCACGCGACGCTATTGGCCAGGATGCTTGCTTCTCCAGGCTGCGCGTCGGTAGATGCGTGCCATAGGGTGAGGGTAACGAAACGCAATGGTGCAGAACTTCGCCGCTGCAAGCTGGCAGGCGCCCATCTGCGCCCACCAACATACTGCACCTATGGTCGCCACAGAGCAAGCGCAATGCCACCCTTCTGTAGCCGCTCGGCGACCGCTTCTGGCCGATTCTGTTGAAAAAGTCGGTTTCAAAGAAAGCTGTTATTCGGCCGCTCAAAAAACGCTCGATCTCGGCACTGCTACGTAAAACCCAAAACAGCTCTACCTTTGAACGAGCCAGATTTCAACGTCGACCATGCTCTTTCGTGGGCAAAAATCGCGGCGAGGCTTTTTCAACTGAATCGGCCGGTTCCCGCCGGTCGCAGCTGACTGATTCAGTTCATCTCCGGCTGATCAGGGCCGGTCGGGTGACTCTCTGGAATCAAGGGATGCAATCAGCGCTGCCCCAGTGTTTTTCACGTTACCCACTGCCTTGCTGACCTGGTACCACTCGAACTCCTCGGACTGCAGGCCCAGCTCCTGCACTATCTGCTCGGCACGCTGCGAAGTTGTGTTCGGGTCTATCCACTCTCGGGCCAAGTCCGCTGGTAGTACCACTGGCCGGCGATCATGGATATCCAACATGCCACCTTGGGCGTCGGCGGTGATGATCACGAACCCATCGTCTTCGCGAATCTCGCTGCCGGCGTGGGGGAGCTGACCGATGGCGGCGAAGAACATCGGCTCGCCGCTGCGCAGGCGGATGAAGTAGGGTTGCTTGTGCTTCGGATCGGTCTCGTCCTTCACCCATTCATACCAGCCGTCAGCTGCGACCAGCGCGCGGTACGGCCATATCTGCCTGAAGAACTTGCCGCTCGCCACCGTCTCGGCGCGGGCGTTGATCGGCGCCGGCATCTTTCCCTTCTTCGCCCAGTGCGGTGCCCACCCCCATCTCACCGCGGCGATCGTCAGGCCCCCTCCCTCCGCGTGCAACAGTTGCACGTTGGTCTGTGGTGCCACGTTGTAGCGCTCGATCGGCAGGTTGTCGTAGCCGCCGATCACCTCCTGCTCGCTGTTCAGCTCCCGCAGGTAATCCGCCATCCCCTGATACTGCGCAAATCGTCCGCACATGACCGTCCGCTCGTCATCGCCTTTCTCATTCTGATTGTAGGTGGGTTGGTTTGTTCTGTACTGTATATAAATACAGCATTATTACGGGTGCACCATGTCCTGCACGATCCTCGGACCACTGAGCAGCAGCTCCGTGTGCCTGCCTTTGTATTCCTTCCGCGTCCCGGCCGGGTTTCCCTCGCCGGCGCAGGATCACATCGAAGCCGAGATATCCCTCGACGAGCTTCTCGACCTCCGCGCGCCGCATATGTATCTGGTGCGCATCAGCGGCGACAGCATGATCAACGCAGGGATGTTCGATGGCGACCTGGCTATCGTGCATCGGGCGATGGAGGGGCGGCCTGGCCTGATTGTCATCGCCGCGCTCAACGGCGATGCCTTGGTGAAGCGCTTGGCGAAGGAAGGCGAACAGGTCGTTCTGCGGGCGGAGAACCAGGCCTACGCGCCGCGCTACGTACTCGAGGGGGATGAGCTACTGATCTGGGGCGTGGTCACTCACAGCGTGCGCTGCCATGCCCCAGGCTGAGTCGGCAATTGCCCTGATCGACTGCAACTCGTTCTACGCCAGTTGCGAGCGGGTGTTCCGACCGGACCTGCTGCGTACGCCTATCGTCGTGCTGTCGAACAACGATCTGAGGGGTGGGAATCGTTAGTAAATCCTGTAGAGTCCGCGCCACCTTCTGAACCCCTCTGGAACAGCAGTTTCCAGGCTTCATAAGGCAATCCATTGGAAGTGTTTTAGGGCAGCGGCATGAGGCTGGTATTCGCAACAAAAGACCTAGCATTAGCAGGTCGATCCTTTGAAGGCTTTCCGTTGCTGATTGGGTCAGAGGGATGGCCAGTCGAGCCAGCTCAATCCTTCCTTTGGCACACGCTTATCGAGTCAGGTGAGGCCCTAAGCGATTTGACTTGGGAAGCCTATGGACGGCGTCTGTACGATTACTTTGCCTTCCTGGAAGCCAATGGATTGGGCTGGGACGAGGAAAGCCCGGCTCACGGTCTGAGTGCTCTGTCGAGGTACAGGGATTGGTCGAGCGGAGAATTAGCACTTGATCCCGGCACGGTGAACAATCGTCTGGCCTTGATCGTGAGGTTCTACCGATGGGCTAAGCAGCGCAACCTGATAACTGTGCTGCCCTTCGGTGAGAAAAGGGTAAGAGTTGCCCAACATTCCGGTCTTCTCAGTCATATCGCTCTGCCCGGAGCCGAGAGCACGAAAGTTTCGGTGATGGTTCGCGACCGAAAGCGCTTGACCAAATTCCTGACCAAGGATCAAGTCAAGGTATGCCTTGCCCTGGATACCGATCCAAGCCACCAGATATTGTTCCACCTCATGGTGCGTACCGGCCTTCGCTCCTGTGAAGCGAGGTCTTTTCCTCTCAAATATGTGTTCAACCCCAGGTTGAAGAAGGGACTGCGCCCAAGGCAAATGATCAGTGTTGCTCTTGATCCTTCAGACATGCATATCAAGTACGACCGGCCTAGAACTATCGACGTGCCATGGTCGTTGATGGAGAGCATGTGGTCTTACTCCCTTCACCAACGAGAGGTTCGTAAGTCCAATGGTGATGGACGTGTTACCGCGCTGCTGCTGACTAATGAAGGCAGGCATTATTCAAAAGATTCCGTAGTGGACGTTATGAAGTCCTATGAAAGAAAGTGCGGTTTCTATGTTCGGGCCCACATGCTACGCCACACCTATGGGACTTATACCTTGCTTGCTCTTCGAAAAAGCAAAGAGTTTGAAGGTGAGCCATTGTTGTATGTCCGAGATAGGCTGGGGCATTCAGATGTGCAAACAACTATGATCTATTTGCATCTCATAAACCAGCTTGAAGCCCAATCCGTCCTTGCTCACGAGGACGAAATTGACATGATGTTTATGACTGATTCGGTTTCGCGTATTTGAGGTAGCACCATTGGCTCGGCAAAAAAGCTACAAGGCGGTTATGCGGTCGGTTACAAAAGGATTCGAGGCTGTCGAAGATGATATCAAGATTGACCTGCCGAGAAACCCGAGAAACCACAGGCAACTCGATCATACGAAATATTTAGGCTTGGGCTTCGACGCTTGGGCAATTCAAAGTCTTCACGTTATCAAAGCTTTGCTACAAGGAGGAAACTTCTCAGTGACGACCTTGATTGGTTACTCTACGAACGGGCTGAGATTTTTTATAAATTTCTTGAGTGGAGGTTCGGTCAAGTCGCCACCTGCAACGCCAAACAGTCTTACCAAAAGCCACTTGGATCGATACGTCTCTTGGCTGAGGCTAAAATACCCTAACGGCTCGACAGCCAAGAATTACTATACTAGCTTCAAGTCGTTAGTTGTTGTTTTGGCTGAATATGGATTTATTGAAGTTAATCTTGACGATCTTTTGCCCCTCAATCCATTTCCTAATAATTCGCAGAGCACTAAAGATGCAGATCCGCTCACCTTGGGTGAAATGCAAAGGCTGATTGGCGCTTTGAAGTCAGATCTTATTGCCATCCATAAGGGTACATTCCTTGGAAATGGCGCGGAGGCGATGGCTGTATTGCTACTAATTACTGCGGCAAGGTCTGGAATCAATACTACGCCGCTCTTGGAGATGAAAAGGGATGCCCTACAGCCTCACCCATTTATTCCTAATCTCAGGTTGATTACTACCGTCAAACGTCGAGGTAAAGGCGCACAGAGCAAAACAATCCGTCAGACTAATCTGCTAGATGAGTACAGTGCTATTCCCCTGGATGGGGTGGCAGTCCTCAATAAGGCGCTGGAGATTTCTAAGCCACTCGTAGCACTGGCACCTGATGAAATATCTTCATGTGTGTGGTTATATCGCTCGGGCCAGCCTGGCCGCTCGAACGACATCGTTACCCTTACACCCGGTGCTTTATATGTCACGGCAAAAAGCATTTGTGAGCGTCATGCGCTTCAGGATGATCAAGGCAATCGGCTAAATGTCACGCTTAGTCGGCTGCGAAAGACTATGGAAAGCCGTTTGTGGAAACTGAGCGGTGGCGACATTATAGAAGTTTCCTCCGTTATGGGTCATACCCCTGGTGTCGCCGATAATCACTATTTGAAAATCAACGATGAGATCAAGGTCGACGGGGCGACATTTGTTGGGGAGGCTTTTCCGGACAAACTACGTGGCATAAACGTTATACCAACCCCACCAGGCGGCTGCAAAGATAGCCTTTACGGTAGTCTGGCACCAAAGGATGGCGTCAATCATTGTTCTGAATTCATCCACTGCCTCGGTTGCCCTAGCTATGCAATTGTAGGCACCTTGGAGGACTTATACCGGCTGTTCAGCTACCAACAATTCTTGTATGCAGAAGTCGAATACTTTCTCACGGACGAGTGGGGCGCATGGCGCAAGCGTCAGTTTGACTATATTCGATTGATAGATGATTTCACCCAGAAGTTTGATCTTGCATTGGTTTCGCAAGCAAGGGCTCAGGCTGAGTCATCTCCGCACTTGTTCTGGGCTAAAAAAATCGAGTTCATGAAGAAAAAATTGGGCGGCGAAATTTGAGCATAAGAACCACGAATGCGGTGTTAAAGGCATATGATGTCCTCATCGCACAGCCAGTTTCAGCGAATGGTCTAAGTCCCGCAGAGCGGGATGCAATCGTGATCAGCGCTATCGTTAATGAAGATGGAGAAACCTTCGTTCTTAGCAGGTTTGGCGATGCACAGTGGGATCTTCGCCCGTTTTTTGATCAGGCCAATATTGCTCATTCTTATAAATTCATCAACTGGGATATGGGCATGCCTCGGGCGCTTATTGATGACTGCAAAGCTGTTGCTTATGCTTGGTTTAAAAGAGGAATGCCTAGATCCAAACCTCCTATCGCACGGGGCATTACTACTTTCGCCGTCGTCAGCGTGATGCCTTTTGTTCGCTGGTTAAACAATCTAGGAGTTTCAAGCTTTGCAGATGTCCGTCCGATCCATGTCAGCAATTACGTTCATCATTGCAAATATGAATTGAAGTTAAGGCCTCTCCCGCTGTATGGGCGATTACGGGTTATTGATTTTCTTTGGGTGTTTTCTGTCGACACGATGTTTCCCATTCAGAGTTATCCTTGGGGTAATTCGACATTGTGGCGGATTTGTGGGGTCGCGAATGTAAAAGGGTTGGGTGCTGCCACTAAAAACGTCGGGCGAACAGATATCATTCCTCATGATGAACAATCTAGGATTTTCAACTATTGCGAAAGCATTGTCCGGGAGATGAAGGCCGAATTGGCAGTCAATGGTATTGGATATCATCCTAGTGATGAACGGATGGCAATTCGTTGCAGAGATGCTGTTCTGTATATAGTTTCAATCACTAGCGGCATGCGCAATGACGAGGCAATTGGAATTGAGGTTGGCGCTTGGCGCAAAGAGTTAAGAAATGGAATTAATTTTTGCTGGGTGACCACAGTCGAGCACAAGACAGGTAAAGGCCAAGTCGAATATCTTGTGCCAGAACTAACGATTGAAGCTTTAAGTCTTTTGGCAAAATATTCAGCACCCATCAGAAAAGAGCTGGATGAAGAGATTAGACAGCTTGCAAGCAATCGGGATTTTTCGTATTCAACTGAACATCTCCTTAGGCTCGAAAAAGCCCGAAAAGACGCGAATAAACTATTTTTGGGACGAAACACACAAGGAGGGAAAGTTCAGGAAAGCCATCATGTTGAGGCTCTCAGCGGGCAAGCATCCAATGCTGCGTTTGACCGTATAGCTAAAGCCGCTGGAAGCGATTGGCCGTTGAGGACGCATCAATGCAGGCGAACATATGCAAGATGCTTTGTAGAATCCCGTATGGGCCGCACTTCATTGATCTACCTCAAATGGCAGTTCAAACACAGCAGCATGAGTATGACCCAACTCTATGCATCCAATCCGCAGCAAGACCTGACTCTCTTTGATGAGATCTTCCAGCAGATGACAGAGTTTAAAATTGACCTGATCGAATCATGGCTCGATGATCAGCCACTGGCAGGGGGCGCTGGCGAAAAGATTGTGGAATTGCGGGCAATTCCAATCAAGGATAGAGCTGCTTTGCTTGCCCAGACCGCCCCACATGCCAACATTCGTGCGACTGGACACGGCTGGTGCATCGCCACAGAGCGGGGCTGCGGAGGTGCTGGTCTATACGAAGCCACACGGTGTCCAGGGTGCAAAAATTCGGTGATCGATGAAGTCTTCGCCAGCACTTGGCAGGACATCTACATTCAACAGCGAGAGCTGATAAAAATTGAGGATGCAGGCCCGGCTGTTAGGCAGCGCGCAGAACGCGACTTGCAGGTTGCACTAGATGTAATTACCAGCCTTGGCCTTTCTCCAGTTGAGGAAATGGAGGAGGCGGCAAATGACTAGACAGGCGGTGGGCCCTGACTCTCCTATTCGCTCCAGGTCGAAGACACTCGCCGCGCTCAACAAGGTCGTCGACGATCTCATTGCTGGTGACGGAAAGCTTTCCATCACATCCGTTGCCCGTGCCGCAGGTGTGACTCCGGGACTCATCCATAACACTTACCCAAGCATAGCGGAAAGGATTCGCAACATCGTTGGCAAGTCGGTGCGAGCCCAGCGAGACTCTAAGCATCAAGCGTTGATGAGCGAGAAAGAAAAGAACAGGGTGCTCCGTGCAGAGAATGATCAGCTTTTAGCGGAGGTAGCTCGGCTGGCTTCGGTTAACCAGCGACTAATATTCGAGATGATTCAGCTGAAGGCGGTTGCCAACGGTAAGGTCACCGCACTCCCTCTGAAACCAGGGCCCAACTAGGCCCTGATGGGGAACCCGCAGAATTCGTAAAAATCGCACGCTAACAGTTCAAGCGTCCCGGCCACGCCTGACTGTAGCTTGTTGACTGGTCAGTCTGTCTCGCGGGTAAAGCGATAGAACAAGTTCGGCTCGCTGACCACGTACAAATACCCTTCATCGTCGATGGTTACGCCTTCGGCTTGGGGTATGCCTTTCAGCAAACCAGCAAACCCCCTCGCCAAGGAGCGGAAACTCACCACCTTGCCCTCATCGGTGATTTCAATCAGCAGTTTCGACTCGTCGCTGAGCAATATCAGGTGGCCACTCTGTTGATCGAAGACGACCGAAGACAAGTCAGTGGCAAATACCTTGTCCTTTACCAAGTTGGACAGGTCGCGCACGTGCAGGGAAAAACCTCCTGCCAGGCTGGCACGAAGGCCGCCCACTTCCAGCAATTGGCGAGGGTCACGCTCCTTGGTCACAAACAAGCGATCACCTTTCAGGTCGTAGGCGAGCCCTTCAAGGCCTTTGTTGTCCGCCTTGCCAAGTGCCAAGGTCAGAGCTGGATACTGGTCTCGGCTCAATGAGCGACCGGGAGAAAGCTTACTGCCTTCGGCGAGGGGGACATCCACGATAACAAGGCTCTGCCGGCGCTCCTCGGCGATTACCAGTTGGCCGTTGCCGGCATAGGACACCGCCTCCACATCGTGGAAACCGTCCAGGCTATAGCGCCTTTCCACGTCACCGTCACGACTGAGGGCCAATAGTTCGTTTGGGCCGTTGGTAACCGCCCATAGCAGGTTCAGGTCAGGGTCGAAGGTCAGGCCCGAAAGGTTGTTGTCCACACCGGGAACCGGCTTAGCATCGAGCTCAACCCGATAGTCAGGCAGCCACACAGAGCGCTCCTGCCAATCGTCGGTGTGCCAGTGGGTCTTGATCCAGAAGTACAACCGATCATCAAGGTGATGGGTGCGGACTTGGAATACGGTAAGCAATACAAAGCACAGCAGTGCCCACATCCAGGCACTTGTTTTCTGTGTTCGGCCCAACCAGTTTTTAGCCATCAAATACATTAGAAGCCTCGTTAATTGGGACTGACGTCACGAGCTGTCATGGTTTCAATCCGACTCGGCGCGGCTCGCACAGGTGATGCACAACGGCGTGGCCGGATCGAATTCCAGGCGGCCCGAGGCGATCAACTCGCCGCATTGGTTACACCAGCCATACTCGCCCTCGTGCCAACGCTTGAGGGCCAGCTGGAGGCGGACGCGTTCATGCTGCGCCCGACTGCGGATGGCATCGTTCATCGCTTGCTGCTGGAGTGCGTCCATCCTCGACAGACGCCCTACCTTGCTTTGATCCAACTCCACCGATTGCGAGCGAGACTCAGCGTCTTCCAGCAACCGATCCAGCTCGGCAGCCCGCTGTTCCAGTAGGGTCTTGAAATGGGCAAGATCGAGGGCGTCGTCCATGGCCGTTAGCGCAGCAGCAACAGTGGGCCAGTGGTGGTGCGCAGCATGCTGGTCGTGGTGCTGCCGACCAGAAACTGACGGATGCGCGAATGACCGTAGGCCCCCATCACCAGCAGGTCGATGCCGTGCTCTTTCTGATAGGCGTGCAAGGTAGGCTCTATCTCGCCGTTCAGGGTCTCGGCGCGAACAGTGAATCCGACGTTGAGCAGCACTTTCTGCGCCCAGTCCAGCTGCGCGGACGATTCGTCGTTCACTGGCCCAACCATCACCAGGTGGATCGGCAGCCCCTTCAGCAGGGGGCTGGCCGCCAGCATCTCCACACCCTTGCGGGTAGTAGCGCTGCCATCGAAGGCCAGCATCGCGCTCTCGGGCTTTTGGAAGTTGGCCGGGGTGACCAGGATTGGCCGGTGCATGATACGAATCACGCTCTCCAGCTGGCTTCCGACATGCTGACTCAGACCGCCGCTAGACTCGCCTTGGCGACCGATGACCAATAGGCGCGTTTCGCTTTCCAGCTCTTGCAGGTTTTCCAGCAGATCGCCATGACGTTGCTTGGACTCCGGCGCGGTCACACCATCCGTCATGGCCCGCTCTTTCGCGGCCGTTAACATGATCCGCCCCTGCTCCAGGGCCAACTTACCGCGCTGTTCATCCAGGGAAGCAAGCTCATCGAGCAGATGCTCGCGGCTGCCAAGGCCGATATTGCCACTCAAGTCGGCCGCAACTGGGTACTGGCGCTGATCCAGCACATGCAAGAAGGTCAGCGGGGCTTCCAGGCTCAGACTGGCCCAGGCTGCGTAGTCGCACACAGCTGGAGCCGAGGTGGAACCGTCGATACAGGCAATTACTTGGGTCATCGTTGTTCTCCTTCTCAGTGGCCCATGAGTTGATCAATGGCGTCGGGTTTATCGTGAACTCCGAATCGATCCACGATAGTGGCGCTCGCTTCGTTGAGACCTAACACTTCAACTTCGGTGCCTTCGCGGCGGAACTTGATAACCACCTTGTCCAGGGCAGCAACTGCGGTGATATCCCAGAAGTGGGCGCGATTCAGGTCGATGGTTACCTTGTTCAGGGCTTCTTTGAAGTCGAAGGCCGCGACGAACTTGTCTGCCGAGCTGAAGAACACCTGGCCAGTGACGTTATAGCTACGATGCTCGCCGGATTCGTCCAGCGAAGAACTGATCGCCATGTAATGGCCAACCTTGTTGGCGAAGAACATCGCGGCCAGCAGCACGCCGGCCAACACGCCGAAGGCAAGGTTGTGGGTGGCCACCACGACCACAACGGTGACGACCATGACAATGTTGGTCGACAACGGGTGCTTCTTCAGGTTGCGCAGCGAATCCCAACTGAAGGTGCCGATGGACACCATGATCATCACTGCCACCAGCGCAGCCATCGGGATCTGCTTCAGCCAGTCGCCGAGGAACACCACCATCAGCAGCAGGAATACACCTGCGGCCAGGGAGGACAGACGAGAACGACCGCCGGATTTCACGTTGATGATCGACTGACCAATCATCGCGCAGCCGGCCATACCGCCGATCAGACCCGAAGCAATGTTGGCCACGCCCTGGCCCTTGCACTCGCGGTTCTTGTCGCTGGGGGTGTCGGTCAGGTCGTCGACAATAGTCGCGGTCATCATCGACTCCAGCAGACCGACCACGGCCAGCGCTGCCGAGTAAGGGAAGATGATGGCCAACGTCTCGAACGTCAGCGGCACGTCAGGCCAGAGAAAGATTGGCAGCGTATCCGGCAGTTCCCCCATATCACCGACCGTGCGGATATCCAGCCCAACCGACATGGCGACTGCGGTCAGCACGATGATGCACACCAGTGGCGATGGGATGAGCTTGCCGATCCTGGGGATATAGGGAAATAGGTAGATGATGCCGAGGCCTGCGGCTGTCATGGCGTAGACGTGCCAGGTGACATTGGTCAGCTCGGGCAGCTGAGCCATGAAAATCAGGATCGCCAGTGCATTGACGAAGCCGGTCACCACCGAGCGCGAAACGAAGCGCATCAGCGAGCCGAGCTTCAGGTAGCCAGCACCAATTTGCAACACGCCACACAGCAGCGTGGCGGCCAGCAGATATTCAAGACCATGGTTCTTGACCAGGGTCACCATCAGCAGTGCCATGGCCCCTGTCGCGGCTGAAATCATGCCTGGGCGGCCACCGACAAAGGCGATCACCACGGCGATACAGAATGAGGCGTAGAGACCAACTTTGGGGTCGACGCCCGCAATGATAGAGAAAGCGATGGCTTCAGGGATCAGCGCAAGTGCGACGACGATCCCCGCGAGCACGTCGCCACGGACGTTGGAAAACCACGTTTGTTTGAGTGTTTGTAGCATCAGAATATCCAAAGCAATGCACCGCACGCATGCCAGGAAAATGGCGAGCGCGTCGATACGAATTCAAATTGTGAGGATTATTTTGCTGTGCGCTTTGGGTGTAAGAACCGGGCATACAGCAGTACGCAGCAGCCAGCGAAACTGGCGGAGGCGAGGTTGTTGCGAGGGGGCGTAGCGCTAAGGCGGCGTAGGCTGCCAGTAGAGCGTTTGGAGTACAGTCATGCTGGTGTTCCTGTAGCTCAAGGGGTATGCGGAGCCAAAAGTATACAGTGAAGCTATCGTCGATTGCGATCCGCCGCCCTGCTTTGCGAAGCCACGTCTGAAATAGGCTTAGTCGAGGAGTATCGCCATCAGGAACGAAGGAAAATAATCAAAAAAATGTTAGGGAGTTAATTTGCTTATAAATCAATATCTTACACTCAACTAACTGTTAGGGTCATTCAGATACAACGACGGCTGCGTGATCGCGCGCTCGGCCGAGGCAAAGCAGCTCGGTATCAAAATGGGCGTGCCGTATTTTCAGATCCGGCGCGACCTGGAGCGTTGGGGCGTTGTGGTGTTTTCCAGCAATTACGCGCTGTATTAAGTTAGGTGGAATGCTTTTGAGCTAGGCTGAATCCGTTGACGCTCAGGGGGCGCCCATGACCACCACCCCATTGCACAAGCAAGTGTTAAGTCGTTATTCCAGTGTACAAGCTTGGCTGGAGCTCTTGGGTAATCTGGGGCGTGCGCCGGCCACCCTTGACGCCTATGGCCGTGCCCTTGCGCATTACTTATTGCATTGCGAAGGGAGTGGGCTGAAACCCGAATCCGCGACATTCGAACAAGTCACGCTCTACATCCGTGAGCTGCTACCTGGCGCAAAGAGCGCGGTGGCGAATTCAACCTTGCACCAGCGGCTTACTGCTATCCGGTTGTGGTACGACCACCTCGTTTTTCAGGGTCTTTGCGAGCACAACCCCGTGCCCCGCGGACAGCATGGTCGGCTGGCCCAAGTGCCTGGACATGGAGGGTTTGTCAGGGGCTTGCTCCCACGGCTGATTAAGTTGCCAGACATTCCCACCGATGAGCAGTGGCGACACTTTCTCAGTATTGCGGCCAGGTCGTCTATCCGTGATCGACTAATGCTGTCGTTGGCGTATTTCGGGGCTCTTCGCCGTGCCGAGTTGGTGGCCTTGCGTATTGAGGATTTAGACGTTGCACACCGACTGATCTCGGTGCGAGCGGAAACGACCAAAGGCAAACGCAGCCGCGTCGTGTGCTACAGCCCAGACATTGCACCTGTCTTGATAGAGCATCTACATGCTCTTCGCGGCGCTGGCTGGATGCGAGGTTCGTTGTTTCGATCAGCATCAGATCGTAATCGAGGCTCGCCACTGTCCCGTTGGGCGTGGAGTAAAACGGTTGAAGGGTGGGCCAAGGAAGCGAAACTATCGCACCTGAGCACTCATACCTTTCGCCACCTTCGGCTTACCCATCTGGCCCGTGCGGGCTGGAAGCTCCATGAACTGACCACGTATGCTGGACATCGAGACCCCAAAACCACTTTGATTTACCTGCACCTATCTGGCGCGGATTTAACCGCAAAGATGGCGCACTCCGTCGGCAGTCTCGATGCTCGGATGTTCTGTGAACTCTTTGGGTCTGAGGCATTGCTATGAGCACCCCCTCAGTCACCCCTTATGTTCCGTTCGACGCGAGCAAGTACGTACGTCAGAGCGATCTATCGAAAATCGAGCTGAGCATACTTTCGAATCGCTCTCACCGTTCAGACTGGGGCTACCTCCAATCAGAGATACCTGAGCTCATGAGGCCGCTAGCTGATATAGCGGCGCACAGCGGCGTTTCTCAGCGATTAGCCATTTCATCAGTGGCAGTCATTCTCTGGAATGTCAGCAAAACCGGTAAACCCTACTGGTGTTGGTCTGAGTCGCAGTGGTTGACCTTGCTCAGTAATCGAGCAGGATCACGACCATATCTCGCTTCCGTTGCTTACCATCTCGGCGATTTTCGAACCCCGCAGCGTATCGCCAAATTCCGGCAGCCGGCGATATATGCTTCTTTTATCTTCGGCCATGCCGTGTT
Organism: Pseudomonas sp. E45-MNA-CIBAN-0222; assembly: GCF_040310405.1. Lineage (NCBI taxonomy): Bacteria > Pseudomonadati > Pseudomonadota > Gammaproteobacteria > Pseudomonadales > Pseudomonadaceae > Pseudomonas > Pseudomonas sp. E45-MNA-CIBAN-0222. The sequence continues at coordinate 14,569 of NZ_JBEOPU010000015.1, forward strand.
CAGACATGAGCACGTTCGCTTGAGCCAAGCGTTGAGATCGCTGGGCTACGCTGCTCGCCATCTTGAGCAGTTCCTTTCCAACGTGCTGGGTGCCTTGATGCTGGAAAACGGCGATCCGCGGTTGGAGACATTCACCGAGGAACTGCTACTGAAGGGCCAACAGCATCGAAGCGAAGGTGTCGCGAGATCGGTCGGAAAGGTATCTCACGGCCTCGCTGCCATGGGGATTTTGGCGAAACCTTTACGCATGCGAGGCTATACCTGTTGGCGGGCGAAAAGCATCGAAGGCATCGATCCGACTTGGGCAATGTGGTGCCGTCGATGGCGAGACACTTCCACCTTGCGTCCACGCACACGTGAAAGCAATTACAGTTTTATCTTGAGGACCGGTGTCTGGCTAGCGCGCGAGCAATCAGGAATGGCGGCGCCTACCGATTGGAGCATGTCCACTTGCGCTGCATTTATTGCTGCCGTCGACCGGATGACGGTCGGTGAGTGGGCTTTGGAGTCAGCGAAGGGAACACAGCTAAAGGGGCTTGGTCAGCCTATCGCTGCCAACTCGAAGCGCGGCTTTCTACATGCCTTGCGACGATTTTTTACAGACTTTGAACTCTGGGGATGGGGTCGTTTGAAGTTCAGCCCCCGGCATCACCTCGCCACCCCGCGATCCGTGACATTCAACTCGGGTATCAACCCGCGGGTAATTGATGACTCGACCTGGCTCAAGCTGATTTGGGCGAGTCTAAATCTTGAGCGTAGTGATCTGCTTTCGGAGATTCACTATCCGCTGTCGATGGTTCAAGCCATTGCTGTAGTGTGGACGCACGCTGGTTTGCGCAGCAATGAAATCATGCGCTTGGATAAAAGATGCGCGCATCCTCAGACCAATGATGTGGTACACGAGGATGGGACCATCGTTCCAGCAAAAACTTTATGCTATCTCGATATTCCTGCCAGCAAGACGTTCAAAGCTTTCGTCAAACCTGTAGCGGTGGTCGTGAAGGAGCGCATTGACGCCTGGCTGGAGGACAGGCCTGCTAACCAGGCCGCTTTGCTGGATGAGCGAACCGGGGAAAAAGTTAGCTACCTATTTCAGTTTCGAGGCAAGCGCATAGGCTCCAGTGTCATTAATGGCACCATCATTCCAATGCTATGCGCCAAGGCGGGTGTGCCACTGGAGGACAGTCGCGGGCGAATCACCAGCCACCGGGGACGTGCCTCCGCAGTGACGGCGCTCGCCAGCGTCCCTCAGGGCATGTCGCTGATCGAGCTAATGCAGTGGTCGGGACATAGCTCGCCGAATTCGACTTTGCATTACATTCGAATTCGGCCTACCAAGCTGGCAGCATCCTTCGTTAAAGCCGATCAAATGGCCCATATGGTCTCCGTTTTGATCGATCATGACGTAATTGTTCGCCATTCAGATGCCCCCTACACCTTCTATGACTTGGGCGACTCGTATTGTTCAAATCCCTTCTGGAGCAGCTGCCCACATCGCATGGCCTGTGCGGGGTGTGACTTCAACTTGCCGAAAGCCAGCGCAAGGGCCCAAGCATTGGAAAGCAAATCGTCTATCGGACGGTACTTGGAGGCCGTGCCTTTAACTCCCGACGAGCGAGCCATTGCCGAGGGCGACTTGGAAAAGCTGGAGAGCCTCATTCGAAAGCTGGACAATGTGCCGGCTCTAGACGGCAGGATGCCGAGGAGATCGATGAGAGAAAGAGGAGGCTATAAGTAGAAAAGTTCTTAAGCGACTAGTGGCTCGCTAGACATACCTGTCGCGTTACTCCTAAGTTATGCGACACACTAGATTTTTCGGGGTTTTGCTGGGCTGCGGGTGTCGCAGGAGTGTGCCGCACGTAGATCGAAGTTAAACCTGATGCTAGGCCGGCTCATGCACTAGCCGGATGTCGATTTCTCTGTCGACATACTGCCACTCCACCGAGGCTCGGAGTTCGGCCAGAAGCCTGTTAAAGGCCGTCTCATCAGACGGGGAATATTCGAACCAAGTCAAGAAGTCGAAGGGTTCGTTCTCGCCCAGGTCCCGACAATGGTGGAGGCGGCGGGCCACAGCAGGGAGATATTGGAGCCCGATGTGAATGTGACGGGACTGTTCCTCAAAAATCTTCCGGCGTTCGTCTTGAGACAGTCCCCACCATGAGGGGTTTTTCCGGATAGGGATCAGGGCGGCGCAGGTAGCCTCTGCTCGACCCAAGCTTGGCTGCTTCGCCACGAGACGATCCTTCTCTTCACGCACGACATAGCGCTCGTTACTCGTTATCCCGCGAAGGAGCCATTTGGTGCCCGGAGGCTGCGGCGAAACAGAGCCAGCGGCTACGTTGAGCCGTGGGATTCCAGGGAGAGGGGCTCCTGCCACGGCATTCATCGCAACAACGCGCCAAACCCCCGTTTCTCCACCAGCGAACGTAAATACTCGTGTATTCATCAGGTTCCTCTCAGGCCTTTCGCCTATTTCTCAGATAACGCAAAACCTGCACTGCCCGGCGCAACCACGGAGACAAATATGAAAGGTCCTGGACCAGAGTTCACGGCACCATGTACTTGCCCAGGTTTTGCAATGGCAATATCTCCAGCTTTAAGATGAATTTCTACGCCGTTGCCTTGATAATACTTGGCCTCACCTGAGATAACCGTCCAAGTATCTTGGCCGTGAGGATGGACATGGGCAGCTATTTCCTGCCTAGGGTAGGCGTGCCAAACTACAACGACAGAATCGTTGGTCTCCAGAACAACTGAACGGATCGGTTCGCCGTTAGACGGACGGACATATTCGTCCACCGAAAAAATCCGCGATTCCGTTTCTGCTTTCATGTTCACACTCCATTCCTGCACCGCAAGGTGACGTGCATCTGGCACTAACACCAAGACGAAGCCTTGATCTTGATGGGGGCGGAGAAGCTCGACACGCCGAACGGCATCATGAAGAGCACTTTCATGCGGCACCAACCATTTCTTTTAACGACACGAGGCTCGTATGCACATGACGATATGTACTTGAGCGCCTTTCGGAAAAGCTATGTTATAGGACGGAGACCGTCAATACTCCGTCGTGGGTAGGCATGACAGAACGGTAGGATAACGGCGACGTTTTGGTCATATGTACATGGGAGGGCGGTTCACCGCTCGGCAGGGGTGTTGTCGATGGACAGGTGTCCGCCTTCGATGTAACAGATCAGCTTTGACCGGTTACTAACAGGATGACCGGATGATCCGGTGAGCGACGGCGATCTCCTCAGAAGCTACAGCCATACCGGTTGGGTATGAGAAGCTCCAAGGGCGAGCATGGCCCGGTTCTTATTGACTTTCTATTACACATAAACGGCGATATGAGTCAGCGGGTGATGACCATCCTCGAGGGGATGGCTCCGGTGCTTGAGGTGTACAGCATCGATGAAGCGTTCGCCGACCTGACCGGTATGCCCGGCAGCCTGGAGATGCTAGGGCGGGAGATGCGTGCACGGGTGCTGCGCTGCACTGGCATCCCGGTGGGAGTGGGCATTGCCCAGACCAAGACCTTGGCCAAGCTGGCCAATCGTGCGGCGAAGCTATGGCAGCGGCAGACCGGTGGGGTCGTGGACATCCGTCAGCCCGAAAAGCGCGACAGGCTACTGCAGGTGATGGATGTCAGCGAGGTCTGGGGCATCGGCCGGCAGATGACCGCCCACCTGGCCGACATGAACATTCGTACTGCCTGGGATCTTGTCCAGGCCGACGCCTGGACACTGCGCAGCAAGTTCTCGGTGGTGGTGGAGAAGACGGCCCGTGAACTGCGCGGCACATCCTGTCTGGCGCTCGAGGAGCAAGTACCGCCGAAGCAAGAGATCTGCTGCAGCCGGATGTTCGGCAAGCGCTTGCATGAGCTACCGCCGATCCGTGAAGCGGTGGCCACCTACTCCGCTCGGGCCTGTGAAAAGCTCCGCACGCAGCGCTCCCTGTGCAAGAAGGTACGGATCAGCATCCGCACCGGCATGTTCAACCCGGACGAGCCGAAGTTCGCCAAGGGCATTATCTGTGAGTTGCCCTATCCGACCGACGATACCCGACTGATCACCAAGGCCGCCTCCGCGGGGCTGGAACTGATCTACCGGGCCGGCTTTGCATTCAGCAAGGCGGAAATCCTGTTGCTTGATCTGCGCCAGCGTGGCGAGTTCACCGACGACCTGTTCGTCGCGACACCGCCGGTGGCTGCCGAGCGGGTGATGGGGGTGATGGATGCGATCAATGCACGATGGGGGCGTGGAACCATGCGGCCTGCAGGGGTGCCGGCGAATCCGGACTGGGGCATGCGGCGAGAGATGATGAGTCCGAGCTATACGACGCGGATTGATCAGTTATGGACGGTAAAGTAAGGGCTTGAGGCGGCCTACCCTGGAAGATACAGGTGCCGACCATGAGCTGCCCGAGTGCGAACTGACTCGCTCTAGTTGACTCAAGCGTTCATTGCCCCAGAGCAATCAGCGAGGCTGGACTGACTGGCGGCTGTTGCGGCTCTATGATGAAATCTGCCTGATATCCAACACGACCCAGACCTCATACCCTTTCTCCCGTGCTGCTTTCTCGGCCTCGAGTTGGGCAGCGAGAGTACTGATGGAGCGGGATCGGTGCTCGAAGCGGAACGGCGAGCCACCGTTCTTGCGCACGCTCAATTCAACGAGTGTGAAGGTGGAGTGCTGTTTGGGTATTGGCTGCTTCGATTCTGATGGAGCGGGATCGAGACCGAGTGCGCGCCGCATCTCGACTTCAGTGAGTTTTGTGTCAGTCAAGCTAGATCCCTAGACGATTGCGGGTGACGCCATTGTAGCGAGAAGTCGTGCTGACATGGCCTAAGCTCGATGCTGGTGAGCCAACAACCTCATCTCTGCGATATGGCTACGAATCGCCAAAGTAGTCATCACGGGCGACTAGTCCGAATGGGCGTTGCTCGCAGGGCTGCTCATCGCTGAACAGATTCTGCGTGCGGCGCTCCTGCTTCAAAAACGCTAGCGCCGCGAAAAAGCAACTTTCGCATAGGTTGACTCGATAGCGTTCGCCATCATGCCCTGCGCCATAGCCCCAGAGCGCCTGGAGCGTCCCGAACTCCTCGCCGTATCCCGGCACCCTCGTAGTGGTAGCGCATACATCGCAAATGGTGTCTTCATGGATCTCTGTCATCGGGCAGTCCTCGTGCTCGTATAAAGAGGTTAACCGGTGGCACTGCGCAACGGAGCGCCTTTTGCCAATTTTCCAGCCCCGCTGCGTTAGCTCAAGCATGGTCTGGTGTGCCATGCCAGCGGTGGATGTGGCAGGTCTTCGACAACTGAACTGGGCTATCCAAAGGAGGATTCAAAAGCAGCTGCGCTGATATGCTTATCCACAGCTGCTGATGCAGAAATCAGCAATCCGACTGGGTCAATTTCCCATCAGCGCCAACACTTCAAGCTGTCCATCGACGACCTGTGCCATGACTCGTAACGCGACGAGTGTCCGGAGATGCGGTTGGCGTTGGTTTGTCATGGTTGTCCCCTGCACGTTTCTTGCGTTGCCGGCGGCGACCACTCCATTCCCTCTTCGAGGATCGGATGGCTTTCGCTCACGACGATCAACGGTTTGTTCCGATTCTCCAGCGCGAACATGGCGATGGAGCCTTCGACGTCCGCCGCCGGCACCTCCCCCTGTGGGTCAAGCCTGCCAACCCAGACATATTGCCGGGTCTCCAAACATGCAAGGTAATACGAAATACCCATGTTTCCTCCGAATTTGAATCAAGTCTTTTGCTGTGCCAATCCGGAACGGGAGGCGGTACTGCCGCAAACATCAAATGTTACCGCCAGTGCATTTTTGACCCAGGTGCCGACGCTATTCTGCCCCAACCCAGCAGTCTGAAAGCGAAATTCTACAACTCGTTTGGTGCTCGAAACTGGGTCAATGAAATTCCGGCATGTGGGTGGAAAATGCACCGGCGGCAACACTTACACACCCTCGGCCGCAAGCGGTCACGGCGTAAGTAGCCTGGCTCGGCTCCCTCAAACACATCTACGCTGTGCCGCCTGCGGGTCGACCTGATTCGAGCAGGTCATGTCAGCTCGAACGCCATGCGCATCCATTTCGGCATTTTGCAGGCCATTAATGTAGTTAGGTCTTCAGGCCTGAGCACCTTCTTGATCGCGGCAATGCATTCCGGGGTAGAACCGTCTTTACCGAGATAAAATAGTGCGCTGATAGCCATCCCCACCTCGGTCCCGGCATGCTGCATGACCATTGGTGCCGCATGTACCAGCCGGACTTCCGCTTTCCCTATAAATAGCGATCGGCTGGGCCCGCTGGTGTAATAGATCAGAATGAGTGGCATCTGGGTGCTCAGTCCAAACCTTCTAACCGCATTGGCACCATGAATCTGCAGAGCCTGACGGCTCTGTCTGGCAATCAGGCTCACCACTTCCCATGCGTTTGGGCGAACCCGTGCAACGTATCGACTGGATTTCGGGCGCATGTAGACTCCTCGATGCACCCGCTCAAGTTCGCCTCGGCTGACCAGACGGGCTATTGCCTTGGATACGGCGCTTCTCGTTCCAAGTGCCGCAAAGCGCCTTATGCTGAAGGGCTGCCCTTTGGGCAGGCGCTTGACCCGTTGCGCAATGCGAGTGGATACCGGCTGGGCAGAATCAGTGCAGGACATTGCGGCTCGCTGTTTTTATAGCGTGAACTCCAGCGACGAGCTGAACAAAGGCTGATGGAAAGCGATCATCCTCCGTCGGTATTCATCATCCGACGCATCATTCGTCAGGCACTCTTCAAGACGACCCAGCCAGAAAATCTGGTCGGCCGACGGGTAGTGCCTGAGCAGGCTTTTCGCATAGCTGCGGATATCCTGAGGCAGCTCAGTGTTACGGGCGAGCTCTCGCAGGAACTCTTCGGTCTTGATGACGCTGCGGGTTCTTTCGTGAGGAAGGGTCAATGCGGCTATCTCTTGATTTAATCAACCACGTCTATCGGAATCCGTGTCTTGAGCCCTATGCCCATCTTCCGAGCAGTTTGTTAGCCGGTACGGCGGTCGAGCCGTCCGCATTCGAAAGCGGACGCCACTCCATTTGAGTAAGGTGTCGCAGCACTAAAAACAAGCTAGCAAATGCTGCCTGTAATGCTGGGAAAAACTCACCTGATAGCTTGGCCCAGCTGCGCCCCCTCCCAGCGAGACGATGTTCGCGGTATCAGCTCCAATAACCTGCTCGGCCCCACTTCCAATACTGTCATCAAGACCACCGATATTGCCGGTGGCCCCAGTCCAGCCAGTCTTTGAACCTGAGGCGGAGGCCGGCATCTGCACCTCGTTCAGCACTGCCAGGTCATCCGGCAGATCATCCGCAATTCGCTCCGCAAAGCTCTGCAGCGTCGGCTCAGCCAGCATAAACAGCCAGGCCTGATCATCGGATTCACCTGTTCGCCGAAGCACCCGCCCCAGCACCTGCCTGTAATGCAGCTCGGTACGGATTCGGCTGAGGTAGCAGCACACCTGCAGGCGGGGTATGTCAGTACCCTCACTGATCATCCCAACGGCAACAATCCAGCGACAGGCGCTCTGCCTGAAAGCATTGATCACTTGCTGCGCATCCGAGGTTTTGTTGGTCACAATGCGGCAGCCTTCACCCCTGGCGTCCAGGGCCTGGGCAATTTGCTGGGCGTGCTCAATGTCGGTGGCAACTACCAAGCCAGCCGCATTCGGCTTGACCAGGCGAAGCTCATCCAACTTGCTGCAACCAAGATCGAGCAGTTGATCGATCACCTCGTCATGGCGCAACAGTTCTTCATAAGTGACAGGGGATTCCCCCAATAGCTTGGCGATGCTAGGAAACATCCTGACATTGCTCTCAGTGCCCAGCTCCTCGGTGAGTTTCACCTTCTGATTATCGAGCAGGACAATACGAGGGGAACGGCACACCCCGTCGGCAATTGCCTCTATCAGGCCGTAGCGATAGTCGCAGATCAGGTGCCCCTCGGGTGACGAGTAGCGGGCCAGGGCAATGGCCCTGTCGTCCGAACGCCATGGTGTGCCGGAGAGTGCCAAGGTGAAGGCGGCGCGGTCTTGTATCCGGTGCAGTATCTGCTGCCCCCAGGCGTTGCTTAGAAGTGGATCATGGCCGGCGCAGTGGTGAATTTCATCGAAGACCACAAGTACGCGGTAGTCATCAAGAAGCTGCCAGAAACTCTCATCACGGTATTCCATGGCCTGGTAGGTGAACGCCGCCCCCACTGCACCGATCTGACCGTCCAGACGCCTGCCAAGCACCGTAGCAAAGGTCGAGCGAAAGCCCTCGACAACCTGGCAGGATGGCGCGAAGCACATCACCAGATCGATCCTGTCCTGCTTAAGCAGTCTGCTGGCCAGCTCTGCCGCCATGCGCGTCTTGCCGGCACCCGGCGTTGCCTGGCAGAAGAAGTGCGGCGTGGCGGTAAAGTGCTCCAACGCCGTGTTGATGCAGCTGAGTTGCCAGTCTCGCAGCGATAGGGTCATCGTGCGGCGGCAAGCGTCTTGAGCGTCTTCTCGATGGCGCGGAGATGACCCAGCAGGCGCGAGCTGCGGTCTCTAGCTTCCAGATACTCGCCTTCGACCTTGTCCCGGAGATGCGGCATATCATCCAGGAGCAGCTTGTATCGCTCTGCCTCGCCCATCGAAGACAGGAAGTCCAACCGGATCTCTTTGTGGAGCGCTTCCAAGTGCTGATCTGCATCGGGTGAAGGTTTCAGCGATACAGCCGCATTATCAATTACTGACGGCTCCTGCTCTGGCTCAAAAGCAGTCTTGAGGCTGTTCTCGAACCCGTTGTCGATCAGCTCCAGCTGCAGATGCGCCGGGATGGGCTGCAGGTGGTAGACCTGTCCCCGCGCACGGCGCTCTTCATCATGTACAAGCCAGCCCTTGCGAACCATTCGGCGGATCTGCTCATACACGTAGCGGCGCACATCACCGATGCGAAAAGTTATGCCTTCCAGGCGCTTGGCGTAGGCATCGCGCAGTTCACCGGTCGTGAACCTTGTGTGCCCTTCCTCCTGAAGCAGCTCATACAGACGCCTGTCGAAGATAAACGAGGCCGATTTCATTGAGGCACCAGAAGAGTAATCGCGAAAAATGCGGATTATAATCCGTGGCCCGTGCGTCCGCAAACGCAGGATAGTGCCGCCTCAAGTGGAATTGAGACGGTCATGGAGAAGTTGGCGAAAGCGTTAGGGGAACGCATCCGAACACAGAGGAAGACCTGCCGGCTTTCTCAGGATGCACTGGCGCTGGCCTGCAGTATCGACCGCAGCTACATGGGGCGGATCGAGCGTGGTGAAGTAAACATCACCGTCGAGAAGCTCTATCGGATCGCAGCCGAACTCGCCTGCGACCCGACCTGTCTTCTACCTCAGATGTCAGAGCTGCAACCCACCTGATCGACATTGCCCCTCAAGAAGGCCTGAAATCACCACCGCTGTTACTTTGCCCCAAGCCTCCCGCCGCCGTCAGCATCTTCAAAATCACCAACGCAAACGCCCGGCTCTTGGTCTCGTTATCCAGCACTTCCAGCGACATTTTTTCGTGGTCGGTCATGGCGTCCAGCACGGTGTCGAGTACGCGCTTGGGGAACAGGCCGTGCATCACTTGCTCCACCGAGTGGTTGTTCACCTGGGCCATCACATCTTCCTGGCGGCTGATGCGGTTGGCGATGCCGGTGAGGAACTGCAGCTGGTCCTCATCACTCACTTCGGCGCCGAAGATATCGTTCAGCGCTTCGATGATTTCCGACAGCCGTTTCTTCTCCGGGTCATGGGGTTTGCCGCTGCCCAGCCCCGAGGCCGGATCGAGGCCGTAGTCGCCTTGCTCCTCACTCAAGCGCAGTTGGTGCTCGGCGCGCTTGGTCAGGCGGTAGTGGGTCAGTTGCAGTTCGCCCACGTCCACGCTTTCCTGATCGAGGCGATCCACCCGCAGCAGCGGGTGCAGGTGCTTGGCGTATACGCACAGCTGCTCCAGCTCGCGATCCTCATAGGGAATGATCTGCGAGAGGAACTCGTACAGACGCACGAAGCTCTGCAGATTCTTCTTGAACAGGTCGAGCTGATCCACCTGCTCGCCGGCTTCCTTGACGGCCGCCTCGGCCTTTTTCAGGCCAGCGCTGTCGCCGTTCTGCTCGGCGGTGCGCTTGAAGTCGAGTGCATGCTGGCGTGACTCCTGGGCCAGCTTGTAGCGCTTGGAGAAGCGCTCCTTGGCCGGTGCGCAGTAGTAGCTGAGCTTGCTGGCGGCGGCCTTGGGGTCGAAGAAGGCCAGCGCAAACGCCGCCACTTCCTCCCAGTGGTAAATGCCCTCGGCATCCAGCTTCTTCTGCAGGTCATAGATGAGCTGCGGATCGGTCACGTCGGTCAGCTCGGCCTTGGTGTAGTACGGCAGAAAGGCGTCGAGAATGTCCTGAGGATCGTTGAAGAAGTCGAGAATGAAGGTCGGCTTGCTGTCGCCGAAGGTGCGGTTCAGCCGCGACAGGGTTTGCACGCAGTCCACGCCCTGCAGCTTCTTGTCCACATACATGGCGCACAGCTTGGGCTGATCGAAGCCGGTCTGGTACTTGTTGGCGGCGATCATCACGTTGAAGTCCTGGGTGTCGAAGGCTTCCGCCAGATCACGCCCGTTCAGGCCGGGGTTGAGCAGGCTGCTGCTTTCCGTCACCTCTTCGGGGATCACCTCGTCCGGTAGCACACTGCCGGAGAAGGCCACCAGCGGGTGCACGTCGTTGTAGCCCATCTGCTTCACATAGGCCTGCACTGCCAGCTGGTAGCGCACTGCCTCCTGCCGGCTGCTGGTAACCACCATGGCCTTGGCCTGGCCGCCCAGCAGGTGGCGGATATTGGCGCGGAAGTGCTCGACGATCACCTCCACCTTCTGGCTGATGTTGTACGGATGCAGGCGCACCCAGCGCGCCAGCTTCATGCGCGCCTTCTTCGAGTCCACTTCCTCGTCGTCGCCGTCCGGGTGGGCGATCTTCCAGGCGGTGCTGTAGGTGGTGTAGTTCTGCAGCACATCGAGGATGAAGCCTTCCTCGATGGCCTGGCGCATGGAGTAGAGGTGAAACGCCTCGGGCTTGTTGTCGGCGCTGGCCGGCAGCGCCGGGTTGGCCGGGCGACCGAACAGCTCCAGGGTCTTGGCCTTGGGCGTGGCGGTGAAGGCGTAGTAGCTGATGCGCTCGTTGGGTGCGCGGGCGGCCACGGCGGCATCCAGCAGCTCTTCGGCGCTGATTTCCTCAGCCTCAGGCGCGTCGCTGCCGAGAATCTGCTTGAGCTTGCTGGCCGATGAGCCGGTCTGCGAGGAATGCGCCTCGTCGGCGATCACCGCATAGCGCCCGCTGGCCAGTTTGGGGTACTTGTCCAGGGCATCGAACAGCGCCGGGAAAGTCTGGATGGTGACGATGATGATGCGCGTCTGCTCGGCCAGCGCCTCGGCCAGTTGCTCGGATTTGCTCTGGCTGCCGATATCGCGGGTGATGCACTTGACCACGCCCTGGGCGTGCTCGAACTGGTAGATGGTGTCCTGCAGCTGCTTGTCCAGCACGGTGCGGTCGGTAATCACGATCACCGAGTTGAACAGGCGCTGGCCCTCGGCATCGTAAAGCGAGGCCAGTTGATGCGCCGTCCAGGCAATCGAGTTGGACTTACCCGAGCCGGCGCTGTGCTGAATTAAGTAACGCTTGCCCGGCCCTTCGGCGCGGGTGGTTTCAATCAGCGTATTGACCACTTCCCACTGGTGATAACGCGGAAAAATCAGGGTTTCTTTGGTGACGTGCTTGCCGTCGATATCTTCCTTCACGCTCTTCTGCAGGTGCAGGAAGCGGCCCAGCACTTTCAGCCAGGCATCCGGCTGGAACAGGCGCTGCCACAGGTAGCCGGTGGCGTACTGGCTGTCATCCGGCGCCGGCGGGTTGCCGGCGCCGCCGTCGAGGCTGCCCAGGTTGAACGGCAGAAAGAAGGTCTCCTTCCCGGCCAGCTTGGTGGTCATCGCCACCTCATCCTGGCTCACGGCAAAGTGCACCAGCGCGCCGCGCTTGAAGGTCAGCAGCGGCTCGGGCTTGCGCGTCAGCGGGTCTTTCACCGGGCGATCCTGGCGGTACTGGCGCTTGGCGTTTTCCACCGACTGCTTGAACTCGCTTTTCAGCTCCAGGGTGGCCGTGGGAATGCCGTTGACGAACAGCACCAGATCCAGCCTGGGGTTGTACTCGCCTTCTCTGAAATGGGGAGAGTAGGACACCTCCGGCACCACGCGCAGGCGGTTGCACTGGTAGCGCTTGAGGGTGTCCGGGTTCATGCCGTGGTCGGGCTTGAAACTGCACGCATCGACCTTCACCCCCGGCAGCTTGAAGCCATGGCGCAGCACATCCAGGGTGCCGTCCTGCTCCAGCTCGCGTACCAGCTTCTGCACCAGCACCGCTTCCGGGTTATTCGGGTTGGCCTTGCTGAACTTATCCCAACGCTCCGGCCAGGCGTCCTTGAAGTAGCCGAGAAAGTCCTCGGTATACAGCGCCGTGCGCCGGTCATAGCCGCTGGCCGGGCCGGTCAACCAGCCCTGCGCGGTCATGGTAGTGATAATGTCCTGCTGGAACTGGGCTTCCTTGCTGTCCGCCATTTATAAGGCCTCTGCTACTGCTAATTCGGGGGCTTGGGTGCCGGCTGGAGGCTGCCAGCCGCGCACGTCGATTTTGCCGGTTACGGCGGCGGAGATTAGAGCGGAGCGGCGCTCTTGGAGCAGCTCAACAGATCGAACACCTTCTGCAATCAATCGATCCCATCGATCCAGCTGCCTTGCAATGTAATCTGCAATCGCCGCCTGCTCGTCTAGGGGGGGCTGGGTAATCGGTAAATTTCCTATGACACCCATCCCTATATTCTGCTGTGTGCCGAAGCTCCAGCTAATCACTACTGACTCCTGAAAGCTGTATGAACGCATACTGTAAAAGACGAAATACGGTACGTAGTCACTTTTGCATCGCAACGCAGCTAGAGGTGACCAAATATTAAATTCATCATCCGTTTCTACAATCGCCGTAACCCCAGTCGTTGCACCTGACTTAACCATGTAAATATCGAACTTTTTTGGCAAATATTTCTTTGAGTATCGAGCGTGATCCTCTCTTGAAATATATCGAGCCTTCTCAAAATTAATGCGGCCTGTAGAAACTGCTTCAGCTGAGATAAAAAGCACACCATCGTCAATAAACTCAGGAGTCTCATGAGGCCCATCAGTGATTGGAGTCGATACAACATGCTTCAGGGGTACAACATCCCAATGCGCCGGCACCTCACCCAGCCACTTCACTCCGGAGTCTTTCATCGGCACCGTCGGATCGAGGCCTTTGGTGACGGCGGTAGAGATCACGGCCTGGCGCTTTTCCTTGAGCAGATCAATTAGGCGCTGCTGTTCTGCGATCAACGCGTCGATGCGAGCTGTTTCGTGGTCGAGGAATGCACCAATCGTTCTCTGCTCTTTAAGCGAAGGAAAAGGAAGGGATAGCTGAGCAAAGTTGTTATATCTGAGGGCTTGTCCATCACGAACAAGATTGCTCGTATTTTGCAGGGCAGAAATGAAAGATACGGACTTGAAGAGATGCTTAAAAAATCTATTGTCGAGTTCTCTATTGGCATAGAGCGGAACATATGCAGAGCTTACTGCTCCGCTATAAGAGCAAAACTCCAGCCCACCTTGGAAACTGCGCATGCTAATGACAAAGTCGTTAACTTCAGCTTTCTTTAAAATATCCCGTCCCAAGATAACCTGCATCACCTTCTGGTCTTCCAGCTGGGAAAATAGCTTTTGCGGGATTACTCCATACTTTTGCGAAGCAGTCAGCTGCTCATCACTTTCAAGAGCCTTAATATTTCTCTCCGAGAAGACATTTTTGCTCCGATACATATGCCAATGCACTGGCATATCACCGATCCAATCCTGCCCGGAACTCTTGTAATCCGGATAACGGGGAAACGTCATGCCGACAGCCCCTCAATCATCTGCTTGATGCGGTCAGTGCAGGCTTTCAGATCGCGGTCGATCTCGTCCAGCGGGCGCGGCGGCTGGAACACGTAGAAGTGGCGGTTAACCGGAATTTCGAAACCGACGATGCCGACTTCGCCATCCTGTTCATCGCGCTTGCTCTCGTCGATCCAGGCATCCGGCACATGGGGTTTTACTTCACGCTCGAAGTAGTCGTATACCGACTCGCCCAGTGGCACGTTCTCGTTATCACGCAGGCCGGCATCAGCTTCCGGCTGGCCTTTGCTGGTGCAGATATCCGCCTCGGGGTCGCGCTCGCTCAGGGCATTGAGGATGGCTTTCAGCTCCGGCGTGCTGGGGAATACATCGTGGGCATTGAGGGTCTTTTTCAGCAGCTTGCTGAACTGCTCGCGGTTGCGGTGCAGCTGGCTGGCATCCATGGCCTGCAGGGCGGTGATCAGCTGCTGGCGTAGGGGCTGGTCCATTTTCTCGATGGCTTTTTCTTCCAGCACCTTGTCGATGCGCTCGGGGCTGGCCTGGAAGTTCAGGCGCAGCGGGCGTTCGACGCTGATGCGCCGGTAGCCGAAGGCATCGACGGGGAAGATCTTGCTCTGCGGGGTCTCCTCGAAGCGGCCATACAGGCGCACCAGCTCGTCGATCTGCTCGTCGGTGATGTACTGGCGCTTGCTGCCCAGGGATTTGCGCATCTTGGCAAAGTGCTGGCTGCCGTCGATCAACTGCACCTTGCCCTTACGCACGGCGGCTTTGTGGTTACTCAGCACCCACACATAGGTGGCGATGCCGGTGTTGTAGAACATGTCCGTGGGCAAGGCGATGATGGCTTCGACCAGATCGTTCTGCAGCAGGTAGCGGCGAATCTCCGACTCGCCCGAGCCGGCACCGCCGGTAAACAGTGGCGAGCCGTTGAGGATGATGCCGATGCGCGAACCGCCTTCACGCGGGTCACGCATCTTGCTAACCAGGTGCAGCAGAAACAGCAGTGAGCCATCGGATACACGCGGCAAGCCCGGGCCGAAGCGGCCGTTGTAGCCTTTCTCCGTATGCTCGTCGGTGATCTGCTTCTGCACCTTCTTCCACTCCACACCGAACGGCGGGTTGCTGAGCATAAAGTCGAAGCGGTGCTCGGGGCCGGCCAGTTGGTCGTTGGACAGGGTGTTGCCCAGCTTGATGCTGGTGACGTCCTGGCCCTTGATCAGCATGTCCGCCTTGCAGATGGCGTAGGACTCGGGGTTGAGCTCCTGGCCATGCAGTGACACGGTGACCTGCTGACTGATGGACTGGATGTACTCGTCACCTTCGGAGAGGAAGCCGCCGGTGCCGGCGGTTGGGTCATAGATGGTGACGATGCTGTTGGGCGCGAGCTTGTGGTCCTGATCGGTGATCACCAGCGAGGTGGTGAGGTGCACGATATCGCGCGGGGTGAAGTGCTCCCCGGCGGTTTCGTTGGAGCTTTCCGCGAACTTGCGGATCAGCTCTTCGAAGATGATGCCCATGCCGAAGTTACTGATGCGCTCGGGGCTCAGATCAGTCGCGGCAAAGCGCTGCACCACCTGATACAGCAGGTTGGCAGCTGATAGCTGCTGCACGAAATCTTCAAAGTGGAAGTGCTCGAAGATCTCGCGGGCGTCCTTGCTGAAGGACTGCACATAGCTCATCAGATCGGCGGCGGTCTGGGTGTCGGACAGCGTGCCCAGAGTCAGCTTGGAGGCATTGAAGAACTGCTGCCCGGCAGCACGCAGCAACAGACGCTCACGCACCAGATCAGGCCGCCCCTCCTGCGCATAGGATTCCCGGATCACCACTTCCTTGGTCGGCTCCAGCACGCACTCCATCCGCCGCAGCAGGGTGAACGGCAGGATGATGCGGCCGTACTGAGATTGCTTGAAGTCACCGCGCAGCAGGTCGGCAATCGACCAGAGAAAGGCGGCCGTCTGGGAATGGTTTTCCGTGTTCACGCAACTGCTCCTTGAAAGGCGTGCAAAGCGCCGAGTGTAACTGAAGAGGGGCAGGCGAAATCACTTCGAACCCAAAGCCGTTGGCGCTTAAAGCGCTGATGCGTCTAAACCTATCTACAGAGGCAAGTCAGCCGGCGGCACCTTCCCGATTTGTCCTGACCGTATGCACTCCCATATCGACGTGTCCAGATCTGCTCACCAAGAAGGCAGCATGTCTAGTGCCTGTTCTACACCACAATCTCAGAGTAATTATGTCGGTCTAAAATAGCGGACAAACCAGCATCAACGCGCGAACGATGAAGATCAGTCAGAAGATTGTCGTGCACATATCGGTTGACTAGATGAACATAGTATTCAAGTGTAGTTCTAACATCAGTGTGGCCCAGCATTTTCCTGAGATCTTCGTCGAGCGCTGCATCGTAAATAAAATTCCTTCCAAGTCTATTCTGAGCTTTCAACGCCTCATAAACAAAATATGTCGCACAGGTGTGCCTGAGCATTCGTGCATTGAATCGTATGGCTTTAAAATCAGTAGCGCTCTCGGAGTTCTTCGCTGCAGAAACCACCTTGCTAAAGTTATAACCAAGCATTCCATGAGTAACAACATCACCACGAGCGGAAAGAAACAAGTCGCTATTCCTTGGTGGAATGCCATGCTTAGCCTCATATAGTTTCGCTCGTTGCCGCCTTAAGGGTAAATAATACTCGCAAATAACTCTCCACAGCTTCCCTGGAAAGTCTATGGAGCGCCATTTTCCCTTGGACCTAAAATAATAATAGATAGCGCCATTATCTAACCCTTCTGGGTACTCACCCTCATCATAAGGAATGAATCCATAATTTTCATTTTTCCCTCGGTAAGGCAATTGAAAAAGATCAATCGGTCTAAGCCCGGTAATTCGTATGATCGCTGCGATAATTTGATAAACAGGATCATTCATCACACCGAGAGCTATTTCATAATCAGTTTGCCTTACAAATTTCTGCATTTCTCGTTGATGCATTGCTGGTCTACCACTGGGCAGATTAAATCCCAAGGTAGTAACTTTAACCCCTGGGTCGATATGGGCCAGGAGTTTCTGGTCTTTCAGCATGTATCGGATATCAGTACTACTGATATCCAAATAGTGTTTATAGCCCTGCCTTTCGGCCCACTGATAGAAGCTCCAGACCCTTGCCGCAATGTGATACATGGTTTTGTGAGACGGACCATCAGGAAGCGCATCCGTTGGAGATGCTATGTGAACAAGGAAGGCATCAAAAACATCCTCATCCACCAACTGCCAGTTCTGCGCGCCAAATACAACTTCAGCCCCTTCGATTGGGCTATCGTCCAACCACTGCAAAAACCTTCTCAGGATATTCGCATAGTTTCTTGTCGTTTCATCACTCCTTGAACGTATCTTCGAGACAGCCATCGCCCACATGGTCGGTGCTTCAAGGACGTTATGATTATCATCAAAATAAATCCCTACGCGCCCTCGCATATAGCCAGAGTGGCTGGCCAAACCGTTTCCAAAATGAAGGATACACATAACTATTTTGGCCTCGATAAGGGGTATACCACAAGCGATTTAGAAACTTCATTTAAATAGTCATTAAACTTACAAAGCGAAGCAGACAAATCTCCTAATCGCTGCTCTAATTCTTCTTCATCATGAGTTAAACCATTTTGGTGAGCACAATTGGTATCCGCACTGCGCCCATAAAGAACACCATGCGCTCTTAATTCGGACTCAAGATCACGAAGCAGAGTTACTACCTGTGCGTTTTGATAAATTATGCTTCGCTGAATCCCACACGCTTCAACCAGCTTTACTCTTGAAAGCCTAGTCATATCTGCTGAAACGAAATCAGCCCAGTCTCCCAAGAGACGTCGCTCTTCAACAAACGATTGGAAACGCTTTAGACCATTCACTGATTTCAAGCCAAGATGATTGAGTCGAAATTTTCGCTGAATTGTATTTCTTCGAACCGCGCAGCCACAACTTTGATGGATGAAATATTCAATTCAAGAGCCGCACCATTGAACTGTTTTTCGGCCCTAGAGATACAGGCATCAAGGCCTAGACTAAATCGAACACAGTGCACAGGCGCGTTAAATTCTTTCCTAACCCTAGAAACTAACAAATTCCGAGTTGAAACTGTATCACTTGCTCCACTGACATATAAGGATACACCTGGAGTAGGTGGCTTGTGATTCTCAATCCAAGATGACTTGCCGCACATTGGAAGACCACACATTATGTAGACTGCGGTAACAAGTGAAGATCGATTCTGACTAGCTAACGAATCCAGTTTCTCCAAAAAACTCAGAATGGCCTCAGAATCTGAGACTGCATTAGGCACTTCCAAAATAATCTTCGAAGTGATAATTCCTGATACCGCAGGAGTTAATGATTCAGCAAGAGCCGCCTTGAGATCTGCACGTAGGATTGCGTTCTGATTCTTCTGATGAGTTAGCTCTTGAAGGAGCTTAGCCTTCTCAACTTGCTTAGCAGGCTTTTCACTAGCCAACGCAAAGTAATATTGTACCCTGTCGATCAACTGATTATATGTGGTGCTAGCGCGCTCCCTTAGTAGGGCTAACTGCTCCTCCAACTCCTTCAGTCGATGATGTATTTCTTGAGTATTTTTGAGTGGCTTTTTGACATCCTCACTTGAATCCTTTGTATAAACCCCAGAATGAGTTGTTCCTTTTATGACTTCTCTGACCTTCACCCAGTCAGGATCATGCTTTTGATTGATTGTTGCACGACCGACACCGGATAATTTAGAAACTTCCATCACTGATAACTTTTTTCGGCCGTCGCTTTGGAGCGCTGAAATAGTCGCATACACCCGATTGAGGAGATCCTGCTTAGCCATGCGCTACCTGCTTTAGGAAATTATGTGCTTCATCCCCTACAACCTCGTGAAGTCGCTTAAAGGCTTCAGCGATACGCCTCTGCGAATACTCCTTCTGAGTCGCTCCACAGTACCTATGCTTAATCATATTATCGTGGAAAATTATCTCATTTTTTAATGATGGAACATTGGCCTCGACAAATGCAGCATATCTACAATTATATGGGTCACACGCAAACAAGTTTGGATGAAGCCTCGACCCAGGGCTATCATTCTTAGCATCACAAGGTGACTCGCTGGTAAGACCCGGCGTTCGCATACAGATTGCAAGATTCGTTCTATGCAGAAGCTTCACACCTTCATCAAGCAAAGAGGCGATATACTGACTTAAACTCTCTTTTCCCGCGCTTTGCAATTTAGCCCTGAGTATTGGAGAAGAATTAGCAGTCTTGGCCAACCTTTTGCCGCCAATGCCCCCAATTTGACCAGAAATTACACCTTGCAAAACCTCGACGAGAATTTCCGTATTTTCTTCAATCAACGTAGCTTTGACTTCATCGTTCACGCCAGGTAAAGAAAGGATGTACCTTAACGTCATTTTTAAGCTGCGGTGAGAAAAGAGGCGTTTAATAATTTCAAGATTCCGCGAATCTTGATGAATTATATAAAGGGCAAGTGACTTCCGAAAACGATGTGGGTGTACTCTATAATCAATACCTAGGTTGTTTGCCACTCGATTGCAAGCTCGCTCTACCACAGTGGACTGCGGAGTGTTTCCAAAACTAAACTTTGGTATCTTGACAAACAGATAGTCGTGATTACCGTAAGCACGAGCATCACGCCCTATTTCAATTATTACTTCAATTGCGTCAGCAGCAATTTTTGGGATAGGTATTGTTTTAATGTCGCCCTGTGACGAAATAGAGGTTTTGAAAACAGTATAAGTAAGCCAATAACCCTCAGACTTAAACGAAAGACAATCCACCTTAAGTCCAATGACCTCTGATCGGCGCATCCCAGTAAGGCATAGAAGAAGCACGATACACGCATCGATCAGAGAGACAACAACGCTAATCACAGCAGTTTGATTTATATACTCCCCCTCATCATTCTCATGCGTTCTTTCCTTGATTTCTATTCCCCACCAGGGAATACCGCTATCTAGTAACTTAGGTTTATAATCCCTAAATCTTTTAACTCCCTCAACGGACGCCGTTGACACACCAAAATTTATCGCGGCAAGCTTTTCGGGGTTCTCAAAAGCACCTACTATGGTTGGCGCAAAATTTTTATACAGCCAAAGGACGTCATCGCTATAGTTTTCAACAAACCCCACACAGTATCTAAATATTTCTGCATAGTCATCGAGCGGAATGGGTTCGAAAGGTCGAGAGGACTCGTCGTATTCTCTTCTATATTTGGCGACAAGCTCTTTAGTTACGTATGAATTGTATAGTGAGTACTCTGACGGAAGCATACCCATCGATGAGACGCCCTGCCAAAAGGACATTAAGTAACAGAATTCCCACTTAATCCCAGATGTGGGCAGCGACTCTATATAGTGCTCCACACTCGACTTAGCCAAATCATTCACCGTCCTAAAATCTGGTGAATTTTCCGAACCTAAATATAGACCTTCGGCATGAAATAACCCGACAAGTCTTAATACTTTTGTTTTATCTGTCTCAAGAGATGTATAAGCATTAATACGACCATGAATTCCGAAATGCGGTACACGGTAAAATAGTAGCGCCCTAGCAATATTCACCCAATGTTCGTGTCCTACTCCACAAACATTCATGCCATACATATTCACATAATCAAAATTGATACGTATGGGAAATCCATAAGGGGAGGGGTAATCCCCAAAATCCCAAACCGGATCGCCGAAAGAGCTTCTAGGACTTACCCTAATATAACTCCACTCGTTCTTATCAATTCTGGAAAGATTGAGTAAATTTACACTATCGCAAATGATCCCAAGTGATGAGTCGCCACTCAGAACCTCATCTTCTTCTTCAGTAGCGATAGGCTCTGACTCTTCCTCGTGACAACCCAGTCCATTCCTTATTTCTTCTAAAACGGCTTTTATTTGGTCACGTGTTGGAGTTGTCATGAGAGCCCTATCATTGTCAATGGCAGTGCAAAACCGTTATGTTCCGATCGATCTATTGCCTCAGCAACCTCAATCGGATCCCCCCAGCCCTCTAGAACCCCCTTCCACGCTAAATACTCAGCGCGATAGCTTTTCTCCCATTCTAAGGGATTTAACCGCTCCCTCAGACCGTCAAGGTCGGAAATTCTTCTTGCAATAAAAGGTAATGCTTCTTTGAAGATCACACACTGTGAGCATAACGGGCAACGATTAAAGTAGTTGCAAGGCGTATCCGTCCTAAGAAAACTTTCAGCGCCTGGCCAATCTGGTCGTCTTGAATTTAGACAACTTGCAATGAATGTCTGACCTTCCGGAGAAAGCAACTGTATTACCGAATCTTCAGAAGAATTCAGCCTGCCGACTAATGGTGCAACAACTGACCGTAGTTCTTCTTTGCTACCGCAGCGTAGAGTGGCTTCACGCAGCTCAACCAAAGACACATCTGTAAGAAGATTTGCTGAGTAACGCCTAAAATCTTCTTCATGCTTTCTCTGAATCTTCCTTAGACGCCCATTTAATATTTCTGCCGACCCCCAGTCACTATCATAATGATTCACTGTGGTATCGATATCCGAATGCCCCATCATTGCCGAAACTTCGTCTATATCTAAACCCTGTTCTCTCCGTCGAGTTTCGTAAGTGGTTCGAAGACGTTTCGTTTCAATTCTGGGGGATTTGGTATCCGTATCCAATTTTATGCGGTGGCGATGTAGAAACTCCGTTGATGCGTGCCCAAAATTCGTAGTGGTCACCGGCGTGCATAAGCGACCAAACTTATTCCACAGATTCTTCGAAATGACACACTGAAATAATTTACCCTTTAAATAATGAGGCGACGACAAATGCTTGGTTACTTCAGCGGCAACAAAGCGCAAGATCTGATACGCGCCAAACTTATCTCGCTTGTTTGATCTATGCATTTGGCTTTTGTCGGACCGTCCCTTGTACCCATAAATAATCACATAGTCATCATCCAGAAGGTCCTCCTCAATGTGGTCGTCTAGGTTATCGCTTATCGATACCACAACCTCAAAGTTCCAGCCCGTCTGCAACATCACGAAGAGAAAGAATGGGAATATAGTTCCCATTGTGAAGGCTACTCTGCTGAAGTATGCCATTTGACCTACTTCATAGGGTAGGTGCTCTGGCCCAACCCTCATATACATCAAGGCCGACCGTAATTTTTTTTCCAGCGTAGAATATTTTTTGTTTGTTCCGTGAGCGGTGTTTTTACTCCACTCAGTGGAAAAGAGATGTCCAGCTTCCTCGAAGCTCACTTGCATAGGCCAATCAGGATAAAGTCTTCCTACATTTGCAGTTGCAATTCGCCCAGATTCTTCTCGATCACAGCCATACACCATCCCCCGTTCACTGACCTCAGTACCAACTACAGGGCGACCTTTAGCCGCCAGTTCATGGGCGCGGGCTCGGTAAATGCCCAGAAACCTCTCTATACTTATTCCATTTGCCCGTATGTATTCTTTAACATCTCCAGTGGAGCGTATAACCCACTCAAACCCTTTAATGTGTGTCGCCTTGATTGACCCGTTGGATCTTTTAGTTTGCTCTTTTACAACCAGATCAAACATCAAGTTTTCTAATGAAAGATCGTATGCCAGAATTGGCTTCTCGCCTTCCACTACACCATTGTAACTCTCCATCCACTTCATAATAAACTTAATATCGATCAGGCATCCCTCCACAAGCTTATTATGAATCTCCCTGCTGTATCCTTCTGTTACTTTCTCGTTCATCCCCGGTCCAGTCGGCCATTCAAACCCTTTGCCGACCCAGCCCTGCCCTTTATATTTATTCTTCAACGAAAGGAAGATATTTTTTAATGCACCGTATCTTTTTCTATTTACGGTGCGACCTGGATACGAACGAATTAGAAATGACCTAAAATTCACGCATACCTGCCCATCGACATCAGCAACACCTTTGACTGATTTATTGATCGGCTCAGCGCTATTAAGAAACAGCACAAACTCTTGAATTGAGTAATAGATGTCTTGATGGGATTGATATGTGATCAATCTCTTTGCGGAATGGAGCTGCGCACCTATAAGTAACTGCTGGACAATTAATTTATGGTGCGGATACTCAGTGACAAGATCTGTGAAGTCACGGACGTATTCCCTTGTGCCAGTAGTCTTGTTTCGGACAAGCAACCCTTGAGCTGAAACATCGACTTGTCCCCTAGCAGTGCTTCTTTCTTGAATCGCTTGGGGGGTGTTTTCTGGGAGCTTTCGCTGGAGGGTCGGTCGTTCTCGCGACTCAAGTGCAGACTTGGAGAAAGGCTTGCGTGGCATCTGACGTCCATTTGGATGGGTCTCTAGCCAGCAATATCAAGGATAGCTAGACACTCTGGCCATACATTTCTTTGTCAACGATAACATGTTCGCAGCCACGATAGGGGTTTACCGACCGATCGAAGCCGACATCCGGCGACTGATTGCGACTGATGACGGTCTTGGCTGTCTCGCGACGAACTTCAGTGGCGCGCGTGGGTGGCACCTCCTGCTCCCAGCCATCGTCACAGGACTCGCTGAGGGTCGGCGCGAACCGATTGTGCGGATTGATCGCGGTGCCGCGACCGCGCGGGGTGTTTTTCGGCGTGAACATGAACGGCTCCGAATACTGTTTTTATATACAGTATCAGAGCCGTTTCCTACAGCGTTAACCGGGCTACGCCCGCTCGTCGCCCCGCGTGGGGAACGAGCCTTACTCGGGGGTCTTCTTCAACTTCGGATTGGGGAAGAACTGCACGGTCTGCACCTGCGTCTCCGGTGCTTTCGGCTTGGCCTGATTGACCCGCGTGCCCAACTCCATCGGCACCGACTGGCCCTGAGCATTGAGGGTGTCGGCGTAGCCGCAGTCGATGCACTCGCGATGCGGCACGCCGTCGACGTCCCACATCTTGATGCAGTCCGTGCCACTGCACGCGGGGCACACGGCCCCGGCGATGAAGCGTTTGGTGATGACAGGGGTTACTTCGTCGCTCATGCCGCGGCCTCCGCTACCAGCCCAAGGTGGCGCAGCAGGGCGTCAATGGACGGCTCGCGGCCTCGGAAATCGACGAACAGTACCATCGGCTCCTGGGACCCGCCACGCGCCAGGATGGCGTTACGGAAGGCACGACCGGTCTCGGAGTTGAAAACGCCTTCTTCCTCGAAGCGCGAGAAAGCATCGGACGACAGCACCTCGGCCCACTTGTAGCTGTAGTAACCGGCTGCGTACCCACCGGAGAAGATGTGCGCAAAGCTGTTGGGGAAGCGGTTGTAGGCCGGCGGCCGCATAACCGAAACCTCGTCGCGAATGTGTTCGAGTACTTCCAGCACGCCGCGGCCATCGCCGTGGGTGGCGTGCAGTTCGAAGTCGAACAGTGAGAACTCCAGTTGGCGCGCCATCACCATGCCGGACTGGAAGTTCTTCGCCGCCAGCATCATGTCCAGCTTGTCCTGCGGCAGGCGCTCGCCGGTCTGGTAGTGGCCGGAGATCAGCGCCAGGCCCTCGGGGTCCCAGCACCAGTTTTCCATGAACTGGCTTGGCAGCTCCACCGCGTCCCAGGCCACGCCGTTGATGCCCGAGGCACCGGCGTGCTCGACCTGGGTCAGCAGGTGATGCAGGCCATGGCCGAACTCGTGGAACAGCGTGGTGACTTCATCGTGAGTCAGCAGTGCCGGGCGCTCGCCCACCGGCGGGGTGAAGTTGCAGACCAGGTTGGCCACCGGCGTCTGCAGCGTGCCGAGGGCAGTGCGGCGCTTGTCGCGGGCGCCGTCCATCCACGCACCGCCACGCTTGTTCGGCCGCGCATAGAGATCGAAGAAGAAGCGCCCGACGTGCTGACCGTTCTCAGTTATCTCGAACAGACGCACCTCGGGATGCCAGCCGTCGAAGCCTTCCAGCTCGTGAATCTCGATGCCGTACAGGCGCTGGACAATGCTGAACAGCCCGGACAGCACCTTGTCGATCGGGAAGTAGGTGCGCAGCTCTTCCTGGTTCAGGCTGTAGCGCTGCTGGCGTAGCTTCTCGGCGTAGTAGCCGAGGTCCCAGCTCTGCAGGTCGTTCAGGCCCTGCTCGGCGGCGAAGGCGCGCAGCTCGGCCAGATCGCGCTCGGCGAACGGCTTGCTGCGCACGGCCAGGTCGCGCAGGAAGCTCAGCACCTGCTCGGTGGATTCGGCCATCTTGGTCGCCAGCGACAGCTCGGCGAAGTTGCCGTAACCGAGCAGGTGCGCCAGCTCGTGGCGCAGTTCGAGGATTTCCGCCATCACCGGGCCGTTGTCGAACTGTCCGGCATTCGGGCCCTGGTCCGACGCGCGGGTGCAGTAGGCGGTGTAGACCTCCTCGCGCAGGTCGCGGTTGTCGGCATAGGTCATCACTGCGTAGTAGCTGGGGAACTCGAGTGTGATCAGCCAGCCGTCGAGGCCTTTGGCCTTGGCCGCCTCAGCCATCTGCGCCTTGGCGGAATCGGTGATGCCGGCCAATACCGTTTCGTCGGTGACGTGGCGGGTCCAACCCTGGGTGGCGTCCAGCAGCTGGTTTGAGAACTTGCTGCCCAGCTCGGCGAGCTTCATCTGGATGGCGCCGAAGCGCTGCTGCTCGACCGGCGGCAGGTCGATGCCGGACAGGCGGAAATCACGCAGCGAATGCTCGAGGATGGTCTTCTGTGCCACCTCGAAGGTGCCTGCCTGCGGGTTATTGGCCAGCGCTTGATAGGCCTCGAACAGCGCGCGGTTCTGCCCCAGTTCGGTGTAATAGGCCGACAGCTTGGGCAGGCAGGCCTCGTAGGCGGTACGCAGTTCCGGGCTGTTGCACACCGAGTTCAAATGGCCGACCGGGCCCCAGGCGCGGCCCAGACGGTCGTTCAGCTCATCCAGGCCGACCACCAGAGTCTGCCAATCGAGGCTCTCGGCCGGACGGCTGAGCAGCTCCTGGATCGCCACGCGGTTGTCACCGAGGATGGTATCGATGGCCGGCTCGACATGCTCCGGGCGGATCTCGGAATAGGGCGGCAGGTCGAAATCGCGAAGCAGCGGATTGTTGGCGGTCACGGCATTGGCCCTTTCTGATGGATACCCCCGGCATGTTAAAGACAAATGCCTGACCGCGCAGCTTGGAATCGGACCGATAGCGCTTCCCTATACCTATGACGCAGCAGCTTCGGAAACCTGCTCCGGTTCCTCATCACGCTGTGCATAACGCTGGGCGAGCACCGCGCAGACCATCAGCTGAATCTGGTGGAAGATCATCAGCGGCAGGATGATCATCCCCACGGCACTACTGGCGAAAAGCACCTGGGCCATAGGCACGCCGGTGGCCAGACTCTTCTTCGAGCCGGCGAAGAGAATGGTGATGCGGTCTTCGAGGTTGAAGCCCAGCCGGCTGGCAAGCCAGTGCGTCAGCCAGAGCACGAGTGCCAGCAGGGCACAGCAGACCAGCGTCAGTGCAACCAGTCGAGACAGTGGGATGAGCTGCCACAGCCCCTCGACCACCGCGTCGCTGAAGGCGGTATAGACCACCAGCAGGATGGAACCTTGGTCGACGGATTTCAGCCAGCCCTTGTTGCGCGTCACCCAGGCGCCGATCCAGCGCCGCGCAAACTGCCCGGCGATGAAGGGCACCAGCAGTTGCAGCACGATCTTGCCGATGGAATCCAGCGTCGATCCGGCTTCACCTTCCACACCCAGCAGCAACATCACCAGTACCGGCGTGAGGAAGATGCCGAGCAGGCTGGACGCCGCCGCACTGCAGATCGCAGCCGGGATGTTGCCACGCGCCAGCGAGGTGAAGGCGATGGCCGACTGCACAGTGGCGGGCAGGGCACAAAGGTAGAGAATGCCCAGGTAAAGCTCGTTACCCACCATGGGTGTCAGCAGCGGCTTGAGTGCCAGCCCCAGCAGCGGAAACATCACGAAGGTGCAGCCGAACACCAGCAGATGCAGGCGCCAGTGGCCGGCTCCGGTCAGGATGGCTTCGCGCGACAGCTTGGCACCGTGCATGAAGAACAGCAGGGCGATGGCCAGCGTCGTGGCCCAGCCGAAGATCACCGCGCCCTGACCTTCGCAGGGCAGGAAAGTGGCAATGGCGATGACCGCCAGCAGGGCGAGAGTAAAGTTATCGAACAACAGGCGCAGATGGGCCATGGCGGGAAATCCTTCTACTTGCGGGCAACAGGCGGGGACCTTATCGTGACCAGCATCTTCCGACTAACGCCAAGCAGGCATGAAATGTCGCCAACCGGACAAGAAGCTGCATTGCTTGCGCGCCTCAACGAGCTCCGGCAGCTGCCAAGGCCCGTCTATGGTCAGCTCGACTCGCCGCCCAATCTCAAGCTCGGCTACCGCCACAGTCATCCCTGGATACAGTTGTCCCACGCCGTGGAAGGTGTACTCGAGGTGCGTACCGACCGCGGGCGCTTCATTGCGCCGCCGCTGCGCGCCGTGTGGATTCCCGCGGGAATTACCCATCAGGTGTTCTGCGCCCCGGATACCTGCATCCGCAGCCTGTACATCGACCGCAGCGTGGCTGGCGATGCACCCGAGCGCTGCCGCGTGCTGCAGGTCAGCCCGCTGCTGCGCGAATTGATCCAGCAATTCAGTACACTGCCCGAAGCCTACGCGGAGAGTGGCCCGGAAGGCCGCCTGGTGCAGGTGCTGCTGGATCAGCTCGGCAGCGCACCGGAGGTCGAGCTGGTGCTGCCATTGCCGGCCGAGCCACGCCTGCGCCAGTTGTGCCGCAGGCTGCAGGCGCGTCCCGATTCACGCGAGCGACTGGTGGGTTGGAGCCAGACGCTGGGGCTTTCCGAACGCACCCTGAGCCGGCTGTTCATGCGCGAAACCGGGCTGACCTTCCGCGCCTGGCGGCAACGCCTGCGCCTGCTCAGCGCCTTGCCGGCATTGGAGCGCGGCGAGCGCGTTACTGACGTGGCGCTGGGCTGCGGTTACGAATCACTTTCAGCTTTTATTGCGGCCTTCCGCGAACAGTTTGGCGCAACGCCGGGCGAGTTCTTCCGCTCGGGCTCGCCAGGCATGGACAATCCATAGGGGCGGCCAAAGCGAACCACCATTCACCACCACGTCAGGAGACCCGATGAGCATCCGTACCTACCAGAACCACACCCCAAAGCTCGGCCAGCGCGTATTCGTCGATCCCAGCGCCGTTCTGATTGGAGATATCGAGATTGGCGAAGACAGCTCGGTCTGGCCGCTTACCGTGATCCGCGGCGACATGCACCGCATCCGCATCGGTGCGCGCAGCAGCATCCAGGATGGCAGCGTCCTGCACATTACCCACGCCGGCCCTTACAACCCCGATGGCTTTCCGCTGACCATCGGCGACGAAGTCACCGTCGGGCACAAGGTCACCCTGCACGGCTGCACCCTGGGCAGCCGCATCCTGGTCGGCATGGGCTCGATCGTGATGGATGGCGTGGTGGTTGAGGACGAGGTGATCATCGGCGCCGGCAGCCTAGTGCCGCCGGGCAAGACGTTGGAAAGCGGCTACCTCTACGTTGGCAGCCCGGTGAAGCAGGCGCGCCCGCTGACTGACAAGGAGCGCAGCTTCTTCAGTTACACCGCCGGCAACTACGTGAAGCTCAAGGATCAGCACATCGCCGAGCGCGGCTGATCCCGCTCACTTGGCGAACAGCTGGCCAATGTCCTTGAACGCCTTGAACTCCAGCGCGTTGCCGCAGGGGTCGAGCAGGAACATCGTTGCCTGCTCGCCGACCTGACCCTGGAAGCGCACATAGGGCTCGATGACGAAACGCGTACTGCGCGCCTTCAGCCGTTCGGCCAGCGCCTCCCAGGTCTCCCAGCCGAGCACCACGCCGAAATGCGGCACCGGCACGTCATGGCCGTCCACCGGGTTGCTGTGTGCCGCTTCCTGATGCGCCATCTTCGGTGCTTCGTGGATCACCAGCTGATGGCCGAAGAAATCGAAATCCACCCAATGCTCGCTGCTGCGCCCCTCAGCGCAACCGAACAGCTCGCCATAGAAAGCGCGGGCTGCGGCGAGGTCGTATACGGGAATCGCGAGGTGGAAAGGCGATAGCGTCATGACTTGTACTCCGGGGTGACAGGACGCATCGAGTGTAGAGCGTTTCCAAAGGCGCGGCCTGGTAGCGCCATCGGTGGGCGGAAGCCCACCCTACAAGGTCGTGCTAACCCGCGTGGCTAGGCGATGCATCGGGACCCGTAGGGTGGGCTTTAGCCCACCAGGCATACCCCGAATCCCTCATCCCAGATCGGGCGCCGCAGGTCGTTGTCGAGGCGCATTCTATTTTGTGATGCGCCATCGGTGGGCTGAAGCCCACCCTACAAGGCCGCTACCCCGCGTGGCTAGGCGATGCATCGGGACCCGTAGGGTGGGGTTTAGCCCACCAGGCATACCCCGAATCCCTCATCCCAGATCGGGCGCCGCAGGCCCTTGTCGCGGGGGCATACTCTATTTTGTGATGCGTCATCGGTGGGCTGAAGCGCACCCTACAAGGCCGCTAACCCGCGAGGCTAGGCGATCCATCGGGACCCGTAGGGTGGGCTTTAGCCCACCAGCACAGCACCAGTCTCAGTTTCGCTCGCCAGCAAGCATGCCCCGTCGATCTGTGTGGTCGCCTCCCCAGTCCACTGGCAACAGGCCCTCGCAAACGAAATGGTGAAAGCTAGAATGCGGCCATTGCGCCACGCTGGTGCAAAAGCCGTGTTTGACGGGGTTGTAGTGCAGGTAATCGACATGCCCTTGCAGGTCCACCTCGTCGCGGATCTGGTGCTCCCAATAGCGCCTTTGCCAGATGCCTTTTTCGCGCTTGCGCGACTGGCTCGGCCGTGGAGTGCTGCTTGGCAATTGGCGGGAGAATTGGCTTTTGATCAGGCTCCAGCGCCCAGCGTAATCGATGTCGCCGTCCGGCAGTGTCCAGATCGCATGCAAGTGGTCCGGAAGCACGCAAATGGCGACGGTACGAAACGGCCGTCGCACCTGCGCCTCGCGATAAACAGCGCGCAATCGGTCGATCTCATCGACCAGCAGGGTCGAGCGCCTATCGGCCAACGTCACGGTAAAAAACCAGGTACCACCTGCCGCCCGGCTGCGTCGATAGTTGGGCATAAGGCCTCCTTGCCTTGTTGTAACGGTCACATACGAAACCGTACCGAATTGCGCTTACGTGGTAAGTGGCGGATTTCACCTGTTGCGAGTTTTTAGCGGTGGGCTGAAGCCCACCCTACCGTGCTGCACCGACCCGTAGGGTGGGCTTTAGCCCACCATTAATGCCGGTCACCGCGGGTTGGCTTGCCTTCAGCCCGCCAGCACCGAATCCACCAGCGCCTTGGCTTCGGCCTGGATGCGCGCCAGGTGCGCTTCGCCTTCGAAGCTCTCGGCGTAGATCTTGTAGACGTCCTCGGTGCCGGATGGCCGTGCGGCGAACCAGCCGTTCGCCGTTTCCACCTTCAGCCCGCCGATGGCGGCACCGTTGCCCGGTGCCTCGGTGAGGATGCGGGTGATCGGCTGGCCGGCCAGCTCCTTCGCCGAGACCTGCGAAGCGGACAGCTTGCTCAGGCGCGCCTTCTGCTCGCGATTGGCCGCGGCGTCGATGCGCTGGTACACCGGTGCGCCGAAGCGGTCGGTCAGCGCCTTGTAGCGCTCGCTCGGGTCCTTGCCTGTAACCGCCGTGATCTCCGCGGCGAGCAGGCCGAGGATCAGGCCGTCCTTGTCGGTGGACCAGGCGCCGCCCTGCTTGTCGAGGAACGAAGCGCCGGCCGACTCCTCGCCGCCGAAGCCCAGGCTGCCGTCCATGAGGCCGTCGACGAACCACTTGAAGCCCACCGGTACCTCCACCAGGCGGCGGTCGATGCCGGCGGCGACGCGGTCGATCATCGAGGAGGACACCAGCGTTTTGCCGATGCCGGCCTCGGCGCTCCAGCCCGGACGATGGGTGAACAGGTATTCGATGGCCACCGCTAGGTAATGGTTGGGGTTCATCAGTCCGCCGGAGCGGGTGACGATGCCGTGGCGGTCGTGGTCGGTGTCGCAGGCGAAGGCCACGTCGAAGCGGTCCTTGTTCTCGATCAGTCCGGCCATGGCATGCGGCGAGCTGCAGTCCATGCGGATCTTGCCGTCCCAGTCCAGACGCATGAAGCGGAAGGTTGGGTCGACCACCGTAGACAGCACCTCCAGCGGCAGGCCGAAGCGTTCGGCGATGCGCGGCCAGTAGTGCACACCGGCGCCGCCCAGCGGGTCGACGGCGAACTTCAGGCCCGAGCCGCGGATGGCATCGAGGTCGATCACCCGTTCCAGCCCGCCGACATAGGCGTCGATGAAATCGAAGCGCTGGGTGGTCGGGGCCTTCAGCGCCTGGCGGTAATCCATGCGCTTGACGCCATCGAGCCCGGCGACCAGCAGCGCGTTGGCGCGCTCCTGAATCCACTTGGTCACGCCGGTGTCGGCCGGGCCGCCATTGGTGGGGTTGTACTTGAAGCCGCCATCGCCCGGCGGATTGTGCGACGGCGTGATGACGATGCCATCGGCCAGCCCGCTGGTGCGGCCGCGGTTGTAGCTGAGGATCGCGTTGGAGATCGCCGGGGTTGGCGTGTAGCCCGGCTCGCCGCTGGTTTCCGGACAGCCGGCGTCGATGCGCGTCTCGATGCCGTTGGCCGCCAGCACTTCCAGCGCCGAGATGAATGCCGGCTCGGACAGGGCGTGGGTATCCATGCCCATGAACAGCGGGCCGTCGATGCCTTCCTGGCGGCGGTAATCGCAGATCGCCTGGGTGGTGGCGAGGATGTGCCACTCGTTGAAGCTGCCCTTGAGCGAGGAGCCGCGATGCCCAGACGTGCCGAACGCCACCTGCTGCACCGGGTCGGACGGGTCCGGTCGGTCGCTGTAGTAGCGCGCTACCAGGCGCGGCAGGTGGGTCAGGATGTGCGGGTCGGGCAGGCGTCCTGCGTTGGCGGCGATACTCATCGGTCAGTCCTGTGCGAGAAGGCGGTACGCCGGCCCAGCCGGGCGCGGCGCGAAGCGAATGAAACGCCAGTCGGCGCCATTTATCCAGAGCTTCGACCGCTTCAGCGGCGGCGGTTCCATGGATGGCTTTTTCTACCCTGCGACGTTTTACCCTAGGGCACTCGTCGCCGCGCCGGAACCTCCTCTTCGCCACCCTTTCCACTGCTTAGCGGCCCGCGTCCGCGAGCCCCTCACCAGGAGGTTGACACATGAACGTCGACGAACGAATTCGCCAGCGCGCGTATGAGATCTGGGAAGCAGAAGGCCACCCGGAAGGGCGGGGAGCTGAGCACTGGCAACAGGCCCGAGACGAAATGGAACCCTCCGACAAGGAAGGCGATGCCCAGGCCGGCAGCGTAGAAAGCAGCGTGGCCATTCCCATGCCCAAGTCGGACAGCACGCATTAAGAACTACAGGCAGGGCGACGAAGGCGCATGACGCGTCGTCCCGCCCGAATCTGCTGCCACGTTCTCACCCTTCCTATTCCCTTGCCGGGCGCACTGGAGCCCGCCAGTGCTCGCTGTTAGAGTGCCGCCGCTTGCCAACCACCGGCTGACAGGACGTCTGCCCAGCCGCCGCACAGGATGCTTCAATGAAAAAGCTCGCACTCGCCGTTGCCGTACCTCTGGCCATTTTCGGGGCCGCCACCTTCTACACCAGCACCCAGGTCGAATCGACCGCCCGCGATGCCGTCGACCAGGCCAACCTCAAACTGCGCGAGATGGGCATCGGCGCGGGTGCCGACACCAGCATCACGCTGCTCAGCTTCGAGCGCGGCCTGCTGTCCAGCGCTGCGCGCTACCAGGTCGACATCAACGTGCCGGATGACGAAGGCAACGACCGCCAGTACACGCTGCTGTTTAACGATCACCTCGAACATGGCCCGTTTCCCATTTCGCGCCTGGCTCGCGGCCAACTGATGCCGGTCGCCGCGCAGAGCCGCTTCGAGCTTGAACGCACACCGCTGACGCAGAAGCTGTTCGATGCCGCCGCTGGTGAGACGCCGCTGGTGGGTGACGTCACCATTGGCTACGACGGCGGCCAGTCCGGCGACGTGCGTACGGCAGCGTTCAACATCGAGGATGAAGACGGCACAGTCCGCATCGCGGCCGGCGCGGTCAACTTCGAGGCGGATAAGGATGCCACTGCCGTACGCATGGACGGCCAGGTGCCGGAAATTGATTTCGACCTGCAACGCGACGGCAGGCCAGTGCGCACGAAACTGAGCGGCATCGGCCTGACCGCCGACAAGCATGACTATGCCAATGGCATCGGCTTTGGGCCCTCCGCACTCACCCTCGAACGTATGGAAATTCGCATTGGCGACGATCCGGCCGTGGTCATCCAGAACGCCTCCGTCGACGAAGTGCTGAGCCGCGGCAGCCGTGGCCTTGACCAGTCCATCGCCTACCGCATCGGCGAGGTCAGCGCCAAAGGCCAGACGTTCCGCAACCTCGCCCTCGCTTTCAGCCTGCGCAACCTCGAGGAAAGCAGCCTCAACGCGCTGGTCGCCAGCTACAAGGAAATCCTCGACAGCAGCGCCACCCCGCAGGAATCCTTCGCCGGCATGACCGACGGCCAGCAGCAGGAACTGCAGGCGCATGCCTTGGCGCTGCTCGAACACAAACCCACCCTGGCCCTC
Organism: Pseudomonas sp. E45-MNA-CIBAN-0222; assembly: GCF_040310405.1. NCBI lineage: Bacteria > Pseudomonadati > Pseudomonadota > Gammaproteobacteria > Pseudomonadales > Pseudomonadaceae > Pseudomonas > Pseudomonas sp. E45-MNA-CIBAN-0222. The sequence continues at coordinate 48,189 of NZ_JBEOPU010000015.1, forward strand.
GATGAGTTCGGCTTCGAAACCGCCCACGGCGTCGCCAGCCTGTCCGTCGTGGTCGACCTGCAGTCCCCGAGCGCAGAGGCTTTCACCCCGGATGCGATGATCACCAGCATGCTCGCTTCGCTCAAAGCCGAAGCCGCTGTCGACAAGGGCCTGGTGCGTGACATTGCCGGGCTGGTTGCGCAGAACGAATCGCGCGACGGTCAGCTCGACCCGGCGGCACTGCAGCAGGAAACCGAAGCCGCCACCGAGCTGTTCAGCGGCATGGCGCTGAACACCGGTTGGTCCCGCCTGGAAGGTGAGCGACTGGTCAGCTCGCTGCATTACGCAGACAACCGGGTGACCTTCAACGGCCGCGAAATGAGCGTGCAGGAATTCATCGGCTTCGCCTTCGGTTCGGCGCAGAACGCCGGTCTGCTCGGCCAGTAAGCGTCAGCCTGCGGATGCGTCCGCAGTGACAGAAAACCCCCGCGGCCCTGTTCAGCACCTCGCTGGGCAGGGCCGTGTCGCTTTGGGCCGCTTGCGGACGTTCCAATCACGCCCACCCCCTGAAACCGCCCTACCCCCAACCCCGGTTACGCGATCGCTGACTCTCATCCTCTCGCGGCCGCAACCTGCATCTACCCGCGCCCGCACGCCTGGGCGGATCACCCATCGCGTCACGCTATTCCGATATTCTCCTGCGCTCTGTCCGGTTACTGGAACCATCGTCGCCCTTGCCGCCTCTGCTGAATATGACCAATGCGCAAGGCCGAGTCGGGACATAGCCGATTCCGCTCTGACGCACCGAGAGAACGCACGCCCATTCACACTATTAAACCTCTGGCAGATGGAAGCGCCCGGCCGAGGTTTCATTCAAGGGTTCCGCTAGTCCGATGACGCAGACGCTCAACTATCAGGCGATATTCGAAGCCGTCCCCAACCTGCATCTGATCCTCGCGCCTGATCAGGATTTCACCATCCTCGCTGCAAGCGACGCGCAACTGCGCGCCACCCACACGCGCAGGGAAGAAAGCGTGGGCCGGCCGGTATTCGACGTGTTCCGCAAGAATCCGGACGATCCAACCGAGTTCGGTACCGGTGTACTGCGCGACTCGCTTGAGCGTGTGCTGCGCAGCCGCGCGCCGGATCGCATGGCGATCACCCGCTATGACATCCCCCGGCCCGCAGCGCTGGGCGGCGGTTTCGAGCTGCGCTACTGGCGGCCGCTGAACGTTCCGGTGCTCGATCAGCGGGGTGAGGTGCTCTACATCATCCACCAGGTCGAAGACGTGACCGAGGAGGTCCAGCGGGAGCACAGCGACAGTCTCAGCCACTTCGAGGAGCGTTTTCGCGCTGCGTTGCTCGCTTCCGGCATCGGCACCTTCACCTGGTTTCTCAGTGATGGCAGCCTCAGCCTGGACAGCTCGCTGGAGCAGATCATCCATCTGCCACTTGGGCAGCAGGTCACCAGCGTCGATGGCTTCGTCCAGCAGGTCCATCCCGATGACCGTGCACATGTGCGCCTGGCCTTCGACCATTACACCAAGGGCGATGACTTCACCGCGGAGTTTCGCCTGGTGAATGCCGGTGCGGAATGCTGGCTGGCCTGCAAGGCCAAAGCGTTTCGCGATGCCAATGGCAGGCTCGCGTATGTCGCTGGCGCCTGCACCGACATCAGCGCACGCCGGCATGCCGAAGATGCACTGCGCATCAGCGAGAACCGTCTCCGCCAGCTCAACGAGACGCTCGAGGCGCGGGTGGCCACCGAGGTCGCCGAACGCAGCCGCGCCGAAGAAGCACTGCGTCAGGCGCAGAAGATGGAAGCCGTGGGCCAGCTCACCGGTGGCATCGCCCATGACTTCAACAACCTGCTGACCGGCATCATCGGCAGCCTCGACCTGATGCAGCGTCGCCATCAGCGTGGCGAGCCGCTGGAGCTGGAGCGCTACATCGGCGCCGCCGTCACCTCTGCACAGCGCGCCGCCGCGCTGACGCAGCGCCTGCTGGCTTTCTCGCGGCGGCAAACGCTCAACCTCAAGCCGGTCGACGTCAATCAGCTGGTGGCCTCGCTGGAGGATCTGTTCCATCGCACCACAGGTGAGAACGTTCGGATCGAGACGCGCCTCAGTGCCGGGCTGTTGCCCGCCTGCATGGACGTAAACCAGCTCGAGAGCGCGCTGGTCAACCTCGTCATCAATGCGCGCGATGCCATGCCCTATGGCGGGAGGATCACCCTGTCCACCGCGAGCTACACCATGGGCAAGACGCCCGATCCGAAGCGCCGCGGCCTGACCGAAGGGGAGTACGTATTGCTCAGCGTTAGCGACACCGGCACCGGCATGGAGCCGAATGTCATGGCGCGCGCGTTCGAACCATTCTTCACCACCAAACCCATCGGCCAGGGCACCGGGCTCGGGCTGTCGATGGTGTATGGCTATATCAAGCAGGCCAAGGGCTACATCCAGATCGAATCCGCACCCGGTGCAGGCACCAGTGTTCGTCTCTACCTGCCGGTTCACCAGGGCGAGAACACCGTCGTCGCGCATGAGGCCGAGCGCGCACCGGTTGGGGCTGGGGAGACCATTCTGGTGGTCGAAGACGAGCCTGTGGTTCGCTCGCTGGTGGTCGAAGTGCTCAACGATCTCGGCTACGAAACCCTGGAAGCGGGTGAAGCCAGCGAAGCGCTCACCATCACCGAAAGTGATCGCCGAATTGACCTGCTGATCTCCGATGTCGGCCTGCCGGGCATGAACGGTCGGCAGATGGCGGACATCGCGCGCCAGCAGCGTCCGGGCCTGAAGGTGCTGTTCGCGACCGGCTATGCCGAGAGCTTCGCCGCCAATGACTTTCTCAGTCCGGATATGGGTGTGATCACCAAGCCGTTTGCCATCGACGCGTTCGCCATGAAGGTTGGGGAAATGCTCGGCACGAAGCGCGGCTGAGCGGTTGCCGCGGTCAATGAGCGCCTAGGCGCTCACTCAGAAAATCCAGAAAGCAGGTGATGCGCGAGGCGAGTGCGCTGTTGCGGTAATACACCGCGTTGATCGGCTGGCGCACGTCGACCCGCTGCGCCGCCAGCACCTCCACCAGATCGCCGCGCTGGCGATCCTTCTCGGTCATGAAGTCCGACAGGCACGCCAGTCCCTCGCCGGCCAGCGCCAGCTCACGCACCGTATCACCGCTGGAGGCACGCAACGCCGGGGTGATTCGCCAGCTTTCACCGAGCGCATGGCGCAGCGGCCAGTCGTTGAGCCGGTCCGGCTCGGTAAAGCCGATCAGGCTGTGTTCCGCCAGGTCTTCGACTTGCTGCGGCATGCCATGCCGCGTCAGATAGGCCGGGCTCGCCATTACCCGGCGCATGGTGTGGCACAGCGGCCGCGCATGCAGGCTTGAATCGGGCAGCGGGCCGATGCGGATGGCCAGATCGATGCGCCGCTCCAGCAGATCGACAATGCGGTCGTCGCTGTGCAGCTCCAGCTCGATCAGCGGATAGCGCGCCCGAAAGTCACCAATCAGCGGCGCGAGCACATGCAGCATGAACGGCGACGCGGTATTGACTCGCAAGCGCCCGGCCGGCGCCTGCCGCCGCAGCGCCATCTGCTCCTCGGCTTCCTCCACACTGGCCAGAATCCGCCGCGCCTGGGCAAGAAACGCCGCGCCTTCCTCGGTCAGCTCAAGGCGCCGCGTGGTGCGGCGCAACAGCGTCACCGCCAGCTTTTCCTCCAGGCGACTCAACGCCCGGCTGACGCCCGAAGCGGTCTGTTCCAGCTGCACGGCTGCAGCGCTGATCGAGCCGCTGTCGACCACGCTGACAAAGGCGAGCATTTCGTCGAGGTTGGTTTTCATTATTGAATCGCATCAAAGGTGGGCGCGCGCCCACGAAAGCAGCAGGTGCACGCCGGACCCGTGGTAGGCGCGCCCTCGCGGCGATTGCAGGCCGCAGGCCTGCCCGAAATCAGCCGCGCTGCTCTTCGGCGGATACGGTGGTGTTGCGCATGAGTCTGGCGGGGAAGCCGCAAATCATCAACCGGACGCGCACAGCCGCGCTGCCAACCGGTGACGCTGCGCGGCACGCTCAGACGCCGCTTTCGTCTGCCTCCGGCACGTGCACCCCGGCCAGCGTGGAACGGCTGTCGCCTGGGCCGTCAGTGATCACGCTGAAGCTGCCATCGGTCTCCAGCACCACCGCCTCGATGCCATCCAGCGCCGCCAGCCCCTGGCTGCGCACGGCGGCGCACGGCGGCGCGCACTTCATCCTCGGTCACCCGCGCTGCACGCAACGCATCATCGAGAAAGCGCCCGCGATAGAACAGCAACGCTGGCTCGCCGGTGACCAGCTTGCGAATCCAGGCGGCGCGCACGCTGGACCAGGTGACCGCGTACTGCAGCCCGATCAACAGCGCAAGCGCCAACACCCCCTCGGCCAATGACACATCGCGGTTCAGCAGAATCGTCGCGAAGGTCGAACCCAGCGCCACCGTCACCACCAGATCGAAGGCATTCATCTTCGACAACGTCCGCCGCCCCGACAGGCGCAACAGCAACACCAGACTGATATAGGCCAGCACGCCCACCACCAGCGTGCGTATCAGCGTCGTTCCATTACTGAAAAACATACCTTCCACGATCACCTCCGCAAATGAGCCATGCAGGGGTGGACAGGGTAGGTGGGGGGAAAGTGCAAATGGCGCGAATGACCGGCCATCAGGTAGCAGCACAAAACGTGAGGATTAAGCCGTCTCGCGCTTTACCGGCACGACGCCTCTAGCTAACGTGCCATCACGCGCAGCAGGGCCTGCACCCGAGCGAAAGCTGTGGTGCATAAAAAGCAATACGAGCGCTAATATCGTTGCATTGCCCAAGCTAGAGCAGTTCTGTGCATAACGAAGAGAATGTTATACACCACGCCCGCTGGGCGTCTTATACACCAATTGGTGTTCTAATTATAGTTAGCCGAAAAGCAGCATGACAAAGAAGATTAGGGTAAATAGTGGAGACGTGGTCGAAATCCCGATAGATGAATCTAGGGTCGGTTTCGCACACGTTGTCAAAAGAAAGCACGCTCTGGACCTTATTGTTTTCCAAAATGCTTTTGCAAAAGCTGAAAATTACGACCTTGATGCAGTATTAACGTCGCCGGTTGCATTCCTAGGCCAGTCAAATGATGCACTTATTTGGCACGGACTCTGGATGGTCAAGGGCAATAGAGCGCCTCGCTATGATCACTTACCATGGCCTAACTTTAAAATTCTAAGTGACGGACAGTATGTGGTTAAAGATTACTTTGAAAATACATTGCGAGTCGCCACGGACGAAGATTTAAAAGCTTATGATCTTCCGTGGTCCAGAGCGCCAATTGGATATCAGAAGGCCCTACAGGCGCTGCATGGCATCGGAGATTGGCGTGATGACTTCAGCAAAATGAGCATTCAATATTGTGAGCGTAGGTCCTAACCTATCCAGGCCAATCAAAAAATGGCGGTTACGCCGTCTAACTACAAGTTGAGGCCGCTCACTTCGTTCGCTGGGACGGGCTAAAGCCCGCCCCTTAACCAAACGTTAGGAACCAATATGGACGCCATCCCAAAGATCACTGATATATCGAGCATCAAAGGCATAAGCTCCCTATTGGCGCTCCCCTTACTCTGCGTTGCCTACATTCTGCAAACGGGCGCAAACATAAGCTGGGACGGGAGCATTTGGTTTGGTGTCGCCACTGACCTTCCCGAGAACATACAACTCAATCGCTTGATCCTGATCTTCGTTCTAAAGTCGCTCTGGGTTTCTTTCTTCGCTGCACTGGCGTACGGCATTGTTGCCTACGCTCACAGCCAAGTTAATTTTCCATTCCTTCAAGTTACCTCGGTCGTTCTTATCGGTTTCGCGCTATTTGGCATATTTGCCGCTGAAACCTTTCCGCAAATAAAAGCCGTGAATTCTTTCTGGTTTTACAGCTTTGTCGTTTGGGGGGTCTTCCTGCAAACAATGCGAGAGCAACTTGATGGCAAAGGTTCCTAACATGGCGCTCAACCTCGCTCCCTTCGGTCGCTGGACGCTGCGCCACAAAGCGGCGCAGCGCCGGTTAGCTCTACGTTAGAGGTAATGCTCATGCCCCTTGAGTGCCCAAGGTGCCAGCAAGGACACATAAGGCCAATGCGCATCGTAAGTACGCGAGGATTAATTTGGGTTTTGAAGAATGCGAAGCAAGCTGGGCAAGCCAAAATGTCATTAGCAAAAACAGCTTTCAGGACTATGGAACAGCAATGGAATCAAAGGGGCTAAATCCTCTTTGGTCCGAACTGAGCCAAAAAGGGCAAAAAGGGGACAGATTTATTTTTTCCGACTGGTAGGTTATGCCAGTTAAATCAATCTGTCCCCTTTGTTTTCTCGCTCCATTTTGGTCGACGGGGCGGCGCGCGCAAACCAGTCGCGGTCAGTGCTGGGTCTGTTCATTGATTGGCGATATGGAAACGCATGGCTGAAGCATACCGGTGATTGGAGGCTTGTTGCGATGCGCGTCCTTGAGCAGGAAGGGGAATGAGGCTCTTCTGGTCAGGCCCGGATAACTAAGTCTGTTCACTACCGCAGTTAGTTGTCGACCTCGTATACATGGCCACAGTCAGTACAGATCCATAGTCGGTTATATAGCGCCAAGTTTTCTTCGTAAATGGGCTTATATTTGGCGTGCCGGTGGTATAGATAAGCGCCACCGGCTATTAGCATTAATCCAATGAAAATTCCGTTGTCGAACAGAAGGCCAGCGCCGACTACCATCATCGTGAAAGGAATCAACGAAGACATAATTGTGGGTGGTGCGGCGCGTTTTCCAAATGAACGTTGCGAGTCATGTTGCGAGCTCTCATTTATTGATTGCTCGTAGAGAACGTCACACTTTTTCGTAGCATTCGAGCCGCATTCAGGACAGGCGTGGCGGGTGCTTTTCATTCGGTGCTGATCGGTCCATTCGTGTCGAGTTGAGGCTGAAACCTCCAACCTCGTTACATTGGAAAGTGACCTTAGCGTCGCTTGGCTGCTCCGTCCACCTGGGTAAAAACTTACTTAAATCCCGATAACGACGGGCGGCGAGGAACGGTTCGATGAGCACTGGGCATCGTTCAAGCGTACTCAATTCATTTAGCTCGCAGAGATCCAAGATTTCGACGAGCTTCATGTCGAAGCCCTTTTGAAACGCGTGGAATGACGTTGAAAAGTTGGCCACGACTTGCTCGGGCAAAAGGATGACCCGATATGAGCCTTCCCTTCTCCCTCAGTCCCGGAAGGACGGCGAGCTAGCCTGGAGGCGGCGCGTGGAAAAGGCTGCGCCGTTTTCCACCCTACGCAATGCTCGGGAAAAAAGGGGACAGATTTATTTTTTCACTTAACATTCTGAGGTCAGCGTCGCTAGCGCCACGTCCTCTCTACCCATGAGTGACATTGCATGACTCAATCCTTTTCCATACTCCCGCAAAGCTTCGCGATCGCACGGTTGGAGCCTGGTGCTGAGCTGCCGAGCGCGGTGTTGGTGTCACCGGGCTTTCTGTCTATCACCCGGACGGAGGATGAACTGTCCATCGTCTGCGCAGAGGGTGTCGCGGCCGGGTTGCCCCGAGTGGACAGCGGTTGGTGCGCGATCAAGGTGCAAGGTCCGTTCGCTTTTGATCAGACGGGTGTCCTGGCCTCCTTGCTTGATCCGCTCGCGGCTGTCGGTATTGGCATTTTCGCGGTGAGCACGTTCGATACCGACTACATCTTGGTCAAATCGATGAATCTCGAAAATGCCGTGTATGCCCTGAAAGACGCGGGTCACCGCCTCTTGTAATAGGTGTAATAGGGGACAGACCACGCTTTCTAGGAGAGTTTGACCGTGGTTTGGCCGTATCCAGACAACTTGGTAAACGGACTTGGCCAAATCAATCGCTATGCGTTTCATCGTACCTCTCCAAGCGAACAGCTATCACGGTGTTGTAGAAGAAACGTGGAGCAGGGAGAGTCCATTGCCACCTACAAGTAGATGAAATTATGGAAAGTTCCGGATATCAGAGTTTTAAGCTAATTATTCTGGACGTTCTGACGCTTTCCAAAGATGCGATTCATGTACATGTAGGTTTGTTGGTCTTCTTCTTGGCGGTATTCATTTGGCGTCGTGGAAAAATTGATATTTGGCTTTGTTTCCGGTGTTCCTGGCCGCAGGAGGGATGGAGGTTTGGACCTGCGAGATGATTTTAAATCGTTAGGCTATATGCGCTGGTCAGCAATCCTTCGTGATTTGATTAACACGGTTTCTGGGCTGCATTTACCGCGCTATTAAGTAAGTGTTTGATGAAAAAGAAAAGATCATAATTTCATCTGCCGACGGTCAAAACTATGCTTCGCTATGGTAACTAGCTGGTGATGGCGGGCATTAGGTTCGTAGCCATTCCTATCACTTGTTTGCGGCGTACCCTCATCGGAGATAAATAATGTTTGACCACGTCGGTTTCGGAGTCACTAACTTCGCGGAGAGCAAGGCGTTCTATCTCAGCTCGCTTGCGCCGCTTGGTGTATCGGTAGCTATGGAAGGACCACACGGCATTGGGTTAGGACGCAACGGCAAGCCGTCAATGTGGCTGTATGAAACGAAGGACGTGCCGGCCAGCCTCCATATCGCCATAGCCGCCGACTCGCGCGCCGAGGTCGACGCGTTCCACAAGGCCGCGCTCGCCGCGGGTGGTAAAGATAACGGCGCTCCTGGCTTGAGGCCCCACTATCATCCGAATTACTACGGAGCTTTCATCGTCGGTCCAGACGGGCACAACATCGAAGCTGTTTGCCACAAAGCTGTGCAGTAGGAGATTGACCCCACGGCAGCGAGGTAGCCTGGGCGTAACGCGTGGAAAAGGCTTCGCCGTTTTCCACCCTACGCGGTGCGCGGCGTCGGTGGAGGGGGCGGAGTGGCGTAGGGTGGACAACGCTGCGCTTGTCCACCAAATGCGAATAGAGGGCATGTGGTTTGCGAAACGCTGGCGGGTTCGGGCGTCCAGCCGACATGCTGAATACGAAAGGTGGCAGATCTATCGTTCTGATCGTGCCAGCTCTAATGAATGAAGCGTTCCCTTTCTTGCACAGATCTCACTAATGCCCTTCCAGCTGCGCCGTCATTTCGCGGATGACGATGGCATTGATGCTCCTCAATAGCCTTACCTCTCCAGCCAGCGTGGCACCGAGCTCCGGACGCTGCACCAGAAGTTCTTCGTTCTGCTGCATCACCTCATTCAACAGCTTCGGTGCTTCCATGCGCACCCTGCCTAACAGCTTGCTGAGGGTGTCGCGGGCGGTGGTTGGCTTGATGCCCATGGCCTCGCCCGCGGTCACGAGCAATGGTGCGGTGATTGCGGTCAGGCGCTGAGTGCCAAGCACTGGCCAGGCCAGAGTGGCCTGTTCAGGCCACTGATCCCGATCGCAGGCCCGGGTGCCGTAGACCGCCGTGCACAGCAGGTCGTAGAAGGGCGATAGGTGCACGCCGTTGGCGGACATCAGGAAGCTGAGGTTTTTCAGGTGGGCGTCCTCATTGCCTACCAGCACGTTGAAGATCAGCCACTGGAACAGGTGCAGCCTGGCCAGTGCCGCCGGTCGACACCGGTTGGCCAGATCTGCAATTCGCTCAATGCTGCCTGCGCTGTATTTGAATTCTCTGGACAGGCCGTCCAGCTGGCATGCGTCGATACAGTGAAGGCGGCTCCAGTGCTGCTCCCGCTCCACGCGGTCAAAACGCTCGATCAGGTAAACCGGCTGCGGTACATACACGCGGTGCACCCGGGGTACAGGCAAGCCAACCCGCTCGGCCAGGCTCATCACGAACCATTCGTTGATCACGGTGTGCGGCCAGGCGTCGTCTGGGTGATCGGGCTTGAGTATGTGGGTCGAGGGCTCGCTGCCAGTGGGCTCAAATAGCTGGCCATTTCTGTAGATGATGGCCACCTTGTGTTGAGCACCCGCGAGGGACATTTTCTTGGCGGCGCGCTCGGCCAGAGGAATCTTCGGCATCGCCAGTATGCGCGTCGATAGTTCGGCATCGGCCAGCAACTGAGTGCTCCCAGGGGCAGGCTCTTGCCCGGGTGGCAGCAATGTGAGGGAGCCTGCCGACTCCGCACCGAAATGCTGCAGCAGCGCAAAGGCATCCTCAATCGCCGCGCCTGCGGCCTTTGCCATCAGCTGTCGCTGACCTTCTTCGGGCAGCAGATTGTCGAAATACCACTGCACCGGGCGGACGGTAGAGCCGTCGAAGTGCTCTTCGGCCTGCAAGGGCAGTAGCGGGCACAAGGGGTGCGCCAAGGGGGCGGCCAGCCACTGCTCGTCATAGCGGAAAGCCCAAAGGCCGTTGCGCTCGCGCAGGACGCCCAGGGGCGTTTGGTTGATCCAGACATGGAGCGACCGTTCCATCAGTTCGCCTCGCGCCTGGGTGTATCACTGTCGGAAGCGGCCGACTTGTTCTGGTCGGCCCGCGTCTTGTTCTGCGTGTCTGCCAGCCGCTTGGAGATGGCGTCGGCGAAGGGTTCGGGTACCTCGATGGTGACATTCAGTCCCAGTTCCTGCAGGACCTGGAACAGCTTGCCCCATTGCACGGTTTCCCCACCGCGCTCCACCTTCCCGAGGAAGTTTTCGGACACGCCGATGATGCCCGCCGCATCGTCCTGCCGGATGTGCATGGCCTTGCGGCTCGCTCTAATGACCGCACCAACTTGCTCAGCGGATTTGATATCGATCTTCATGAAGCCCCTGTCGCCTCGCAGACTGATCGCCGTGGATAGCGGAAGAAATCCACATGCTCGTGCGGATAGTAGTTGGCAGGGCAGCATTTTTCAAAGAGTCCTCACGGTCGTGAGGATTTTCATCCAGGCGTGCGCGCCGGGCTAATTATCCGCACAGTCATGCGGTTTTTTGTAATGGATGTTGATCGGCAGAAGTGGCGGGGTATTTGACGTAACGCGTGGAAAGGCTTCGTCGTGCCCACCCTACGCAACGCCGAGGCTTGGTGGAGCAGGCAGGTTTGGTGGCGTAGGGTGGACAACGCTTTGCTTGTCCACGCGAGATTCACCACTCACTGGTCACCGCTGAAGGGCGCTGGGCGCTATGTAAGCCTTGGCTACGCGCGCTCTGGGCAGTCGAGCCTTAGAAAGGCCCTGAGCTCGGCTTGCTTGGCCATGGCGTCCTGGTAACCCAGTTCGATCAGGTCACTGCAGTAGCCGGGTTCGAACAACAGGTAACTCAACAGCCCACCGCCGCCTTCGCGCGTGCCGCCAGGGCCGCGCAGGAACAGCCGCATGGCTGCGGGCAGTTCTTTCCGATGGCGGGCGGCGATATTGTCCAGCGGCTGGCTGGGGGATATCACCAGTACCTCGACGGGTGTCAGGCCATAGGCACGCTTGCGCTGTTCGACAGGCACCAGTTGCCCCAGCAGATTGAGACGCTCCAGCAGCTCGATATCCGTCTCGACGTTGTCGATGAAGGTGCTGTTGAGCATGTGTCCGGAGATTTGCGCCAGGCTCGGGATGGCGCCTGTCGGCCTTGGTGTTGGCGCGGTCTTGCTCTGGTCGTCCACCGGGTTGCCACTGACCCCGACCACCAGCACGCGCGTGGCGCCCAGGTGCAGGGCGGGGCTGATGGGTGCGGTCTGGCGTACCGCGCCATCGCCAAAATACTCGCGGTTGATCTTTACCGGCTCGAAGATCAGCGGAATGGCAGTGCTGGCCAGCAAATGGGGTATTGCCAGGCGGGTCGGCACCCCCACCCGACGATGGCGCAGCCATGGGTCGATGGCCGCATGTCCCTGATAGAACGTCACCGCCTCGGCCGACTCGTAGCCGAATGCCGTCACCGCTATCGCGCGCAGTTGCCGATGGCGCATTGCCGCGGCGATGCCGGAAAAATCCAGTTCGCGCTCCAGCAGCCTTGCCAATGGCGAACTGTCGAGCAGCGCTACAGGCACCTGCTTGCCGATACCGAGCACGCTGTGGCCGAGGAAACGGCTGGCCTGGCGCAACACGCCCGGCCAGTCGCTGCGGTACACCTGATCGGTATGAAAGCTGCGCCACACGGTGCTCAACCGCCGCACCGCCTCGCGAAAATGCAGGGCGCCGCATGCGAGGCTGACGGCATTGATCGCGCCCGCCGAGGTGCCGACGATCACCGGGAACGGATTGCCTGACGATTCGGGCAGCAGATCGGCAATGGCCGACAACACACCAACCTGATAGGCCCCTCGTGCGCCGCCGCCCGAGAGGATGAGCCCCGTGGTACCTGGGTTTTTTACAGCGTCCTCGGTCATCGTCGATTCCAATTCGAGGTTTTCGGTAGTGCCTGGGCTTGCCGCAAGAACAATGAACAACAGGTCATCGAAAAGGGTGGGTCGCCTCGCTGGCGACGGCGGCAGAGATTATCAACAGGGCAATACGCTACCAATCAAAACATGCCGGTGTGTCCCGCCGCTGGGTTTGATTGGTGCGCTGTGTTTCGAGCTTTTTCCCTATGTCTTAAAGACGGCAGCTCTTCGGTTACAGCTTTCGGCGAGGTTGTTAAGGGCGCCAAGCACCTCTTATCTTGCTAACCTCATTCTGTAACCCGCGTGCCAGAGCATGTGGGTTCGCCTTCGCACACAGCACCTGCCCCTCAGGGCGCTATTCCATCGGCCGGCTACGCCTGTCGACCGCTACACGCCAAAACGCCCGCCCACTCGCCAGAGCAGACCGTTGCCCATGTTGTTCAGCCGTTTCGAAAACCTGATCGATGTCTTCAAGCCCAGCCCGGACGTTGCGCCGCCGGCCGGGATGCTGCGCTTCTATGCCCATTACCTGAAGCAGGTGTGGCCGTTAATGACGGCTGTGCTGGTGGTCGGCTTTTTCGCGGCGCTGATCGAGGTGGCGTTGTTCAGCTTTCTTGGGCAGTTGATTGATATGGCCCAGGCGACCGATGACGCACGAACCTTCTTCGCCGAGCACCGTAACGAGTTGCTATGGATGGCGGCGGTGGCGCTGATCATCCGGCCCCTGGTATTCGGCCTGCACAACCTGCTGACGCATCAGGCGATCAACCCGGGGCTGACCAATCTGATCCGTTGGCAGAACCACCGCTATGTGCTCAAGCAGAGCCTGAACTTCTTCCAGAACGACTTTGCCGGGCGCATCGCCCAGCGCGTCATGCAGACCGGGCCGTCGCTGCGCGATTCAGCCATGCAGGTGATCGATGCGCTGTGGCATGTGGTGGTCTACGCCGGCAGCGCGCTGTATCTGTTCGCCGCCGCCGACCTGCGCCTGATCGTGCCGCTGGTGCTGTGGATCGTCGGCTACAGCGCCGCGCTCTGGTACTTCGTGCCGCGTATCCGCGCGCGTTCGGCAGCGGCATCCGCGGCACGTTCGAAGGTGATGGGGCGGGTGGTGGACGGCTACAGCAACGTCGCCACGCTCAAGCTGTTCGCCCATTCGCGGGAGGAGGAGAGCTACGCCCGCGAGGCGATGCAGGAGCTGCTCGGCAAGTTCCGTCTGCAGTCGCGCACCATCACCAGCCTGGATTTTCTGGTCACCTGCCTGAATGGCCTGTTGATCGTCGGCACCGGCGCGCTGGCGCTGTGGCTGTGGAGCGAGGCGCTGATCACCACCGGCGCCATCGCCCTGGCGCTGGGCCTGGTGATCCGCATCAACAACATGGCCGAGTGGATCATGTGGGTGGTCAACGGCATCTTCGAGAACGTCGGCACCGTGCAGGACGGCATGAAGAGCATCGTCCGGCCGCGTGACGTGCTCGACCCCGAGGACGCCAGGCCGCTGCAGGTGGAGCAGGGCGGCGTGCGCTTCGAGGATGTGCATTTCCACTACGGCAAGCAGGGCGGGGTGATCAGCGGGCTGACCATCGACATTCGCCCGGGCGAGAAGATCGGTCTGGTCGGGCCGTCGGGTGCGGGCAAGTCGACGCTGGTCAACCTGCTGCTGCGCCTCTATGACCTGGAGAGCGGGCGCATCCTCATCGATGGGCAGAACGTCGCCGAGGTCAGCCAGGAAAGTCTGCGCGCCAACATCGGCGTGGTGACGCAGGACACCTCGTTGCTGCACCGTTCCATTCGCGACAACCTGCGCTACGGCAAGCCCGACGCCAGCGAAGAAGAACTCTGGGCCGCGGCACGCAAGGCCCGCGCGGACGAGTTCATCAAGACCCTGGACGACAGTCAGGGCGGCTTGGCCTTCGAGGCCATGGTTGGTGAGCGCGGCGTGAAACTCTCCGGCGGGCAACGGCAGCGTATCGCCATCGCCCGGGTGCTGCTCAAGGACGCACCGATCCTGGTGCTCGACGAAGCCACCTCGGCGCTGGATTCGGAAGTCGAGGCGGCGATTCAGGAGAGCCTGGATACCCTGATGGAAGGCAAGACGGTGATTGCCATCGCCCACCGGCTGTCCACCATCGCCCGTATGGACCGGTTGGTAGTGATCGATGGAGGCCAGGTGATCGAGACCGGCACCCACGCCGAGCTGATCGCCCGCGGTGGCCTCTATGCGCGGCTGTGGCAGCACCAGACGGGCGGCTTTGTTGGGGTGGATTGATATGGGCGGGCGTCGGGATGGTAGCGGGTGAGTTCGTCCAGGCTGTTGAAGCGTGCAGCACTCGTGGCACTCCCCCACAGCGCAGCATGTCTGTATCAGCTATCCGGCCGTTTTCTCAGAAACCAGGGGCGAGTTTGGCGAGCCCAAATCCAGTCGAGCGCAGAGGTAACCATGAATATTTTCCTGACATCCTCCTTTGCTGAAGTCGTGGACTTGTTTGTCACGTTCACCAAAGGTGAGTGCAGCGGCAAGACGGTTACGTTGATTCCTACGGCAAGCCTTGCCGAGGAGGTCAATTCCTACCTTGTTGCGGCCAAGGACGCGCTTGTCAAAGCCGGTCTGGTGATTGATGAACTCGAAGTTTCAACCGCAACTCAGGACGAGATCGTCAGCAAGCTCGAACGTGGCGATTACATCTATGTGTCAGGCGGCAACACGTTCTTTCTGTTGCAGGAGCTGAAGCGTACAAGCGCGGACAGGTTGATCGCGGAACATGTCAGGGCCGGGAAGTGCTATATCGGCGAATCCGCCGGCTCCGCGATACTCGCCCCGAGCATTGGATATATTCGGGCGCTGGACGATGTAAGTGCCGCGCCTGATCTGGAGTCCTATACCGCCCTGGGGCTGGTCGATTTCTACCCGCTGCCGCATTACCGAAATGCGCCGTTCGACGAGGCCGTCGAACAGGTTTTGAATGAGCATGGGGATGCGTTGGCGCTTCGCCCATTCAGCAATAACCAGGCGATTGCCCTGTCGGGCGGTCACGCTGAAATTCAAACGAGCGGTGAGTGAGGCTCAGGCCCCGGGCCAAGCGCTGCCTGCGGCGAACGCGTGCTCTGTTAAGCCCCTATCAATCCGTCAAACGCCGCGGTGGTATGGCGCCGTCTTGCAAGGTCGTGAGCAACGCGCACGGCGCACTCCGGTTTGTCGTCCGCGTCATCTGAACCCTCATACACCGCGCCCACTCGTACCTCTAGTCGCAGTCATTTACCTGAGAGGGAGTCCGCCATGAGCGATAGACAAGCCACCGTCCGCCACGACGCCTCGCAGCAACGCTATGAGTTGCTGGTCGATGGCCAGCCACTCGGTTTTGCCGAGTACAGCGAGGAGGGCGAGCGGATGGTCTTCACCCATACCGAGGTCGACCCCAGCCTGTCCGGGCAGGGGTTCGGCAGCGTGCTGGCCAGGGGCGCGCTGGAGGATGCGCGGCGTCGAGACAAGCGGGTGGTGCCACAGTGCGAATTCATCGCCAAGTACATCGAGCGCCACGAGGAATGGCAGGATCTGGTCGATCCTGCCTGACGGGCCGTTATCGCTGGGGTTCCATGGCCACTGTAGGGTGGGCTGAAGCCCACCCTACAGTGGTCAATACTCCGTAGGGTTGTTCAGCCCAGCAACCCGCTAACGAGTGCCGGCGCGAGTATCAGGTCGCGCTAGTGCCTGGGGTCGGAGAGCGGCATTGTTCCAGTGATCGCTGCTGCAGCCTGGTTCATCAGAGGGCAATCGCGTGGATGGTCGAGAGTTTGTCTGGGCGCATTTCAAGCTCAATGCCGAGCAGCGTCTGCGTGGCTTCAACTTCTTCGTGGTGCTGGCGATCTTTGCCGATGGCGGCGTGTTGGCGGCCTTGGAGCGGGGGTTCTCGCCGGGGCTGCTGATTCTGCTCGGCGCCTTTACCGTTCTGCTGGCGCTGGTGTTCTGGCTGGTGGATGCGCGTAGCCGTCAGCTGTTGCAGCTGACCATCGCAGCGCTCAAGGACATGGAGGCCGAGTTTCCAGAGAGCTTCCGACTGTTTGCCGCTGACGCGCTGGGGCAAAGCCGGGTCATCAGTTACACCTTCGCCATTCGCTCGCTGCTGCTGGCGCAGATGGGCTTTGGCTTTGGTGTGGTCGTCTATGGGCTTTGGCACTGGTGAGGGCGCCGCGTGTCTCTGGGTCGGGGCACGCGGCGATGACGCTGTAACTCGCTGCCCCTTCGCGGGGGTGGCAGGTGGGCTGATGCCCACCCCATGGTGGTGTCGGCTTCGTGTGTCCCTCTTCAATCCACCCGCTGGATGCGTCCTTCTACGCTGGCGCTGAATGGTTGCGGCTGGGTTTCGATGTAGCCCACCAGGGCATCCAGATCCACCGGGCCGACGATACGATTGGTGCCTTCGGTGAGGATGCTGAAGTTGTCGCCACCACCAGCCAGGAACGAATTCACCGTGACGCGATAGGTCGTCGCCGGGTTGATGAGGGCGCCGCTGGCGTCGCGCATTTCGATCACGCGGTTACCTTCGGGGCGGCTAGCGGCCCAGCTGTACTGGATGCCGGAGGGCTTGAGCAGGCGCGGGTAGCTCTGGCCGATCCACTGCTGTTCCAGCAGGGTCTTGATCTGTGCGCCGCTGAGGTCCATCGACACCAGGTCGTTGGCGAACGGCTGGATGGCGAACAGCTCGCCCCAGGTCACTTCACCGCTGTCGAGATCGGCGCGGATGCCGCCCGGGTTCATGAAGCTGATCTGCGCATTGGTCGCCACGCGCTGGGCATCGGCGATCAGATTACCCAGCGCGGATTCACCGGCCGGCGTTTCGCTGCGGGCAAGAGCGCCTTGCGCGAGCCCGACCACCCGCGCTACCAGCGGCTCGACCCGTGCGTCCGCCTGGGCCACCAGCGCGGCGACTTGCGGGTCCGGCGTCAGCCCGGCGCCCTGATCGCCCCAGGTGGTGAGGATGGCAGCAGACTTCTCGACGACGTCACGGCTGCGGCGGCTGACCTGCAGTTCGATATCGGCATAGGCGGTGCCCGCCGAGAACGCCTGGGTCACCAGGATCGGCTTGCCATTGGCGTTGGGCAGCAGCGCGTTGGTGAAGCCATGGGCGTGGCCGGAGATGACCACGTCCACCTCGTCATCCAGGCGCTTGATGATGTCGACTACCGGACCAACGACGGTGTCCGCCTCGGCTTTGGTCGGGCCGTTGTAGCTGGTTTGCTGGCCGCCCTGGTGCAACGCGACGACGATGGCGCGCACGCCCTGGCTGCGCAGTTCGGCCACGGAGCGATTGATCGCGGCCGCTTCGTCGATGAAGCGCAGGCCGGCGACGCCGCTGGGCGAAACGATGGTCGGGGTTTCCTTCAACGCCGCGCCGATCACGCCAATACGCACGCCACCCGCGTGATAAATGGCGTAGGGCGGCAGCAGCGGCTGATCGGTCGACTGGTCGATGACGTTGCTCGACACGGTGGGGTAGCGCGCGCCCTGCCAGCTGTCTTCGAGGTACGGCCCGTTGGCGTGGTTGCCGCCGATCAGCTGGCGTAGCAGCTCCCGCTTGCCGTAGTCGAATTCATGGTTGCCAAGGGTACCGATAACGTTGCAGCGCTGCTGGGCAAGGGGCTGCGCGCTACGGGGAAGCTTCATCTGCCAGCTGAACGGGCGACAGAACTGATTGGCGAGCATGTTCAGCAGGCTGATCGAGGGCTCGTCGCGCAACAAGGCGGAGTTGGGCGGTGAGCCGCCGACCTGGTCGCCATCGTGGACGATTAGCGTGTATTCCCGGCTGGCGGACTTCAGGTAGGACGCGAGCACCGCCGCGCCGCCGGCGGGTCGTCCGGCAACAGTGCGCGGTGACAGCTGGCCGTGAAAGTCGTTGATGCTGAGGATATTGACCGACACCGTCGGTTCGGGGCGCCAGTCCGGGGCGCGCCAACTGCGTCGTTCGCTGGCTTGCTGCCTGGCCTGCAGGCCTTCCTGCCGCTGCTCGCGGTAATCCTGCTCGATAGAGCCGTGCTCGGGCTGTTCCTGGGTTTGAGCCAGGGCCGGGGCGGCAAGGCCGATCAGGCCGGCGGCGAGCAACCAATCCAGTAGACGAGTGCGCATTGTTGTTTTCCTTAGGGCGGTGGGGTCGATCCGAAACTAGGAAGCACAGGTGGCAGGTTGATGACGGGGCGTTGGCGATCTGACGAGAGCCGACGTGCGGTGGCGTATGGAGCCGGTAGCGTGTCGTCCGTCGCTGCCCGCCCTTGGCGCCGAACGCTTGCCGCGGTGGGTCGGTCGGTATTAGCAACTACCGGGAGAATCGACGATGACGACATCCAGCAATCTGTTGTGGGCCGCTCTGGCAATCGGGGCGGTTACAGGCATGCGCAGCATGTTGGCGCCGGCGTTGGTCAGCCGGGCGTTGAGTGAACGGGATGATCTGGACGGTGCGGGCGAGGCAGCCCAGCTGCTCACGTCCGATACGGCACAGACCTTTCTGCCAGTGCTCGCGGCCAGCGAGATGATTGGCGACAAAATGCCCTTTGCGCCGGATCGCACCATCGTGCCGTCGATGATGTTCCGTGCCTTGTCCGGTGGTGTGAGTGCAGCGGCGCTGGCAGGTGTGCGCCGCGAGCCGATGCTGGTGCCGGCGTTACTCGGCGCGACGGCAGCGCTGGTCGTATCCAAGATCGGGTTGAGCCTGCGCAAGTCGTATCAGCCCAGGCCGATGGTCAATGCGGCGCTGGGTGCGGTCGAGGAGGGGCTGGCATTGATGGTCGGTCGAGCGGGGTTGCGGCGGGCGCTGGGAGATGGTCGGCGCGGGAAGTAAGAAGCCATGAGCTCTTCGCGTTTTGCGTAGCGGTTATGGGAGACGCGTGGAAAAGGCGTTGCCGTTTTCCACCCTACGCCGGTGGTGCTGGGGCCATCAGTCAGGCGTGAGCTCGGCCTTGTGCGGATTGCTCAGGAGCAGCCGTGCATGGGCTTCGGGGTAACGGTAGGCGAAGGTCGCGTGTTGCGCGGCGACCTCGGCCTGCATGGCCTCGCGTTCATGGGCGGGCAGCTTGGCCAGGTATTTCTGGGTGATCGCGTATTTGGCCGCCATCAGCTCGTCTTCGGCTTCGCTTAGCTCCACTTCGTAGGCTCTGGCGCGACGTTCACGCAGCGCCGCCTGATCGGTGTGCATATTGCCGCCTTCATGCAGGACGAAGGCGCTCTTCGATGCGCCCTCCGTCTGCTCCATGGCGGGTTGTGCCGCCCAGGCATTCGAAGCGACAAGACAAAGCGTCAGGCAGGACGAGGCGGTTCTCAGGATTGCCATAGCGTGGCCCTCGGCGTACTTGGCAGCGTTCAGGCCACCCGGAACGCCAGAATACGCCAGGCGCCTCCAAGGCTCACCACTTGGGCCCTGCGCCAATCGCCGCAGGGCTGGCGCTGCGGCGCGGAGCTCTGGTGCAGCGCGTATCGGTAGGGTGGGCTTCAGCCCGCCAGAGGCTTTCGGCGCGTTTTGCTGGGTTGAAGTCCACCCGGCGGGTGCCGTCCCAGCTTGGCCCTGGTTCGCGGCTGTGCAAAAAAGGGCCGCATTGTGCGGCCCGTGGATCATTGCGAAGTCGACGTCAGCTTGGCCGTTGAATCACGCAGATCCGATCGCGACATAAGCCGGCATCACGGGTGCCGACACCAGGCGCCACTTCAGGCGTTTCGGTGCTGGTGCCATGGCCGGTGCTGCCTGCACCGGTCGGCACGGTGGTGGCGGTGGTGTCCGGGTAGTCCGTCCCGGCCCGTTTGGCCGCGCTGCCGATTTCATAGCGACCGGTATCGGCTGAGCTGCGGTCGTTGTAGTCGGTCGGGTCGGTAGTGTGGCCTACGCCGGCGGCGCTGACTTCGGCGCCTTCACCGAAACGCTCGCTTGCCGATTGCATTCCGGCAGCCGTCGCGCCGGTTCCCGTTCTGGGCTCGGTGAAATGCTTGTCAAGGTGGCTATCGCCGCCGGTAGCGCCGGCATAGGGGCTGGTGGGCCCTGGATAGCCATCGGCCGTGCCGGTGCCGCCACGCTCGTTGATGTCGATGGCACCGTTGTATTCCAGCGCATCGCGCGCTTGCGCCAGCTGATCTTCGTCGTCGACATCCACGGCGATCACCAGCGCGCCCCGGCGCACCGCATCCGGATAGGCGCTGGCATAGGAGCGATGTTCCTCATGGGGCTCGTGGCCGAACAGCGATTTGAAGAAGTGCGCAACCTTGGACTCGTGATGCGTGCGGTCCACGGGAGTGTCGGGGGTGGTGGTATAGGGCGCGTCGTAGGCGTGGATATCGGCACTTTCTGCGCCCACGGCGTGAACTTGTTCCCGCGGAATGCCGCGCGCCATCAGGTCGCCGCGGGTGCGGTTGGCGTCGGTCAGCGTTGCGAACGCTGCTACCAGTGTGTGTCTCATGGTTCACCTCACGTTGCGTTGAACAACTGGGTTGCCGAGCGTTGCGCTTGCCCGGGTGACGACCAGTCCTGGATATGACGCGGGCTGCGTCTTGCGCGGATAAAGCGGCGCTCATGAAGTATTGGGTCGGAGCGCACCGGCATAGTTCAGCGTGGAGGATCAGCGGTCGGGGCGACTGGTTGGCTAGCGGGAGAGGGCGCCTTGGAAGATGGAGGATGAATGCTGCTGATAGGCGCGGGGGGCCGAGACGGAATGACGAGCCGGTAAGAACGGCCATTTCTTCACTGGCGAACGTCGCCCTGTGGAGACGTCGACACATGCATATCGGAAGGCTGCGTACCGACACAGCTGGTTAGCGGCCAAGGGGTTAGCGCAGGCGCCGGTGGTGGAAAAGGCTTTGCCGTTTTCCACCTGCCGGTCGGATGGCTCAGTCGAGATCGGCTGCGCTATGGCGCTCGGGCGCCTGCTCGGATTCGTCGCCCCAGGTGCGATTGACCTTGCGCCCGCGGATTACGGCCGGGCGTTCGGCGACTTCCGCGGCCCAGCGCTGCACGTGCTTATAGTCCTGCACAGAGAGGAATTCGCCGGCGTCGTACAGCTCGCCCTGTGCCAGCACGCCGTACCAGGGCCAGATGGCCATGTCGGCGATCGTGTATTCGTCACCGGCCACGTAACGATTCTCCGCCAGCTGGCGGTCGAGTACGTCGAGCTGGCGCTTGACCTCCATGGCGTAGCGGTTGATCGGGTACTCGTACTTCTCCGGCGCGTAGGCGTAGAAGTGCCCGAAGCCGCCGCCGAGGAAGGGCGCCGAACCCATCTGCCAGAACAGCCAGTTCAGCGTTTCGGTGCGTGCGCGGATTTCCGTGGGCAGGAAGGCGCCGAACTTCTCCGCCAGGTAGACCAGGATCGAGCCGGACTCGAACACCCGCAGCGGCTCGCCCGCGATGCTGTGATCGGCCAGCGCGGGGATCTTCGAGTTCGGGTTGATTTCGACGAAGCCGCTGCCGAACTGGTCGCCTTCACCGATGTTGATCAGCCAGGCGTCGTACTCGGCGCCCTTGTGGCCGGCGGCGAGCAGCTCTTCGAGCATGATCGAGGCTTTCACGCCATTGGGCGTCGCCAGCGAGTAGAGCTGCAACGGATGCTTGCCCACCGGCAATGCCTTCTCCTGCCGCGCACCGGCGGTGGGGGCATTGATACTGGCGAACTTGCCGCCCGAGGGCGCGTCGTGGGTCCAGACCTTTGGCGGGACGTAAGGGGTGTCAGGCATGAACAATCTCCTCGGTGGCTACTGGGGATGTGCGGGACATGCTACGCCCTCGGCCGGCGCTCTCGAAATCAAGCAGGTCGATATTGGTCATCGATGGGCGATGGTTTGTTCGCGAGCCGCGCTGACTGCGAAGCGGAGGCTACCGAGTGTCAGGCGGCAGTGCGTCGGCCGCCCCGGTCATCAGTGTCAGCGATATCCGCATGCCAAACACCATGAACACCAACTCCGGCGTCTTGAGCGTGGCGTTGCCGTCGCCGTATTCCAGGTGGTTGAGGGCGCGCATGGAGATCTCGCACATCTTGCCGACGCGCGCCTGGTTAGCCCAGTGACCTCGACGCGCGCGGCCGCCTGATCGCACACCCTCTGGCTGGCCAATGGTGGGCTGAGACCCACCCTGCCCACCGCGCGCGGAGCGGTCGATCAGAATCTGGCGTTCAGGGCCAGGCTGAGGTTGCGTGGTTCGCCGTACCAGAGCTGGCTGTAGAAGCCGATCTGCTCCAGGTACTTCTTGTCGAAGACGTTGTTCAGGTTGGCGGTGGCCGAGAGGTTTTCGCTGATCTGGTAGCGGGCCATCACGTCGACCAGGGTGTAGCTGCCCTCCTTTACGTTGACAGGGCCGTTGGGGCTTGGTGTGTTGTCGCGTGAGATGCCGCTGCGCCAGGTGGCGCCGCCGCCCAGGGTCAGATCGTTCAGCGCACCGCTCAGGCGGTAGGTGGTGAACAGCTTGAACTGGCTGCGTGGGTGGGTTGTGTTGATCGCCTGATTCTGTGCGTTGCGGGCGATGAAGTGGGTATAGCTGGTCGAAAGATTCCACGCGTCGCTCAAAGCGCCGCTCAGCTCGAGGTCGAAGCCATCCACCACCGCGCCCTTGCCAGCCTTGTAGGCCTGCTGGTCAGGTGCGCCTTCGACGGAAGCGCCCGGTATCGCTTCGGCCAGGCCTTCCTGCTTGGTGCGGTACACCGCCAGCGCAGCGTTGAGTTGACCTTGCAGATAGCTCGCCTTGATCCCTGCCTCATAGCTGTCGCCGGTCACCGGGTCGAGGAAGCTGCCGTCAGGCGCCTTCTGCGTCTGGTTGTTGAAGATGCTGGTGTAGCTCGTATAGACGCTGTAGGTGTCGTCGAGGTCGTAGATCAGCCCGGCATACGGCGTGATCTCGTCGCTGTAGCGATAGTCGCGCTGGGTGCCGTAGTAGTTCTGCTGCATCTCCCAGGTGCTGACGCGTGCGCCGATGATCAGGTGCAGTGGGTCGGCCAGCGACAGGCGTGTTACCGCATAGCCGCCGGTCTGGCGGATATCGGCGGCGTCACCGGTGGCACGGGTGCTCGACCAGCGCGGCTCGGCGATGCCGGCGTTGGTCCAGTCGAGCCTGGATTCATCTGTCGGAGCTGTGCCGGCAATCGGCAGATACTGATCGACGTTGAATTCATCTTCGACACTCATGCCGCCGAACGCGAGTTCGTGGGTGCGCCCCAGCAACTGGAACGGGCCGCTGGCCGTCAGATGCCAGGCGTCACGCGTGCGCTCGCCTTCGTATTTGAAAAAGCCGGCGCTCATGCCGGCATTGTTACGATCCGGATAACCGCCGCGGTACAGGTAGCGCATGGCGTAGTCGGCTTCGGTACGGCTATAGGCGGCGCGCAACTTCCAGTCGTTATCCAGGCGGTGTTCGAGATCGAGGAAGGCGGTATTCGACTCTGTGCCGAAGTACGCCCATTTGGTGTTGTTGGAGGTGGAGCGGCCGAAGTCCGTGCGCGAGCCATCGGCGTAGAACATGGGAATGCCCGAGCCCATGCCATCGGTGTTGTTCTTCTGGTGCTCCAGGCTCACGGTCATTTGTGTCCTGGGGGTCAGTTCGGCACTGATCACGCCGTACAGGGTTTCGCTGTCGCGGCTCAGGTTGTCCATGAAGCTGTCGCGTTCGGAGTAGGCCGCCACCACGCGGGCGGCAACGCGGCCATCGGCGCTCAGCGGCGTGGAGATGTCGATGTCGCCGCGGTGTTTGTTCCAGCGCCCGGCACCAATCGAGCCACCGATGGCGAATTCCGGCAGGGGGCGTTTGCGCACGAAGTTGACCGCTGCCGATGGGTTGCCGGCGCCGGTCAGCAAGCCGGTGGAACCGCGAACCACTTCGACGCGGTCGTAGATGGCCGAGTCGAAATCGGTGGCACCGAAGTTCCAGAAGGTGCTGATCGGCGACAGCAGGCCATCGAACTGAAAGCTGTCGATGGTGAAGCCGCGCGCGGAGAAGGACAGGCGGTTGCTGTCGTTGCGGGTCATGGATACGCCTGGCGCGGTATTGAGAATGGCGGCGGTGTCGCTCAGACCACGGTCTTCGATCTGCTGGCGGGTGATCACGCTGACCGACTGCGGCGTCTCACGGATCGACAGTGGCAGGCCAATGGCGGTCGACACCGCGCCGGTGGTGTAGCTGCCCGTACCCTCCGTGGTCGCTTGCGGCGTGCGCTGCCCGACGACGTCCATGACCGGGAGCGTGAGGCTTGTGTCGACGGCATCGCCGGCCACTCCAGGCTCAGCTTCGGCGCTGGCCGTCAGCGGAACCAATGCACTGCCCATCAGCGCAGCGCGCATCATCCAGGCCAGGGGTTTAAGGGATGCTGATGATGCACGCGGCATTGAGTGTTGCTCCATGGAATAATTATCAAGCGAGAATTATTCCTGTTTGCGAGATGCCGCATCTTTGCTGGATGCCGTAAAACCTATGCGCAGTGACGGGGCGCAGGCTTGGGTTGTGCGGGAACCGCTCAGGCGTCGCCGCGCGGTGACACGCCGAAGTGCTGTCGGTAGGCCGTGGCGAAATTGCTGGCATGGCGGTAGCCGACATAGTGGGCGGCTTCCTGCACGCGCCAGCCCTGTTCCAGGCACTGCCTGGCCAGTTCCATGCGCCGTTGACGCAGAAAACCCATGACGCTGACGCCGTAGGTCTGCTGGAACTTGTAGCGCAGCGCGCTGGGACTCATGCACGCCAGTTGTGCCAAGTTCTGCAGGCTGTGATCGGCGCCAGGCTCCTGATGCAGGTGATCGCGCACTCGCGCCAGCAACGCTCGGTCGCGCGGGCTCAGCGTGCCGGAGCGAGGCTCCGGGGTCTCCAGCGAACCCAGGCCGTAGGCCAGCAACTGCAGGGCCAGTCCTTCGCATAGCAATCGCTGCAAGCTGCCTTGCCACGCGCCGGAAACCATCGCTTCCAGGCCATGCAGCAGATGATCAGGCAGTGACCAACGCTGCGTTCGCGATCCCTGGGTGCGGAGTGTCTGCCGCATATGTTCGGCCAGGTATTCGTCGGCCAGGCAGTCTGGATCTTTGATCGAGAGGTTCAGGCCGCGCAGGTCGTTTTGCGTTCGATGCAAAGCCGACTGGCTGCGTCCGTCCTGGCAAAGCAGCAGGGCGCCGTCGCCGCTGCTCAGGGCTATCGGGCGCTGGCCGTTGAGCTGTGCCTGCCCCTGTAGCAACACCACGATAGACAGGCTGGGTGGAATCAGGGATTGCGCTTGGTAGCCATGGAAGGTCTGCACCTTGGAGGTCACCAGCGTTATCCCGCGACCGACCTCGTGCTCGTCGATACGGCCCTGCACCAGGCAGGGGTTATCGTTCCGCTGCGCGCTGGTCAGGCTGTAACGCACGGCGTAGCGCTGCCCCAGCTGGTGGAAGTCTTCGAGCGAATATCGGGTTTGGCTTGTGTGGCGGGCAGGCAAAGGAGGGTCCAGCCGAACAGCGAAGCGGCGATATTAGCAATAATTCTCATTTAATCGATGTTTCTAACCAGCGCTTCGGGTGCCGTTTAGCGGTTTCACCGCACCGCATCGGAAAGCGGAGCAGCCCGGCCACTCGGTCGCGTTAGACTCCGCCGTACCGTCCCATCGATCCGGGATCAATCAGCAGGCGACCCGATGCCCCTCAGCAAACGCGACCAGACCCGCATGGAGCGCCAACTTTCCAGCTGCCTGCGCGAGGCCTGCGAGGCGGCCAAGGCGGAGATCGTCGGATTCAGCTGGCTCACCCATGAGGTCGATTACACGCGCTTCCCCGAGAGCCTGCAGGTCACCTGGATATTCGCCACGGAGGCGCAGCGGGCTCAAGCGATTGAAGAAGGGCAGGCCGCACGCATGCAGGCGCTCACCCGAGCGGCGCTCGCGGAGGCGGGTATCGACATGGCTGCCCTGATTGCAGCGGTGCGCTTCGACAGCGAGGAAGCCTGCAAGCGCAACGATGGCGGTGACTGGCAACGTCGCCTGGCCCGCAACGCCACGACACGGCACTGACAATGGGCAAGGACGTCGAGAATCCGTGCATTTCCGTCTGCAAGCTCAGCGACGAGCTGTGTACCAGCTGCGGTCGCACCAAGGACGAGATCCGCAAATGGAAACGCATGAAGCGCCCGGACAAGAAGGCCACGGTAGAGCGCGCGGCGCAGCGGTTGAAGGCACTGAAAAAGAAGAAAAAGAAGTGATGGCTGAGCGATGGGACGCCTCCGCTGCCGATGGCGACGTGGGCATAGCCGCGCATCTGCATCGCAGGCGCTGATCCCGGGTCGTGCGCCTCAGGTTGCAGAGGCGACGCAATCAATCCACCACGAACAACTTTGCCCCCACTTCTGTAGATGAACGATGTGGCTCGGCGCCATCTGCGACCTGATAGCTCATACCCGGCGTAAGGATGAAGTGGCGACCATCAGGAAGCTCGGTGTGCAGTTCGCCTTCCAGGCACAGCAGGATATGGCCCTTGCTGCACCAATGGTCCGCCAGATAACCCGGGGTGTACTCGACCATGCGCACGCGGATGGGGCCGAACTGGCGGGTGCGCCAGTAAGCGCTGCCGGTGTCGCCGGCGTGTACGCTGGGTTCGATGGTGGCCCAGTCGGTGGTGCCAAAGGGGAGGTCGGTTATGTCCATGGGTGACTCCTGTCGGTAAGAAGTGGGTGATCTTTGGAAGGTCGTGGGAAAGGGGGCAGTGGGCTGAAGCCCACCCTACAAAGCCCAGAGCCGGTGCTTCCCGTAGGGTGGGCTTCAGCCCACCAGAAACGCCACTCTGAGGCAGCGTACGCCGGTACACGAACGAAAAAGCCGCTGCCCTCTCACAGGTGCAGCGGCTTTTCGGTTACGACAACCAGGCCTCAGCCGCGGGCGCCACGCACTCCGGCGCTGATCTCGCGACACAGGCCAAGCACGCCTTCCACCGCGTCTTCCGGGCTCTTGGCACTGGCGATCTGATCGATCAGTGCCGAGCCCACCACTACGCCTTCGGTCAGTCGTGCGATGGCGGCGGCCTGCTCCGGCGTGCGGATGCCGAAGCCGACGCACACCGGCAGGTCGGTGTGGCGCTTCAGACGCGCCACCGCTTCCTCCACGTGTTCCAAGGTGGCGGAACCGGCCCCGGTCACGCCGGCCACCGAGACGTAGTAGACGAAGCCCGAGCTGCCGTTGAGCACGGTGGGCAGGCGCTGGTCGTCGGTAGTCGGGGTGGTCAGGCGGATAAAGTCGATGCCGGCGTTCTGGGCCGGGTCGCAGAGCTCGTCGTTATGCTCCGGCGGCAGGTCGACGACGATCAGGCCGTCGACTCCGGCTTCTTTTGCATCGCTGACGAAGCGCTCGACGCCATACGCGAAGATCGGGTTGTAGTAGCCCATCAATACCAACGGGGTGCTGCTGTTGGTTTCGCGGAATTCGCGGACCATCTGCAGCGTTTTCGGCAGATTCTGCTTGGCCGCCAGGGCGCGGATGTTGGCCAGCTGGATCGCCGGGCCGTCGGCCATCGGGTCGGTGAACGGCATGCCCAGCTCGATGACGTCGGCGCCGGCATCCGGCAGGCCCTTGAGGATGGCCAGCGAGGTGGCGTAGTCCGGGTCACCGGCGGTCACGAAGGTCACCAGCGCGGCGCGGTTTTCCTGCTTCAGCTGTGCGAAGCGCGACTGCAAACGGGTGTTCACCGAGCTCATATGTGTTCTTCCTGTTCGTCGTAGTGGTGCATGACGGTTTGCATGTCCTTGTCGCCGCGGCCGGAGAGGTTGACCACCATCAGGTGATCCTTGGGCAGCTTCGCCGCGCGCTTGAAGGCTTCGGCCAGGGCGTGGGCCGATTCCAGCGCGGGGATGATGCCTTCCAGGCGGCAGCACTGGTGGAACGCGGCCAGGGCTTCGTCATCGGTGCAAGGTACGTATTCGACGCGCTTGATCTCATGCAACCAGGCGTGCTCCGGGCCTACGCCGGGGTAGTCGAGGCCGGCAGAGATGGAATGCGCATCGGTGATCTGGCCGTCGGCATCCTGCAAGAGGAAGGTGCGGTTGCCGTGCAGCACGCCCGGCGCACCGCCGGCCATGCTGGCAGCGTGCTTGCCTGTATCGATACCGTGACCGGCCGCTTCGACGCCGACGATCTGCACGCCCTCGTCATCGAGGAACGGGTGGAATAGGCCGATGGCGTTGGAACCGCCACCGATGCAGGCGACCAGCGAGTCGGGCAGGCGGCCTTCCTTCTGCATGATCTGCTCGCGTACTTCGTTGCCGATCACCGACTGGAAATCGCGCACCATGGCCGGGTAGGGGTGCGGGCCGGCGGCGGTGCCGATCAGGTAGAAGGTGTTGTGGACGTTGGTCACCCAGTCGCGCAGAGCTTCGTTCATCGCGTCCTTCAGCGTGCCGGTGCCGGCGGTGACCGGGATCACCTCGGCGCCCAGGAGCTTCATGCGGAAGACGTTGGCCTGCTGGCGCTCGATGTCGGTGGTGCCCATGTAGACCACGCACTGCATACCGAAGCGCGCGGCCACGGTAGCGGTAGCCACTCCGTGCATGCCGGCGCCGGTCTCGGCGATGATGCGCTGCTTGCCCATACGCTTGGCCAGCAGGATCTGGCCGATGCAGTTGTTGATCTTGTGCGCGCCGGTGTGGTTCAGGTCTTCGCGCTTGAGGTAGATCTTCGCCCCGCCGAACTGCTCGGTCAGGCGCTCGGCGTAGTACAGCGGGCTGGCGCGGCCGATGTAGTCGCGCTGGAAATAAGCCAGCTCCTCGAGAAAGGCCGGATCGCTCTTGGCCTTCTCGTACTCGGCAGCCAGCTGGTTGATCAGCGGCATCAGAGTTTCGGCGACGAACTGGCCGCCGAAGCGGCCGAACAGGCCGCGGTCGTCAGGACCGGTGCGGTATGAAGTCATGTGAGGCTCCTGTAACGGTTGCCGGGCCTGGGTGCTTGTCTTGAACGCGCGGCTGGCGCATTCGCGTTCAAGGCCGCTCCCGCAGGCGATCGGATGATGCGATGGATTCAGGGTACGGCTATGGGCGCCTGGTTAAAAGCGATAAGATCGCCACAATATGTCAGGAAAACTCACGCTTATGGCTCAGGGCCTCCCCCCTCTCAATGCTCTGCGTGCCTTCGAGTCGGCCGCCCGTCTGGGTAGCGTCAGCGAAGCGGCGCGCGAGCTGCATGTCACCCATGGGGCCGTCAGCCGGCAGGTCAAGCAGCTCGAGGAGCAGCTGGGCATCGGCCTCTTCGTCAAGGACGGTCGTGGCGTAAAACTCACGGATGCCGGGGTGCGCCTGCGTGATGCTGCCAGCGAGGCTTTCGAGCGTCTGCGCAGCACCTGTGCCGAGCTGAAGCGGCAGACCGCTGAAGCGCCGTTCGTCCTCGGTTGCCCCGGCAGCCTGCTGGCGCGCTGGTTCATTCCGCGGCTGGATCGGCTCAATCGTGATCTGCCCGAGCTGCGCCTGCAGCTGTCCGCCAGTGAAGGCGAGCTGGACCCGCGCAAACCGGGGCTGGATGCCACGCTGTGGTACGCCGAACCGCCTTGGCCGGCGGACATGCAGGTGTTCGAGCTGGCCGCCGAGCGCATCGGCCCGGTGCTCAGCCCCTACCATCCGCGCTGTACCGAACTGCGCAGCGCACCGCCTGCTGCGTTGCTCGACGAAGCGCTGCTGCATACCGCCTCGCGCCCGCAGGCCTGGCCGAGCTGGGCTCGCGGGCAGCAACTGGACCCCACGCAGCTGCGTCTCGGGCAGAGCTTCGAGCACCTGTATTTCCTCCTGGAAGCGGCACTGGCCGGGCTGGGTGTGGCCATCGCGCCGCAGCAGCTGGTCGCCGACGATCTGAAATCGGGGCGGCTGCTGGCGCCCTGGGGCTTCGTCGAAACCAGCGCCAGATTGGCGTTGTGGGTGCCGGCCAGGCGGGTGGATAGGCGGGCCGAGCGCCTGGCAGAGTGGTTGCGGGGCGAATTGCGCAGTGCGCAAAAGCCCGGGTAACGGCACCGGGGAGAGGCTTTGGCGGCGCCAGATCCGCGATCAAGGTCGCTCTCACAACAGCGAGACGACTCGGTGCGGGTCGTTTGCTGGTGGAGCGCGCCGGGCGAACGAGCATCACAAGCACAACCAATACCAGGTCCGCCCTGAAAAGCTAAGCGACGAATGGGCGCGCCGCTTGTCTGGCGCCACTAAAACGACATCACCCTTGCCGATACAGTCGCATTAACCAAAATACGGTTCGGCGCACTGCCGCAGGAACTGTCTGTAGTCGTTCGAGGAGAACAGTGATGGTCAGGAAACAACGTGCCGGTCTCGTCGTTGCGGTAGTGCTGACTTTCGCAGCTGAGCAGGTTTCGGCCAGTGCCCCCGCGGTTGAGGCTTCACTCAAAGCTGGTCGCCCCTTTGTCGAGGGCGAGCTGCTGGTGCAGTTCAAACCTGCTGCCTCTGAGGCGGCGAAGAACGCGGCATTGAGCAAGCAGGGCGCCAAAGCCGCTCAAAAGCTGCTCGACAAGGCGGCACGCAAAGACGCCAAGGGTGACTTGGTGCAGGCGCAGCTGGGCAAGGGCAAGAAGCTCGATGCCGCGTTGCTGGCCCGGCTGGCTGCCGACCCGGCGGTGGAGTTCGTCGAGCCCAACTGGATCTATCGCACCCAGCGGGCCAACCCCAACGATCCGGGGCTCGGTAGCCTCTGGGGCATGCAGGGCGCCACCACATCGCCTGCAGCACCGTACGGCAGTGGCGCGCTGGCCGTCTGGAACGCCGGCGCAGCCTGTTCGAGTCAGATCCACGTAGGCATCATCGACGAGGGCGTGATGACCACCCATGCCGATCTGCGCGCCAATATCTGGATCAATCCGGGCGAAGGCAGCCGCGCCGACCGCAAGGACAACGACCGCAACGGTTTTATCGATGACATCCACGGCTGGGATTTCAGCGCCAACGATGCCAGCGTCTACGACGGCCCGGCCGATGACCATGGCACCCATGTCGCCGGCACAGTGGCTGCTGTGGCCAACAATGGAGCCGGAGTATTTGGCGTCTGCCAGAGCGCCAAACTCATTACCGCGAAATTTCTTGGTGCCAATGGCGGCACCACCGCCGGTGCGGTGAAGGCGGTCAACTACCTGACCCAGCTGAAGCTGGCGAAGAAGATCAATCTGGTTGCGACCAACAATTCCTGGGGCGGCGGTGGTTATTCCCAGGCGCTGTACGACGCCATCCGTGCCGCCGGCAATGCCAACATCCTGTTCGTCGCTGCGGCGGGCAACAGCGGCCTCGACATTGATGCGACACCGAGCTACCCGGCAAGCTATCAGCTGCCGAACGTGATCGCCGTCGCCGCGATCGGTCAGAACGGGCAACGAGCAGGCTTCTCCAACTACGGGGCGAAGAGTGTGCACATCGCCGCACCGGGCGTCGATATCGTTTCCACGGTGCCGACTGCCAAGGGCGCGGCCGGTTATGCCTACATGAGCGGCACCTCCATGGCGGCGCCGCATGTCACCGGCGCGGCAGCGCTGTATGCCTCGCTCAACCCCTGTGCCACGGCCGCGCAGACCCGTGAGGCACTGCTGCGCCTGGCCGTGCAGGACCCACAGCTGACCGGCGTGGTGCAGCTCAACCGCCGGTTGGATGCGTCGAAGATCCGCCGTGAACTGGCCTGTGGTACGCCTTGATATCGCTGCTGTTACTCGGGCGTCCGACTTGGTTTGGTGCCGAGCGCAGCGACCCGCAGCTGGCAAAGCGTTAGCGCAGAGACGCTGGGTCCTTCACGGTGCCCCAGCACCGGCTGAACTCGGCTGAAGCCATCGAGTCCTACGCCGCACGGCAACGGAGCGGTTAAAGGTATGCCAAACCTTCCGATGCCTTCTTCCGCCTCGAAAGGACTTTGCGAATGAACTCTCGCGCTTCTGTTGTGATGCTTGTGGCTGGCCTGCTGCTGGCGAATGCCGCTGTTGCTCAACCAATCGAACTGGATGGCATCAAGCTGTCGCGGGACGTGCCCTGTCTCGGCAAGGACGTGAATATCTCCGGCAGCGCCAACAACATCACCCTGACCGGCGACTGCGGTGTGGTGCAGGTCTATGGCACGGACCATGAGGTCAGCCTGGCAACGGCCTCGGCGCTGGAGGTATCCGGCATCGGTAACAGCGTGACGGCCAAGTCTGTCGGCCGGCTGTTGGTGGATACCAACCAGAACGACATCCGCACCAAGGTTATCGGGGATGGACAGACGGCGATTGTCGAGGTGTCAGGGGCCGAGCATGAGTTGGATCTGGTATTTGACGGTCCCGCACAACTCACCTTGGACGGAATCGACAATAAGCTGGAGTGGAGCGGGGACGAGCCGGCGATGTCGTTATCCGGCGTTGGGAATCAGATCGACAGGCAGTAATGGAGCGCCAATGCCCACTTCACGCCTGCCCTGGCTGTGAGGTGGTCACTATCGGCGAGTCGATCTATCCACGTGATAGGCCGGACTCGCCTGCGCGGGTAGTCGTTCCTCAGCTCGCCAGCGCAGTCTGCTGGGCAATAGGTGCAGCTGCCGCGACTTTTTCCACCGAGTAACCGTGTGGGTTGCGGCTCTGCCAGCGCCAGGCATCGGCGAGCATGGTGGTCAGGTCTTTCTCGGCGTGCCAGCCAAGTTCCAGCTCTGCCTTGGTCGGGTCCGACCAGCACTGGGCAATGTCGCCGCTGCGGCGCGGCTTGATTACGTGAGCCAGGGGGCGCCCAGTGACTTCCTCGAAGGCGGTGATCATTTCGCGCACCGAATGCCCTTTTCCAGTGCCGAGGTTCCACGTGGAAACACCGTGAATCAGTTGCAGCCGTTCCAGCGCTTTCAGGTGTCCTTTGGCCAGATCGACCACGTGGATGTAGTCACGAACACCCGTGCCGTCCGGTGTCGGGTAGTCGTTTCCGTACACGCTTAGCTGCTTTCGACGACCGACCGCCACCTGCAGCATGTAGGGCAGCAAATTGTTCGGCACGCCGTTGGGATCTTCGCCGATCAGTCCGGATTCATGTGCGCCAATGGGGTTGAAGTAGCGCAGCAAGCCGATCGACCAGCGCGGATCGGAAGCGGCCAGACCCTTGAGCACATTTTCGGCCATCAGCTTCGACTGGCCGTAGGGATTGGTCGGCACGCCAGTAGGGCGGTCCTCGGTGATTGGCATCACCGGTGACTCGCCGTAGACGGTCGCTGACGAACTGAATACCAGCTTGAATACACCGGCTTCGGCCATCGCCTGGCATAGCGCAATGCTGCCGCCGACGTTGGTTTCGTAATAGCGCAGCGGCTCACGCACGCTTTCCCCAACGGCCTTCAGGCCGGCGAAGTGCATGACCGCGCCGATCGGATAGGCAGCGAACAACGCCTTGAGCAGCGAGCGGTTGCGCACGTCGCCTTTAACGAAGTGCAGCGGCTGCCCGGCCAGATGCTCGACTCGGTCCAGGGCCAGCTTCGAGCTGTTGCACAGGTTGTCCAGTACCAGCACTTCGTGGCCGGCCTGGAGCAGTTCGAGTACCGCGTGTGAGCCTATGTATCCAGCTCCTCCTGTCACCAGAATCATCTGTCTACCTCCGAATTCGCTGTCTTTTCGACACGCTCGGGACACTGCGGCTGGCCATGGCTGGCGCTGCATGAGTCTCCGTAATTGGGATCGGCGAAACGGAACGGGACGGCGACCACAAGCTGCGCGCGGGGGGTTCCGATGCCGGTTTAAATCAGGCGTCCTGCAGATAGGGACGGGGGGAGGTCCGAGCGAGTTCAATCCACCCGCTGGCCGGTCGACGGGCTGCGCAATCGGATGATTGGCGGGAACCCGCACCGCCGATTGCCGTCCACTACCGGCAGGTGGCGCGGGTAGCAGGACGTTGCAACGGCTCGCAACCACCCCGAGATGACACGCCTTACGCAGGGCAGCGCTGGCATCGAAGTGGCAACGTGAGCGAGCAGGAACGCTTGGGCACAGCTACCGAAATGAGGTGCTAAATGAGTTGGGCCGGCCCGTTCCAATACGACATCGGTAAATCCCGCAACGCGCAGCAGGCGCCGGCCGAGGTTGTCTTCGACGATCAGGTCCCAACCCTGCTATGCCTCTCGCACCTGCGCTGGAGCTTTGTCTACCAGCGCCCGCAGCATCTGATGTCGCGCTTTGCCCGCGACTACAACGTGCTCTTCCACGAAGAACCCATTCCCACCGAGGATGCCCAGCCGTGGCTGGAAGTGCGCCCCGAAGAGAACGGCGTGCAGGTGCTGATTCCGCGCCTGCCGGCCGGCTGCGAGGGCGAGGACGCGACCCGCGTGCAACGCCAGTTGCTCGACGGCTACCTGGAAAAGCTCGGCGTCAGCGACCTGCTGCTCTGGTACTACACGCCGATGAGCCTGGCCTTCTCCGGCCATCTGGCGCCGAACCTGATCGTCTATGACTGCATGGACGAGCTATCGGCGTTCCGCGGCGCGCCGCCGCAGCTGGTCGAGCGCGAGGTTGAGCTGATGTGCCGGGCCAATCTGGTCTTCACTGGCGGCTACAGCCTCTATGAAGCCAAGCGCCAGCGTCACGACAATGCCCACCCGTTCCCCAGCAGTGTCGATGTCGAGCACTTCGCCGCCGCGCGCCGACAGCAGCACGACCCGGACGACCAGGCGGAGATTCCCCATCCGCGTCTCGGGTTCTACGGGGTGATCGACGAGCGCCTCGATCTCGAGCTGATCGAGCAGGTCGCGCGGATGAAGCCGGATTGGCAGATCGTGCTGATCGGTCCGGTGGTCAAGATCGACCCAGCCGAGCTGCCGCAGCGCGACAACATCCACTACCTCGGCGGCAAGACCTACGACGAGCTGCCGCAGTACCTGTCCGGCTGGGACGTGGCGATCATGCCATTCGCATTGAACGAGTCCACCCGCTTCATCAGCCCGACCAAGACCCCCGAATACCTCGCCGGCGGTTGCCCGGTGGTGTCCACGCCGATCACCGATGTGGTGCGCACCTACGGTGATACCGGCATCGTGCGCATCGCCGACAGCGCCGAGGCGTTCGTCGCCGCCACCGAAGCTGCGCTGGCCGATGCCGAGGACCGCGACGCGCTGTTGGCCAAGGCCGACGAGATCCTAGGCGACATGTCCTGGGATCACACCTGGAGCCTGATGAAGGAGAAGATGCAATGCGCAATATGAGCCCGCAGGACAGCAACCCGGAACGTCTCGGCGCAGGCTCTGGCGACCAGCCACAGGCGCGCAGGCGCGGCTTCGACTACCTCATCGTCGGTGCCGGTTTTGCCGGCAGCGTTCTCGCCGAGCGCCTCGCTACTGGGCTGAACAAGCGTGTGCTGGTGGTCGACCGCCGCCCGCACATCGGCGGCAACGCCTACGATCAGTACGACGAAGCCGGCGTGCTGATTCACCGCTACGGCCCGCACATCTTCCACACCAACGCCCAGCGCATCGTCGACTACCTTTCGCAGTTCACCGAGTGGCGCCCCTACGAGCATCGCGTGCTCGCACAGGTGGATGGGCAGGAAGTACCGATCCCGATCAACATGACCACGCTGAACAGGCTCTACGGTCTGAACATGACCACCGAAGAGGAAGCGGCAGATTTTCTCGCCAGCCGTGCCGAGCCGGTGGAGAACATCCAGACCAGCGAAGACGTGGTGATCAACGGCATCGGCCGCGAGCTTTACCAGAAGTTCTTCCGCGGCTACACCCGCAAGCAGTGGGGGCTGGATCCGTCGCAGCTGGACAAGTCGGTGACCTCGCGCATTCCGACGCGCACCAATACCGACGACCGCTACTTCACCGATACCTTCCAGCAAATGCCCAAATACGGCTACACCAAGATGTTCGAGAAGATGCTCGCGCATCCGAACATCAAGGTGATGATCAATACCGACTACCGGGAAATTCGCGATGAGGTGCAATTCGACCATCTGATCTTCTGCGGCCCGATCGACGAATACTTCGACTACCGCTTCGGCAAGCTGCCGTATCGCTCGCTGAAGTTCGAGCACAAGCAGCTCGACCAGGAACAGTTCCAGGCCGTGGGTACGGTCAACTACCCCAGCGAGGACGTGCCCTATACGCGCATCAGCGAGTACAAGCACCTCACCGGACAGGTTCACCCGAAAACCAGCGTCACCTACGAGTACCCCGCGGCCGAGGGCGATCCCTACTACCCGATCCCGCGTCCCGAGAACGCCGAGCTGTACAAGCGCTATCAGCAGCTGGCGGACGAGACGCCCGGCGTGACCTTCGTCGGCCGTCTGGGCACCTACAAGTACTACAACATGGATCAGGTGGTCGGGCAGGCGCTGGCGCTGTACAAGCGCATCGAGGAAGCCGAGCTGGCAACGCAGCCGCAAGCGGTGCCCGAGCAACTCGGCTGAAGCCGGACGGTCGTTATGCATGAGCCTGTCGCCGCGGCAGGCCAGTGCCGCTCGGCTGCCGCCTGGCCGTAGCGAGTCATCCATGAGGTAAACGATGCACCACCCCAGTCTGTTCAAGAGTTTCTTCCTTGGTGGTTTCGAGTGTTCGAACCACCGGCGCAGCGACGGCCGCCGTCTCGATCTGATTGCCGCGACGGGGCACGACCGCTGGGCGGCCCACGACTACGCCGAGCTGCACCGCTACGGCCTGCACAGCGTGCGCGACGGTCTGCGCTGGCACCTGATCGAGCGCCAGCCGGGGCAATACGACTGGTCGAGCTTTCTGCCCATGCTGCAGGCGGCGCAGCGCCAGGGCACCCAGGTGATCTGGGATCTGTGTCATTACGGCTGGCCGGACGACATCGACATCTGGCGGCCGCAGTTCGTCGAGCGCTTCGCCCGCTATGCCGCGGCGGCCGCGCAGCTGATCAAGGACGAGACCGGTGAGGTGCCGTTCTATGCGCCGCTCAATGAAATCTCCTTCTGGGCCTGGGCCGGCGGTGACGAGGCCTATTTCAATCCCATGGCCCGCGGCCGTGGCTTCGAACTCAAGCACCAGCTGGTGCGCGCCACCATTGCCGCGATGCAGGCGATCCGTGCGGTCGAGCCACGGGCGCGTTTCGTTCAGGTCGACCCGGCGATCCATGTGGTCGCGGGCAACGACCGGCCCGGGCCGCAGCGCGACGCCGAGCGGTTCCGCCAATCGCAGTTCGAGGCCTGGGACATGCTCTGCGGCGAGCAATGGCCGGGCCTCGGCGGTGCCCCGGAGTACCTCGACGTGCTGGGCATCAATTACTACTCGAACAACCAGTGGTACCACGGCGACGGCCGTACCATCGAACGGGGCAGCCCGGATTACCGGCCCTTCAAGGGCATCCTGCGGGAGATCCATCAGCGCTATGGGCGACCCTTGTTGATCGCCGAAACCGGGGCCGAGGGCGACGTGCGCGGCGACTGGCTGCGCTATGTCAGCGAGCAGGCGGGCCTGGCCATGCAGGCCGGGGTGCCGGTGGAAGGCATCTGCCTGTATCCGGTGCTCGACTATCCGGGCTGGACCGACGAGCGCCACTGCCCGGTCGGACTGCTCGGCTTCCCTGACGAAAACGGCAAGCGCTGCGTGCATGAGGGCCTGGCCGATGAGCTGCGGCTGCAGCAGATGCGTTTCAGCCAGTCCAGCCCGGCCCCGCAGTTCGCCGAAGCCACGCCATGAACCAGGCGACCGGGATACCGCAGGCGCAGGCGGACGAGCTGCCGTTGCCGAGCCGCCCGGTCGCCTTTCTCTGGCATTACATCTGCGCCCGGCCCTGGCATTTCGGTGGGCTGCTGGCGCTGATCATCGGTGCCGCCAGCTGCGCGGTGGCGGTGCAGTACGGCATGAAATTGCTGGTCGACGCCATGGCTCAGGGCACGGCGGATCGCGGCTCGGCCAATGTCTGGTGGCCGCTGGGGCTGTTCATTGGCCTGATCGTCACCGAGAACGTGTTCTGGCGCCTGGGCGGCTGGCTCGGCTGCCGCACCGTGGTGGCCAGCGTGGTGGATATCCGCGTCGACCTGTTCAAGCACCTGACCGGCCACCCGATGCGTTATTTCACCGAGCATTTCGCCGGCTCGCTGGGCAATCGCATCTCTGCCGTTGGCCAGGCGGCTGGCGCCATCTACGGCGGGCTGGCCTGGAAGATCGTGCCGCCGATCGTCGACTTTCTTGGCGCCGTGGTGGTGTTGCTCACGGTGGACGTGCGCATGGCCGTGGCGCTGATCATCTTCGTCGCCATCGTCGCCGTTTTGATCACCGGGTTCGGTATTCGTGGTCGCTATAAGCATCAGCGCTTCGCCGCGCAATCGGCACGGGTCGGCGGCGAGCTGGTGGATGCAGTCTCCAACGTCTGGACCATCAAGGCCTTCTCCGCCCGTGACCGCGAGGCCGAGCGCCTGGCCCACGAGATCGGCTTCGAGGCCCGCGCCCAGCGGCGCAGCTGGATGTACTTGGAAAAGGCCCGGGTGATGCACGACATCTGCCTGTCGGTGATGGCCGGCGGCATGCTGATCTGGGCGATCCAGCTGTGGGTAGGTGGCGAGGTCACGGCCGGCGACGTGGTGCTGGTCAGCGCACTGACCTTTCGCATCCTGCATGGCTCGCGGGACTTGGCGCTGGCGCTGGTGGACGCCACGCAGCAGATCGGTGCCATCGACGACACCCTGCGCATCATCGTCCAGCCCCACGGTCTCGATGACACCGACAACCAGCTGATGCTGGCCGAAGGCGATATCACCTTCGAACGCATCAGCTTCAGCTACCCGGACCGCGGCGCCGTGTTCGAGGGCTTGGACCTGCACATTCCGGCTGGGCAGAAGGTTGGTGTGGTGGGCTCGTCCGGCGCCGGCAAGTCGACCCTGATCAACCTCATCCAGCGCCTCGACGACGTGCAGGACGGGCACATTCTCATCGACGACCAGGATATCCGCGGCGTCAGCCAGGACAGCCTGCGGGAGAAGATCGCCGTGGTCCCGCAGGAAACCGCGCTGTTCAACCGCAGCATCCGCGAGAACATCCGCTACGGCCGCCCGGACGCCAGCGATGAAGAGGTGGTCGAGGCGGCGCGTAGTGCCTTCTGCGACGGCTTCATCCGCGAGTTGCCGCAGGGTTACGACACCCTGGTCGGCGAGCGCGGGGTGATGCTCTCCGGCGGTCAACGCCAGCGCCTGGGTATCGCCCGCGCATTCCTCAAGGACGCGCCGATCCTGATCCTCGACGAGGCGACCTCGGCGCTGGATACTCAGTCCGAAGGCGAGATCCAGGCGGCGCTGAACAACCTGGTGCACAACCGCACCGTGGTCGCGGTGGCCCATCGGCTATCCACGCTGGCGAGCTTCGATCGCATCATCGTGCTGCGCGACGGCCGCATCGTCGAAGACGGCCCGCCGCAGGAGCTGCGCCGCCGCGGCGGTGAGTTCGACGCGCTGTGGCGCATGCAGGCCGAAGGCTTCGCTCAGGAACCCGGGCCGGCGGTATGAAGCGTGCAGCGGTGTCTTCGCGCAGCCTGCGCTCGCTCGGCTACGACCCCGGGCAGCAGGTGCTGGAAGTGGAGTTCAGCAGCGGCGCGCTGTACCGCTACGAAGAGGTCCCGCCCGAAGCGGTGCAGGCGTTGCTCGAAGCCGATTCACTAGGTCGGCATTTCAACCAAGTATTCAAGCCGCAGCACTACGCGTATCGGCGCATCGAGTGACCGGAGGGTGGGCTTCAGCCTACCAATGAGCAGTTGCCGGTGGGCTAAAGCCCACCCTACGAAGTGCGTGCAGAGCACCGCCCAGTTCACTCTACGAGCCCGAGCAGAGTGCCGCGCAGTTGACCTTGATGGTTGGTGAGCTGCACCAGCGCTATCGATGCATCAGGTGTGAGTGTGAGCGTTAGGGTGGGCTTTAGCCCACCAACGGGGCCATGGTTACCGGCGGGCTGAAGCCCACCCTACGAAGTGCGTGCAGAGCGCCGTCCAGTTCACTCTACGAGCCCGAGCAGAGTGCCGCGCAGTTGACCTTGATGGTTGGTGAGCTGCACCAGCGCTATCGA
>NZ_JBEOPU010000016.1:0-70752 GCF_040310405.1 Pseudomonas sp. E45-MNA-CIBAN-0222
AACATCAAAAACACCAACGCCCCGAACCAGTCGGGGCGTTGGATTTGCCTATCTTCAGTGCGTTTTCACACGCTCTGGTTCGCCGGGGCTTTTTCGTTCTAGCGCGCCAACGCTTTCTCAACTGCAGCGATCAGGCGCGGATCATCCGGCGTCACCTTGCTGGAAAAATGCTCGACGACGCGCCCTTCCCGATCGACCACATACTTGTAGAAATTCCAGCGCGGCGCCTTGCCCGCTTGTTCGGCAAGCTCGCGGAACAGCGGTGTAGCGTTTCGCCCGCGCACGGGCTGAGTCTGGGTCATGGTGAAGGTCACGCCGTAGTTCACGTAACACACTTCTGCCGTCTCGGCCTCGTCGTCGGCCTCTTGGAAGAAGTCGTCCGAAGGAACGCCAAGCACCTCCAAGCCGTCGTCCTTGTAGCGTTGATAGAGCGCTTCGAGCCCCTTGAATTGCCCAGTGAATCCGCAATGGCTGGCGGTATTGACTACAACCAGGGCCTTGCCCTGGAACTGGCTGCACAGATCGACGGTTTCCTTGGAACGCAGCTTGGGCAGCTCGTGCTGCAGCAGGGCCGGGCATTCGGCGGCAACTGCCGAGGCGCCGGCAAAGGCCAGCATCAATGCCGCCAGTGGACGAGTGATATTCATGGCCAGTTCTCCGGTCGCGGGCTCACAACGCTACTCCGCAGCGGTGGCCAGGACAATGCCCGTGCAGGCCGAAGCGCGTCCGGTCAATCACAGCTCGGCCAAACTGCAATATGATGCGCCCCAGCCGCTCAGCATTGAACGAGGCCGCATGCATCCATCTCGAGCACTCCGCTACGCACTGATACTCCTCCTGCTGCCCTTCGGCAGTGCCTTGGCGGCGCAGGTACAGGTGGCCGTCGCCTCCAATTTCACCGCTCCGATGCAGGAGATTGCAGCACGCTTCGAGCGTGACACAGGCCATCAGGCACGCCTTGCCTTCGGCGCCAGCGGGAAGTTCTACGCTCAGATTCGCAATGGCGCGCCATTCGAGGTACTGCTTTCAGCGGATGACACCACGCCGCAACGGCTTGAGCAGGAAGGCGCGGCCGTACGCGGCAGCCGCTTCACCTATGCCGTAGGGCGGCTAGTGCTGTGGTCGCCGGTATCCGGGTGGGTCGAGGATGGCCCTGCTCAACTGAAGGCCGGCGATTTCCGTCACCTCGCCGTGGCCAATCCGAAGACCGCGCCCTATGGCGCTGCC
Organism: Pseudomonas sp. E45-MNA-CIBAN-0222; assembly: GCF_040310405.1. Classification (NCBI taxonomy): domain Bacteria; kingdom Pseudomonadati; phylum Pseudomonadota; class Gammaproteobacteria; order Pseudomonadales; family Pseudomonadaceae; genus Pseudomonas; species Pseudomonas sp. E45-MNA-CIBAN-0222. The sequence continues at coordinate 1,228 of NZ_JBEOPU010000016.1, forward strand.
GCCGTGGCCACACTGGAGCAGCTCGGCCTTGCCGAAACGCTCCGCGGTCGATTGGTGCAGGGTGAAAACATCGCCCAGACCTACCAGTTCGTCGCCAGCGGCAACGCACAACTGGGGTTCGTTGCGCTGTCTCAGGTGGCGAAGGATGGCGAGATCACCACCGGCTCGGGCTGGATCGTGCCCACCGACTATCACGCGCCGATTCGTCAGGACGCCGTGCTGCTGGCCAAGGGCAAGGACAATCCGGCTGCCAAGGCTTTGATGGATTACTTGGCCCAGCCGCAGATCCGCGAGCTGATCCAGTCCTACGGCTACGGGCTGGAGTAGCCGCATGCCGCTGGACAGCGTCGACCTGGCAGCAATCTGGCTGACCTTCAAACTGGCCAGCGTGACCACGCTGATCCTGCTGCTGATCGGCACGCCCATCGCCTGGTGGCTGGCACGCACCCCTTCGCGCATGAAGGGTCCGATAGGGGCCGTGGTCGCGTTGCCGCTGGTACTGCCGCCGACTGTGCTCGGCTTCTACCTGCTGGTGGCCATGGGGCCCAATGGCTTCATCGGCCAGTTCACCCAGAGTCTTGGCCTGGGCACCCTGCCCTTTACCTTTGCCGGGTTGGTGGTCGGTTCGGTGTTTTACTCGCTGCCGTTCGTGGTGCAACCCCTGCAGAACGCCTTCGAAGCCATTGGCGAGCGCCCACTGGAAGCCGCCGCTACGCTGCGCGCCGGCCCCTGGGACACTTTCTTCAGTGTGGTTCTGCCACTCGCCCGTCCCGGTTTCATCACCGCCAGCATCCTCGGTTTCGCCCATACCGTCGGCGAGTTCGGCGTGGTGCTGATGATCGGCGGTAACATTCCGGGCCAGACGCGCGTGGTGTCGGTGCAGATCTACGATCATGTCGAAGCCATGGAGTATGCCCAGGCGCACTGGCTGGCTGGCGGCATGCTGCTGTTCTCATTTCTGGTGCTGCTGGTGCTTTATGGCAGCCGGTTGAAGCAAGGGTGGCGCGGATGAGCGACGCTGCAAGCAACAGCGGAATCCAGGCACGTTTTCACCTCGACTATGCCGACTTCAGCCTGGACGTCGATCTGCAATTGCCCGGCCGTGGAGTGACCGCGCTGTTCGGTCACTCCGGCTCGGGCAAGACCACCCTGCTGCGCTGCGTGGCGGGCCTGGAGCGCTCAGGTCGGGGCGAGCTGACCGTCAATGGCGAGCATTGGCAGAACAACGCGCAGAACCTGTTCGTGCCACCGCATCGCCGCTCAATCGGTTATGTGTTTCAGGAGGCAAACCTGTTCGCCCATCTGTCGGTGAGGCGCAATCTGGAATTCGGCATGCGTCGCGTAGCGGCAGCGGAGCGCCGTGTTGTCTTGGATCATGCGGTGGAACTGCTGGGCATCGATCACCTGCTCGAGCGGATGCCGGATCGGCTTTCCGGCGGCGAGCGCCAGCGTGTCGGTATCGCCCGCGCGCTGCTGACCAGCCCGCGCCTGCTGCTGATGGACGAACCGCTGGCCGCGCTCGACCTCAAGCGCAAGAGCGAGATCCTGCCTTATCTGGAACGCCTGCACGACGAGCTGGATATCCCCGTGCTCTACGTCAGCCACTCGCCGGACGAAGTGGCGCGGTTGGCCGATCACGTGGTGCTGCTGGAACAGGGCCGGGCCATCGCTCAGGGCGAACTGCGCGAGACCCTGGCGCGGCTTGACCTGCCAACCGCCTTCAGCGATGACGCCGGCGTCGTGGTGGAGGGCGAGATCGCCGGCCACGACCCCCACTACCACCTTACCCGGCTGACCTTTCCCGGCGGCGAAGTGCTGGTCTCGCAGCGCCCGGAAGCCCTGGGCCAGCGTCTGCGCTTTCGTGTGCATGCCCGCGACGTGAGCCTGGCGCTGCAGCGCGCCGAAGGCAGCAGCATCACCAATCTCCTGCCGGCGCGGGTCGAGGCCATGGTCGCGGCCGATACACCGGCGCACGTGCTGGTCCGCCTCGATGCCGGCGGCACACCGCTGCTGGCGCGGATCACCCGGCGTTCGGCGGACCAGCTGGCCATCACGCCCGGTCAGGCGCTGTGGGCGCAGATTAAGACGGTGGCGCTGCTGGGCTGAGGCGGGTCAAGCCTCGGCCGGTTCCGGCAGCTTGGCGATGACCTTGATCTCGAACTGGAAGCCGTAAAGCCAGGTAACCCCGACCGCGGTCAGCGTCGGATGCGGCGCAGCGCCCCAGTATTCAGGAACAACGCTCCAGACCCGCTCAAAGATCGATTGTGGATCGACCATGAACACAGTGACGTCGATGACGTCGTCAAAGGTGCAGCCAGCAGCCCCGAGAATCGCGTTCAGGTTATCGAAGGCGCGCCGGACCTGCGCCTCCAGCTCCGGTTCGGGTGAGCCGTCCTCGCGGCTGCCGACCTGGCCGGAGACGAACAGCAAGCCATTGGCACGGATGGCCGGGGAATAACGATTGCGCTCGTAGAGCGCCTGGCGGCCAGGCGGAAAAACAACGTCACGCGGTGTCATGTGCAACCTCCAGCAAGGGTCGGAGCGACCCGTTGAATGAAGGCCTCACTGTAGAAGTCGCAAGGCGCTGGATAAACGCGCCAGGTCGCTCAACACTATTTGCATAATCCAAACAATCCGCGGGAGTTCAGATGGACCGTTTCGATGCGATGCAGGCCTTCGTTCGCGTGGTGGACACCGGCAGCTTCACCAAGGCCGCCGAGACCCTGCGCATCAGCAAGACCAGCGTCACCCAGCAGGTCCAGCAACTCGAGGCGCGGCTTCGCGTCAGGCTGCTCAACCGCACCACGCGCAAGGTCAATGTGACCGCCGACGGTGCCGCCTATTACGAGCGTGCCCTGCAGCTGCTGGCGGATCTGGACGACGCCGAAACCAGTCTGTCCGCCGCCGCTGCAGTACCGCGAGGACGCTTGCGCGTGGATGTCCCCAGCCCACTGGCGCGGATGATCCTGATTCCGGCATTGCCGGCCTTTTATGCGAAGTATCCGGACATCCAGCTGGACATGGGTGTCAGCGACCGGCGGGTGGACCTGATCGGGGAGAACGTGGACTGCGTCGTGCGTGGTGGGGAGATCACCGACCAGTCACTGATAGCCCGCCACGTCGGCGACCTGCGCCTGGGCGTCTATGCGGCACCCGGCTACCTCGAACGCGCCGGCGTGCCGACACACCCGAGCGAGCTGGAAAACAGCCACCACCGTGTCGTCGGCTTTCTCTGGGCGCGCACCGGCAAACCGACGGCGTACGTCATGCAGCGACAGGGCGAGCAGGTTCAGGTGCACGGCCGCTACGCGCTTGCCGTAGACGATGGCAACGCCTGCCTGGCCGCGGGGCTGGCCGGGCTGGGCATCATCTGGCTGCCGGAGTACATGGCCAGAACGCACCTGGCCAACGGCGAGCTGTTGCCACTGCTGGAAGACTGGCGGCTCGACGAAATGCCGCTGTATCTGGCATTCCCACCGAATCGACACGTCAGCGCCAAGCTGCGCGTGTTCATCAATTGGGTCATCGAACTGATGGCGCAGCATGCGCCCGTGCTCGACCGTCGGCCGGTGGCCGACCGCTAGAGCTGCAGCGCCAGCCCTATCAATACCATGCACTCCACCAGCTCCAGCAGCGCGCCGGCGGTATCGCCAGTGGTGCCGCCAAGCCGGCGCAGCATGGCGCGACGCGCCAGCAGGAAGGTCACGGCAGCCAACGACAGGGCGATCAGCCCGCTGCTGCCGAACAGCAAACAACCCACCGCGACCAGCGCGAGTACGCCACGCGCCCCGCCGTGTGGCAGATTCGCTGCCAGCGCATGACCAAGGCCGTTGGGCCGCACATACGGCGTCAAGAGAAACAGCGCTGGCAGCGCGGCCCGCCCCAGCACCGGCGCCAGCAACAGTGCGGAGTACTGTTGCGCCTGGAGCAACGCCAACAGCGCGCTGAATTTAAGCAACAGCAAAAGCACCAGAACCACCACGGCGACTGGGCCGCTGCGCGGGTCCTTCATGATTTGCAGCGTGCGCTCGCGGTCGCCGAAGCCACCCAGCCAGGCATCAGCGCTGTCGGCCAGCCCATCGAGGTGCAAGGCGCCGGTCAGCGCAACCCAGAGGGTGAGGAGCAAGGCCGCCTGTAACAGCGGCGGCGTCCCATCCAGTACAAATGCGGCCAGACAGAGCAACGCGCCGAGCAACAGACCGACCACGGGGTAATACAGCAATGAGCGCCCCTGCTGCTCGGGCTCCGGCATTGCCGGCAAGCGGATCGGCAGGCTAGTGAGAAATTGCAGGGCGATCAATAGCGGCAGCATCGGCAGGTCCTATTCCTCGACGCCCGCCGCACAAGCGTCGAGCGGCAGCAACTCGCCGTGGGCCACCACCACATCCAGCAGCCGCTCCCTTGGCAAGCCCCGCGCGCGCGCCAGCAGCAGGCGCATCACGCCGGCATGACAGATGACCAACAGTCGCTGACCGGCAAAGCGCTGCCTAAGACAGTCGATGGCAGCCAGCACGCGCGCTTCGAACTGCACCAGCGGTTCGCCACCGGGTGGCGTAAAACCGTAGGGATCGGCCCAGAACAGGCCGAGCGCCTCGGCATTGTCCTGCATCAGATCGGCGGCGCTACGGCCTTCCCAGTCGCCAAAATGCAACTCGCGCAGGTCCGGCTCCAGCTGCAGCGGCAACCCCTGCTGTACGGCCAGCACCCGCGCGAAGGCGGCACAGCGCTGCAGCGGCGAGCTGACCAGCACGTCCCAAGGGCCGGCAAGTGCCACCGCATCGCGCATCTGCTGCCAGCCGTGAGCGGTCAGGGCGTCGTCGAGACTGCCGCGAAAGCCACCGCCCTGCTCGGTCTCGCCATGGCGCAGCAGATCGATGCGCGTGATCATGCAGATCGGTCCGACACTGCGGCTTCAGCGAACGTCGCCATGTCGTTGTGCAGCGCGCAGGCCTGCTGCAACAACGGCACCGCCAACGCCGCCCCGCTGCCTTCACCCAGGCGCAAGCCGAGATCGAGCAACGGCACGGCACCGAGCGCTTCCAGGACGGCCAGATGACCAGGCTCGGCAGAACGATGGGCGAAAATCAGCCACGGCCGACAGGCCGGATTCAGCCGCACCGCACAGAGTGCGGCAGCGCTGCAAATAAAGCCGTCGACCAGCACCGGAACACCCAGCTGCGCGCAGCACAGATAAGCACCTGCCAAGGCCGCAATTTCGAACCCGCCTAGACGGCGCAAGGCTTCCAGCGGCTCGCCACAGTGCGCAGCATGCAACCGGACTGCGCTCTGGATCACCTGAATCTTGTGGCGAACGCCGGTCAGATCGAGGCCGGTGCCCGGCCCGACCAGCGTCAACGGCGAGCGCGGCAGCAGTACGGCGGCCAACGCGCTGGCGCTGGTGGTATTGCCGATGCCCATTTCGCCACCGATGAACAGCTGGGCAGAACCTTCCGCAGCACGCTGCGCACTGTCGCGGCCGGCTGCAAGGGCCATACGCAATTGTTCGCCGCTCATTGCCGCTTCGCGAATGAAGTTCGCCGTGCCAGGGCCAAGGTGCAGGTGATTTACGCCCTCCAACTGCAGCGGTTCCACGGTGCCCAGATCGATTACCTCCAATGGCGCACCCAGGCGTCGCGACAACACGCTAAGCGCAGCGCCACCACCGACGAAGTTGCGCAGCATCTGCCCAGTCACTGATTGCGGATACGCCGAAACCCCCTCTTCCACCACCCCGTGGTCGCCGGCGAACACACTGACATGCACACGCTCGACTTGTGGGCGCTCACTGCCCTGCATGGCCGCCAGCAGCACCGCCAGACTTTCGAGCTGACCAAGCGCGCCGCGCGGCTTGGTCAGCTGATCTTGGCGCGCCAATGCCTGGCCGCGAACGTTTTCGTCCAACGCTCGGCAAGTCTCGTTCCACCAATCGTGCATTACTGCGCTCCTTTCAATGTCATCGGCAGCCCGGCGACCATGAAGGTCACCCGCTGCGCCCGTTGCGCAACGGCCTGGTGCAGCCAGCCGGCCTCGTCCACATAGCGGCGGGTCAGCTCGCCCAGCGGCACCACCCCGAAACCCGTCTCGTTGCTGACCAGCAGGATTCGCCCTGGCAACCCATTCAGGCATTCGAGCAGGGCATCACGCTCCTCGGTGAGGCGCGCCGGGTCGTCCAACATCAGCAAGTTGGTCAGCCAGAGGGTCAGGCAGTCGACCAGCAGGCAGCGCTCTGCGGCAGCCTGCTCGCGCAGTACCCGCGCCAATTGCAGGGGTTCTTCGACCAGTGTCCAGTGCGCCGGGCGCCGCTCACGGTGATGGGCGATGCGTTCGGTCATCTCGCCATCCAGCGCCTGGCTGGTGGCGATATACGTAACCGCCAGGCCGCTTTCGGCAGCCAGGCACTCGGCAAAGCGGCTCTTGCCCGAGCGTGCGCCGCCAAGGATCAGTTCAAGCATGCTCAGCCTCCCAGCCCGCAGAGTCGGCGCAGGCGCGCGGTATCCAGATGCGTCTCGACCAGGTCGGCGAGGCGCCCGATGTCACGCTCGCGCAACCCGTGGTAATCGACGGTGTGCACCGCCTCGAGCCCAGCCCAGCGCAGCAGAGCGGCACAGGCCTCGGGCCCTTCGAACAAGCCGTGCAGATAGGTGCCGAGAATCTGGCCATCGGTGCTGACGGCACCATCGCAGCGTCCGTCGTCGAGCCGCACGGCTGGCTGCTCGAGGGCCGGGCCGTTGCTGACGCCGGCATGGATCTCGTAGCCACTGACTGGCACGCCTTCCGGCAGCAACCGGCCCTGCACGTTAAGCAGCTGCTTGTCGGTCTCAAGAACCGTGTCGAAATCCAGCAGCCCAAGCGCCTCGCTCTCCCCCGCCGGACCTTCCAGCCCGAGTGGATCGGCAATGCGCGTGCCGAGCATCTGCAGGCCGCCGCAGATGCCCAGCAATTTGCCGCCGTAGCGCAGGTGCTTCCGGATCGCCCCTTCCCAGCCGTTGGCACGCAACCACGCAAGGTCGGCGCGCACGCTTTTCGAGCCGGGCAGGATGATCAGATCGGCAGCCGGGATTGCTTGCCCAGGACCGACAAATTGCAGATCCACCTGCGGGTGGAGGCGCAACGGATCGAAATCGGTGTGATTGCTGATGCGCGGCAGCACGGGCACCACCACCTTCAGCGTCTCGCCGGCCTTGCCGGACTGGCGCACGTCGATGGCGTCCTCCGCTTCCAGATGGAAATCCATCAGATACGGCAGCACGCCCAGCACCGGCTTACCGGTGCGCTGCTCCAGCCAGTCGAGGCCGGGCTGCAACAGCGCGATATCGCCGCGGAAGCGGTTGATGACGAATCCCTGAACCCGCGCCTGCTCGCTTTCCGAGAGCAACGCCAGGGTGCCGACCAGATGGGCGAACACGCCACCCTTGTCGATATCGGCGATCAGGATCACCGGACAGTCCACCGCCTCGGCGAAACCCATGTTGGCGATATCGCCGGCGCGCAGATTGATCTCCGCAGGCGAGCCTGCGCCCTCGACCATCACCACGCGATAAGCCGCGGACAGCCGGCGGTGGGACTCAAGTACCGCCTGCATCGCCACGCGCTTGTAGTCGTGGTAGGCAACGGCATCCATGCTGATTACCGCGCGGCCGTGGATGATCACCTGGGCACCGATGTCGCTGTTGGGCTTCAGGAGCACCGGGTTCATGTCGGTGTGCGGCGCAAGGTTCGCCGCCTGCGCCTGTACTGCCTGAGCCCTGCCGATTTCGCCGCCGTCGGCGGTCACTGCGCTGTTGAGCGCCATGTTCTGCGGCTTGAACGGCACCACCGCGACACCCTGGCGAGCCAGCCAGCGGCACAGCGCAGTCACCAGCGTGCTCTTGCCGGCGTCGGAGGTAGTGCCCTGCACCATCAGCGTGGTCATGGGTGTTGCTCCCGGAAGGATTGCAGCGCCTGCTCCAGCCGCGCCCAGCCGACATCGGTCGGCAGGCCGAAGCGCACGCTGGAAGGCTGAGCGAAAAGCCGCGTAAGAATGCCGCGACGGGCGAGAAAATCGTGCAGCAGCGCAGCGTCGTCGCTGACCCACCATTGAAACAGCGTGCAGCCGCCCAACGGCGTCAGATCATGGCGCCGCAATAAGTCAGCCAGGCGTTGGCCATCGCAATGCAGGCATTCGCGCTGCCGCTGCTGGGCCTCTACATCGGCCAATAAGGTGCTCCCCAGCTGCCGCGTCGGCCCGTTGACCGTCCAGGGTCCAAGCAGCTCGGCAAGCGCTCGCAGCAGGCCGGCATGAGCCAGAACGAAGCCCAGCCGCGCGCCCGCCAGGCCGAAGAACTTGCCGAACGAACGCAGTACGACAAGCCCCGGCAGGTGGCTGTGTTCAGCCAGGCTATGCTGCGGCATGCAGTCCATGAACGCCTCGTCCACGACCAGCCAGCCACCAAAGGCCGCCAGCTCGCTGCGCCACTCCAACAAGCGCTGGGGCGCGATCAGTTGACCGGTGGGATTGTTCGGGTTGACCACCACCAGCACATCGAGGTGGTCCAGGGCACGCGGCACGCTGGCCTCGCAGAGTTCGACAACGCGATGACCGGCGCGACGCCAGGCCTCGGCGTGCTCGGCATAACAGGGAGAGATGATGCCGACCCGCGCCGAACCGCGCAGCCGTGGCAACGCCTGGATGGCGCTCTGCGAACCGGCCACGGGCAATACCGCACGCGCGCCGTAATAGTCCCGGGCCGCAGTTTCCAGACCATCATCGGTTTCAGGCAGGCGCGCCCAGGCGCTACTGGAAATGCTCGGCAACGGCGGATGGTACGGTGCTAGGCCGGTGGATAGATCGAGCCAATCCGATAGCGGGATGGCATAACGCTGTGCGGCTGCTCGTAGACGTCCGCCGTGCTCAAGCATAAAGCCAGCCCCCGAACAGCAAAGCCAGCAGCCAGACGCCGACACCGCCCCAGACCAGGTCGAGGGCATGCTCGATATGACGCGCTTGCGCTGGCTTGCCACGACCCAGCTCGGGACGCGCATGAACTTCACCGTGATAAATAGCGGAGCCGCCCAACACCACACCCAGCGCCCCAGCTCCAGAAGCCATTACTGGCCCCGCATTGGGGCTGTCCCAGAGCGGGGCCTGGGTGCGCCAGCAACGCAATGCGCGGCGAGTTCTGCCGAGCAGCGCATAGGTCAGGGCGACCAGCCGGGCCGGCACATAGTTGAGCACATCGTCGATGCGCGCCGCGGCCCAGCCGAAGCGCTCGAAGCGCGCGTTGCGATAGCCCCACATAGCGTCCAGCGTATTGCTCAGGCGATACAGCACCACACCGGGCGCGCCCGCGATGATGAACCAGAACAGTGCCGCGAACACGGCATCACTGCCGTTTTCCAGCACCGACTCGGTAGCCGCACGGGCCACGCCCTCCTCGTCCAGCTGCGTGGTGTCACGGCTGACGATCCAGCCAACGCGGCGTCGCGCCTCGGGCAGGTCGTTTCGCCACAAGGCGTGGGCCACCGGCAACACATGTTCGCCAAGGCTGCGCAGCCCAAGTGCCAGGTAGAGCAGCACAATCTCAACCAGCCAGCCGACGCTGGGTAACAGGCTGAGCAGCCAGGCCAGCAGCGTCAGCGGCAGCACCGCCAGGCACCAGGCGGTTACCCCATGGCTGCGCCAACCGCGCGCCGCCGCACCATTGAAATGCTGCTCCAGACGATCGGCCAGGCGGCCAAAGGCTACCAGTGGATGCGCCCGTTTCGGCTCGCCGAGCAACGCATCCAGCAGCAGGGCCGCGGCAACGGTGAGGAATAGACTCACTCAGACCTCTGCGCGCAGGCGCGAATCAGTGCATGTAACTGACGTACACCGTCGGTGAGTACCGCCGGACCGGGGTTGAGGATCTCCGGCGACTTGATCTCATGCAGCTGACCATCGCGCACGGCCGGAATTGCCTGCCAGCCAGCTCGGGCCGCGACCTGTTCCGCGCGGAAGCGCCGCCCGCACCAGGACCCGATGATCAGCTCCGGCGCGCGGCGCACCACTTCCTGCGGATCTTCGATGATCCTGTCCTTGGCGCGCTTGAATTGCGCCAGCTCGGCGAAGCAGTCCTCGCCACCGGCCAGTTCGATCAGCTCGCCGACCCAGCCGATGCCGGATATCAGCGGCTCGTTCCACTCCTCGAAATACACCCGCGGCCGGCGCGGCAAAGTCGCCGCGCTGTCGCGAATAGCGTCCAGCCCCGCCTGCAACTCATCGATCAGCGCCCGGGCACGCTCGCCGGCGTGCACCAGCGCACCGAGGGTCTCGATCATGCGCAGAATGCCGGCAACATCGCGTTGGTTGAACAAATGCACCTCCAGCCCTTCGCGCGCCAATTCGGCGAGCATATCGCCCTGCAGGTCGCTGTATCCGAGCACGAGGTCTGGCTCGAGAGCAAGGATCTGTTCGTGCTTGACGCTGGTGAAACCGCTGACCTTGGGCTTCTCCTTGCGTGCCTGCGGTGGGCGCACGGTGAAGCCGGAGATGCCGACAATGCGCGCCTGCTCACCCAGCAGGTACAGCGTCTCGCAGGTTTCCGTGGATAAACAGACGATGCGCTGCGGCCCTTTACTCATGCCGACTCCCATCCGTTTTCAAAAACCAGTTCGTGCAGCGGCCGCGGCTGCGTCCAGCCCTCAAGCGCCAGCATCGGTGCCGGATAGAAGGCTTTGACCGGCCCTAGGCAGAGAATCGCCACGGGCTTCGCGCCAACTGGCATGCGAAGCAGCGTCCCTAGCGCGGCTGGATCGAACAGTGAAACCCAGCCCATACCCAAGCCCTCCGCCCGCGCAGCGAGCCAGAGATTCTGGATCGCGCAAGCCAGTGACGCCAGGTCCATTTCGGGTAGCGTGCGGCGGCCAAAGATGTGCTGCTCACGGTCTTCCATCAGCGCGGCGACCAACAACTCAGCACAATCCTCGATGCCCTCGACCTTGAGCCGCATGAACTCGGCGGAACGCTCGCCGAGTGCCTCGGCCGTGCGCTGGCGCTCCTCTCCGACCAGATCGGCAATGGCCGTGCGCAACTCGGGGCGTGTAATGCGGATAAAGCGCCACGGCTGCATCAAGCCAACGCTGGGTGCCTGATGCGCGGCCTGCAGCAGCCGCGACAGCAGCTCCGGCGCCACCTCGCCACCAATGAAATGGCGCATGTCGCGGCGCTCGCCGATGGCGCGATAGACCGCGGCGCGTTCTTGCGCGCTGAAAGCATGTTCGTTCATGGCCGCAACAGCGCTGCAGCCGCTGCTGGATCAGACGGCAAGTAGAAGTGAATGTAGGACGCCGTCAGCCGCCCCTTGCGATAGACCGCTTCGGCAGTGCGCTTGTAGTTCGGGCACTCGCCACGGGCCAGTGGTTCGAGCGGCGACTCCAGCTCCGAATGATGGAACGTATGGCCGCGCAGACGCCCTTCAGGCAGTGCTACTTCCTGCAGCGCCAAAGCGGTCAGGCGCTTCTGCATGCGCGCCTCGCCAGGCAGCAGACCGAGCATTTGTGTACGTTCCCCGCCCAGATCGGTCAAACCATCAAATAGATAGAGCATGCCGCCACACTCGGCGAGAATTGGTTTACCGGCTTCGTGGTGGGCGCGTATGGCGTCGGCCATGGCTCGGTTACGCGACAAGCCGCGCAGGTGCAGCTCCGGGTAGCCCCCTGGCAGATACAAGCTATCCACGGCCGGCAGCCGGGTGAAACGCAGCGGCGAGAAGAACAGCAGCTCGGCACCCAGCGCCTGCAGCAAGTCCAGATTGGCCTGATAGAGAAAGGCAAAGGCGGCATCGCGTGCAACACCGATGCGCACGCCCTTGAGCAGCGGCTCGAGTGGCGTACTGAGCGGCGCGGCGAAGCTGACCGATGGGGGCAAATCTGTATCTGCACTCAGCGCCAAGGCATCGGCCGCAGCATCCAGACGACTGTCCAGATCGGCCAGTTCCTCGGCCTGGACCAAGCCCAGGTGCCGGCTTGGCAACTCCACCTCGGCGCTGCGCGGCAATGCACCGTACCAGCGGATCGAAGGCGGAAGACTATCGCGCAAAATATCGCCATGCCGAACACTGCCGACCCGGTTGGCCAGCACACCATCGAACGGCAAGTCTGGCTGAAAGCTGCTCATTCCGTGCGCCATGGCGCCGAAGGTCTGCGCCATGGCGGAGCCGTCGATTACTGCCATTACCGGCACGCCGAAGCGCCGGGACAGATCGGCCGCCGACGGCGAACCGTCGAATAGCCCCATCACGCCTTCGATCAGGATCAGATCAGCCTCACCCGCCGCGTCCCACAACAACCGGCACGATTCCTCCTCCCCGACCATCCGCAGATCGAGCTGATAGACCGGCCGGCCGCTGGCGCGGGCCAGGATCATCGGGTCGAGAAAGTCCGGCCCACACTTGAACACCCGCACGCGCTTGCCCTGACGGCTGTGCAGCCGCGCCAGCGCAGCGGTGACCGTAGTCTTGCCCTGTCCGGATGCGGGCGCGGCGATCAGCAGCGCTGGACAGCGTCTACTGGTCATCGCGGCCTCTCGTCGGCAGCGTAGGATAGATGACGCTTTACCAACCCACCGACCACGCTGACGGTGGACGAAATAGGCGTCATCCCCCCTACGCAACGGTCCGCGAATGCCTTGAGCGCTGGCATCAAAACTCCACTCCTCTCTGCGCCTTCACCCCGGTCTTGAACGCATGCTTGATCAGGCCCATCTCGGTAACCGTATCCGCTGCCTCGATCAAACCGGCCGGCGCGCCGCGCCCAGTGACCACCACGTGCTGCAACAGCGGCCGCGACTCGATGTCGGCGAGCACCGGCTCCAGCTCCAGGTAGCCGTACTTCAGCGCGATGTTCAGCTCATCCAGTACCACCAGGCCGATCTCAGGGTCGGCAAGCAGTTCGGCCGCCACCGCCCAGGCCTCGCGGGCCTTGGCGATGTCGCGCTGCCGGTCCTGAGTTTCCCAGGTGAAGCCCTCGCCCATCACGTGGTAGCGAACCTCGTCCGGGAAGCGCCGGAAGAACGCCTCCTCGCCGGTACTGGCCGCACCTTTGATGAACTGCACCACGCCGACCTTGATGCCATGGCCGAGCGCACGCGCCACCATGCCGAAGGCCGAACTGCTCTTGCCCTTGCCGTTGCCGGTGTGCACCAGTAGCAGGCCGTACTCGTCCTGGGCTTCGGCAATCTTCTCGTCGATCAGCGCTTTCTTGCGCTGCATGCGTGCCTTGTGGCGATCATCGCGTTCGCTGGATTCGCTCATGCTCGCGCCTCATCACGCTGCTCAGCCCAGACCCGCAAGCCGACAAACAGCACCACGGCAGCACCGACATACAGCGCAAGGGTCGACAGGTAGCGCGGGTAATAGGTGGCGATGCGCTCGGCCAGCAGCGCCAGGCTCGGCTCGGGATAGCGCCCGGAGAAATAGAGGAAGCCGCCACCGGAGAACAGGTAGCAAACGAAGGCGCTCGCTATCACGCACAGCGCCAGGGTCGCCAGGCTGCTGAACTGGTCACGGTGCCAACCGGCATAGAGGCGGCCGCCCAGCCACAGCGAACCGTAGGCCGGCACCAGCATCCAGTACGCCGGCGACATGCACCAGTCGCTGACACCGGCCCACTGGATGGCGGCGAAATCCAGCAGCGAAGCCTCGAGAAACAGTGCCGGAAACACCCACTTCGGCCGCACCAGCACGCCGGCGAGGAAGAACACCGCCCAGGACGCGCTCGGCAGGTTGACGCTGGCGAAGTGCTGTCCGCGGGTCATGGCCAGCAGCGCGGCAAGCGCGAGGCCAACCAGCAGCTGGTATCTCGGGGCAAGCTTGATCATTGCAGTCTCCTTCTGTGGGCGCGGGCGACATGCCTGCGCCGCGGTCTTACAGCGCCTGGTAGCGCACGGTCAGGTAAGCGGCCTGGCCGGGCTGGTTGTAGCCCTCGGCGGTTTCGTAGTCGGCATCCAGCAGGTTGGCGACGCGCGCCTGTAGGCGCCATTCGGGAGTGATGCGGTATTCGCCACGCAGGTCCAGAGTGGCGTAGCCGGACAGCTCTTTGGTGTTCGCCAGGTCGTCATAGCGCTGGCCCTCGGCGTGCAGACTGGCGCCGACGCTGAAGGCACCGAGCCGACGGTCAACGTCGAGGTTGAACAGCTGTTTTGCCCGGCGCGCCAGTTCGTTGCCGCGGTTGGCCCCGGCGGAGCGGTTCTCCGGCTCCAGCAGGCTGTAGTTGGCGTTCCAGTCCCAACCGAACAATTGGCTGCCGAGCACCAGCTCGACCCCGCGGATACGCGCTTGCTGCACGTTGGCCGGCGCGGAAATGCTGGCGTCATAGGCAATGAGGTCATCGACCACGGTGCGATAGGCATTCACCGCCCAGTGGCCCCAGCCATGCTGACCGGCAAGGCCGACCTCAAGGCTCTCGGAGGTTTCCGCATCCAGCTCGGGGTTGCCGTAGTCGGGGTAATACAGCTCGTTGAAGGTCGGCGCCTTGAATGCCGTGCCGTAGCTGATGGTGCCACGTAGCCAGTCAGTCAGCGCATAGCCGTAACCGATGTTGCCGGTGTCGTGTTGGCCGAACTGGTCGTTGTCGTCACGACGCAGCGACAGCTGCCAGTCATGGCGACCGACCTCGCCCAGGTACTGAGCGAAATAGCCGTCGTTGTCCCGGGAGTCCTCGGCATAGACCGTGGTGCCGTTGACCTCGTCGCGCTGGCGGTCGGCACCCAGGATCAGCGTATGCCCAGCGGCCAGTTCGATATCGTTCTGCCAGCTGAAAGTATCGCGACGGCTGTCGAAGCGTGAATAGAACTGCCCGTCCTGATAGGCATCGGATTTGTCTTCACTGCGCCCGGCCTGCAGCGTCACCAGCCAGCGCTCCAGCGGACTGAAGCGTGCACGGGTGCCAACAACTTTCGACACACCATCGGCATTGGCGCCGAACCCGGACGTGCGAGCCCGGTTCACGCTGTCGTAGTCGTTATGGGATTTGGCCTGCAGCAGGTTGGCGTCCAGCTCCAGACCGTTGTCGAAACGATAGCCAGCGCTCAGCGTCGCGGACAGGTTGCGATAGCCATCGGCGTCGTTTTCGTAGCCGCTGGTGCCCACCGATTTGACGTTGATGCCATCAGTATCCGAACCGCTGACGCCCAGGCTGTACCAGCCACGACCGTCGCCACCGGAAACACCGGCGCTACCGGTGTAGGTGTCATGGGTGCCGTAGCCGGCCGAGAAGAACGGTTTGACGCCCAGCCCTTGCCCTTTGCGGGTGAATATCTGGATCACCCCGCCGATGGCTTCCGAGCCATACAGGCTGGAGCGTGGCCCGCGCACCACCTCGATGCGCTCGATCAGCTCCACCGGCAGATCCTGCAAGGCCGAGCCACCGGAGGTCACCGAGCCGATCTTGATGCCGTCGATCATCACCAGCACATGGTCGGACTCAGTGCCGCGCATATACAGCGAGGTGGACTTGCCCGGCCCGCCATTGTTCGCCAGCGAAACGCCGGGCACTTGCTTCAGAAGCTCGGGCAGCGAGCTCGCCTGACTACGCTCGATTCGCTCGCGGTCGATCACCGTCACTGCCGCCAGGCTTTGCCGAGCGGTCTGCGCGGTGCGCGTAGCGGTTACCACCTGCTGTTCAAGGTCGAGAGGAGCGGCGGCCAGCTGGCCGATGGAAAAGGAGAAGCTGCCGAGCAGCACATAGGCCGCTGGCTTGAAACGGGGCTTGCAAGTCAAGGTACAGGTCTCCGTCGTGCCCACCCGCACGACTGAAAGTCGACGAAGACAGACGAAGGAACTGCAGAGGAGAAGTGAATACCGCGAAGGGTACGCACCCGCTCAGCGCCCGCCGCACTGTCAGTGAAATGCGACAGGCCGGTCTCCGGGCTTGCGAGCGTACGCCTTGCGGCGTCCCGAAACCGCACCTTCCCATGCGCGAGCACAGTGGCTATTACGGTTTCTCGACTCGCCTACCGTTGCGGGGGCAGCGCCGGAATCTTCGTAAGAATGGACCGGCTTCCCTGTTTCACCCCCTTTTGCAGGGGGCACCTGAGGCGACGCGGAGGTTAGTCCAAGGCTGGACGTGACGCAACCGCAGGGTTGTCGCAGCGCGCCGCAATTTCCGCTTGCATCTCACCGCTTGGAACGGCGGACGCCGAAAGGCTTCGAATGCAACAATGCCCCGATCAGCCAGGACCATAACCGACGCCCATGACCAGCATCGTGCAGATTTCCGACACCCATTTCGGTACCGAACAGCCTTCCGTGGTCCAAGCCCTGGAGGACCATGTCCGCGAACACCAGGCCGATCTGCTGGTGTTTTCCGGCGACATCACCCAGCGCGCGCGCCGCGAGCAGTTCGCCAGTGCAGCCGCCTTCGTGCGCCGCGTGGAGGCTGACGGGGTGAGCGACACGCTGGTGATCCCGGGTAATCACGACATCCCGTTGTATAACGTCTTCGCGCGTCTTTTCACGCCGTACGGCAATTACCGACACCACTTCGGCGATGAGCTGGAACCGGTATTCGAGAACGAAAATACGCTGGTGATCGGGCTGAATACGACCCACCCACGGCGGCACAAGGACGGTGTAGTCACAGCGCGGCAAGTTGAGCATGTGGTACAGCGCCTGGCCAACAGCGACCCGCGCAAGATCCGCATCGTGGTGGCGCACCAGCCGTTCGGCGCCATGGTGCCGAGCGACCTGCGCAATCTCCAGCATGGCGCCGAGCCGGCGCTGCAGCGCTGGGCCGAACATGGCCTGGACCTGGTCATGGGCGGGCACATCCATCTTCCTTACGTGCTTCCGCTGTCCAAGCAGTACGCCGGTCTGCAGCGCGAGATCTGGATGGTGCAGGCCGGCACTACGTTATCTACACGTCTACGCGGCACGTCACCCAACTCGTTCAACCGCTTGAAGTTGCATCCCGGCGAGCAGAAGAAGGTCTGCGTCGAGCGCTGGGATCTTCAGGACGGTCGCTTCGTGCTGGGCTCGCACTTCAACCTGAGCTGGTAATCCCGCGCTCGCGCAGCCGGCCGATCAACTCATCGACAGGCCAATCAGATAAACGCCGGCGAAGCCGATATTGAAGGCGATAAACAGGTAGAGCATGTGCCGCAGATAGCTGCCGAAGGTCAGCCCCGGCACTTTGCTCATGGCGACGATGCCAGACGCCGAGCCGATCACCAGCAGCGAACCGCCAACGCCGACCGCATAGGTCAGCACCATCCATTCAGCCACGCCCATTTCCAGCCCGGACTTGAGCAACGCGGCGGTCAGCGGCACGTTGTCGATCGCCGCCGACATCACGCCCATCAGGTAGTTGGCCATCACCGCCGGCACCTGGTCATAGATGTGTACCAGCCCGTCGAGCACGCGAATTTCCTTGAGCATGCCTACCAGCAGGAGGATGCCAAGGAAGAAGAACAGCGTCTCGAACTCAACCTGCCGCACGTATTCGAGAATCGGATCGGAGTCGTTGTCATCGCTGAAGAAACGCGCAACCAGGAACATCACCGACAAACCTGCCAGGAAAGTCAGCACCGGCGGGATCTGGAACAGGAAGTTGCCGATGATGGTGCTGAGAATGGTGCATAGGAAAATCACTGCAATCGCCACATCCACGCCGCGCACGTCGTTGCGCTGCCCCTGCACCATGACCTCGCCTTTCATACCAATCGACAACATGGCGGCAAGCACCATCACGGCGACGAAGGCAGGCAGGGCGAGCACCAGCAACTGGAGAATCGCCACCTTGCCGGCCAGAAAAATCATCAGTGTGGTGACGTCGCCGGTGATCAGCGCCACGCCCCCGGAGTTGACCGAGAAGACCACCAAGGTAGCGAACTTGATGGTCTTTGCGCGATCCAGCTGGAGCGAGAGGATCAGCGTAATTGAGACCAATGTTGCGGTGATGTTGTCAGCCAGCGACGAGAACACGAAGCAGAAGGTTGCAGTGAGAAACAACAGCGCACGCTCGCTGATTCTTCGCGGCAATACGAGATAGATCAGGTTCTCGATCATGCCCTTCTTGTTCAGATAGGCGACGAAGGTCATCGCCGCCACCAGGAATATCCACAATCCCGCGATTTCCGCGATGTTCTCGTTGAGGCTCTCCAGCACCGTTTCCCGCGCCTCGCCCGCCGGGGCGAAGATGAACAGCAGCAGCCAGGCCAGGGTGCCGAAGAACAGCGTGACCTTGGCCTTGTTTACATGGGTTATTTCTTCGAGCACGACACCAAGCAGTGCCGCCACCGCCAGTGCGATCAGCACGTACGTCAGCAATACAGGCATAACTCACCTAATGGGGAACTAAGGAAAGGGACTTGTGCACAGCGGGCTGCACACGGAGGGAAAATTGGGCAGCGCATGGTAGCCAAACACCGAGATGAGCGAAATCACCGCATGTCAAACGGAGACTATTTCAGAATGTTTTGCGAGTGAAAGGAGGCCGTTGGCAGACTGCAGCAGGGCCCAGCCTAGGGATTGCTGGCCAAGCGCTCGTGGTCGAGGACTCGCTTGGCGCCCAGGTAGTTCTTCTGCCAATAGCTGGCGGTCAGGCTGTCCAAACGTACCGTGCCGCCGGAAGACGGTGCATGGACGAAGCGATCCTCGCCAACGTAGATGCCTGCATGGCTGACACGACGGCCGCCGCTGGTAGCGAAGAACACCAGATCACCTGGCTGCAGCGCGTGGCGTCGTACGGCCGGTCCGCGCAGATTGCTCATGTCCTGGGTGGTGCGAGGCAGGCTGATGCCGGCCGCGCCACGATAGACGTAGCCGATCAGGCCGCTGCAATCGAATCCGCTGTCAGGCGTATTGCCACCCCAGCGATAGGGCGTGCCGACCAGGCCGAGCGCGCTGAACAGTACATCCTCGGCAACACCGGGTACGGGGTGAGAAGTAGTGGGTTCCTGAACGACTGGCGGTGCCGATGGCTGGCCGGCACAGGCAGCCAGCAGCGCGAAGAGAACGACAAGCGTGAGACGGGCCAGGTAATGCATCGCAGAGCGGTCCAGGCAAATGAGCCATCACTCTGCCGGCATGTGGGGCCAGACGCAACCCCCAGCAGTCGTCAACTCAGCGTTGAGCCGTGTGCGGCTCCAGATCGGTGGCCAGTGCCAGGACGCGCTTGGCTTCCATGTAGCTGGCGCGCCAGTACTTGTCATCCAGGCTGTCGACCCGAACGCCACCGCTGCGGCTGCTGGAAGCGTGGATGAACTGGTCATCACCGATATAGATGCCGGCATGGCTCACGCGACCACGACCACGATTATTGAAAAACACCACGTCGCCAGGCTCCAGCTCGGTGCGCTTGACCACAGGCGCGTCGAGATTGATCAGCTCGCGGGTAGAACGCGGCAGGTCGAGACCGGCCTCCTTGCGGAACAGAAAGCCAACGAAGCCGCTGCAATCGAAACCGCTCTTCACCGAGCTGCCACCGTAGCGATACGGGGTACCGACCAGGGTAAAGCCGCGCTCGAGGATACTGTCGGCCAGCTGCGGCAGCTGGTAATCCTGCTCGTCGGTAAGCTCGGCCAGCGACTCATCCTCACTCTTTTCGAACGAGGCGAAATCGAATCCGGCCAGGGGGTGATTGTGCGACAGCCGAGGCGATGTGATCTGCTGCTCGGTCTGTACGGGCTGTCCGGCACAAGCCGTCAGCAGGGCGATAAGTGCAAGAGGCACGAGGGGTGCGAAGCGTTGGCGCATGGGCACAGCCGTGTCGGTGATTTCAAAGTGCCCGCGACTATGCCCTCTATCGCTTCGATGATCAAATTCAATCAGACGAAATGTGACGGATTAACTGCGACAAAACGTCTGCGGCCCTTCCCTGCAGAAGCACGTCCGCCAGCGGGCTGATCTCGGTGGGTTGCAGATTCACCTCGACGACGGAGCCGCCGGCCTGACGCACCCGCCATACCGGCTCGAGGATGTAGCCGAAGCTTGCAGTGGTTCCAACCACCAGCACGGCGTCGAAGCCGACCTGCACCTGTTGCTTCAACGCAGTGAGGGCCGATTCCGGCAGCATCTCCTCGAACAGCACCACGGCGGGACGCAGCACCCCGCTGCAAATCAGGCAGCGCGGCGGCAATGGCTGATCCAGCAGCGAAGGCAGTGGACGTCGGTCGACCTTGCCGCAGCCCAGGCACGACAGCGGCGCTAGCTGACCGTGAATCTCGATCAAGCGATCGGGCGGACTACCGGCTCGGCGGTGGAAGCCATCGATGTTCTGCGTGAGCACCCAGGCCCCCGGCTTGCGCCGCTGCAGCTCGGCGATGGCGAAGTGGCCGGCATTGGGTTCGGCCTGCAGGCAGGCCCGGCCGATTTCGGCCAGGTACTTCCAGCACAACGCCGGATCACGCCGCAGCGTCGGCCCGGATAGCACCACCTCGATCGGCAGGCCGTCTTCGGTTTCGCCGTTATAGAGTCCGCCGAGGCCACGATAGGTGGGCAGCCCGGAATCGGCCGACAGCCCTGCCCCGGTGATAATCAGAATGCGCTCGGCGCCGGTTAGCGCCTGAGCGGCCTTGTCGATATCCATGAACGTCGCGAACCCCTTTCGGTGGCACTCCCCCGATCATGCGGGGAACCGATGGCCGCGTCGCGACCACGGCCATCAGCCTACGAATCGCCGTGCCTGACTGTAAAGGTGTTCGCCCCCGCTCAGGCCAGCTGGGCCTGGAACAGCACCGCGTAGCCCAACGCGCAAAACAGCCATGCTGGCAGCGGGCCGAGCAGCCAGCGCCAGCCCCACCATTGAGGCACGAAGCCGACGCCATGCACGAAGCCGGCGGAAATACCCCACATCACCAGCATCAGCTGCGGGTGACTGTAGCCGCCCTGCCCGTCCAGCATCGCCGCTGGATGGATCAGCAGCACCAGCGCCAGCGGCGAAGCCAGCAGCAGGGAAAGTACGCGGCTGGCCGGCCCATAACTGAGCCGGTGCAGGACGCCGCTCACGGCTCGGCGTCCATATCCTGCGTGGCTTCCAGCCACAGCGCGTTGATGATGCCGAAGCTGCAGGCCAGCAGCACGCCGAGAATCCAGGTGAAGTACCACATAGTCGTCTCTCCTTGGCGGGCGGGCGCGGCGGCCCGCCCGCGCGGTCAGTACAGCCCGTGGGGGTTGGCTTCGATGGTTTTCTGGGTGAGCCGGCCCCACATGCGCACGTAGCTCCATAGCGTGTAGCAGAGGATCAGCGGCACGAAGATGCACGCCACGACAAACATGATGCCCAGCGTTTTCTGGCTCGATACCGCATCCCAGATGGTCAGGCTCGAGGCCGGATCGAGGCTCGACGGGAAGACGAAGGGAAACAGCGCAAAGCCTGCGGTACAGATGCTGCCGACGATCATCAGACTGGTTCCGACGAAGCTCGCCCCACCGCTGTTGCGACTGGAACCGAGCAGCGCCAGCAACGCCCCGAGGATGCCCGCCGCCGGCGCGATCAGGGTGACCGGATAGCGGCCGTAGTTGGCCAGCCAGCCGATATTGTCCTGTGCCACCTGCTTATCCAACAGGGGATTGAGCGCTGCCCCCGGATCGGTCACTGACAGCTGGGTGAAGCCCTGGACACCCAGCATCAGCCACAACCCGGCGGCAACAAAGCCGAACAGGAACACCAGCACGCACAGGCGCGTGGCCTGCCGCGAGCGCTCGGCTAGCGCGCCGTCAGTGCGCAGCATGAGCCAGGCGCCGCCGTGGGCGCTGAGCATGCTCAAGCTGACGATGCCGCAGAGCAGCGCGAACGGGTTGAGCAGCGCGAAGAACGAGCCCTGGTAGGTCGAGCGCATCAGCTCGTCGAGCTGGAACGGCAGGCCAAGGAACAGGTTGCCGAAGGCCACGCCGAACACCAGCGCCGGCACCGCACCGCCGACGAACAAGGCCCAGTCCCAGGCGCTGCGCCAGCGCGGATCTTCCACCTTGCTGCGGTAGTCGAACCCCACCGGCCGGCAGAACAGCGCGAACAGCACCAGCAGCATCGCCCAGTACAAGCCGGAAAAAGCGACCGCATAGACCATCGGCCAGGCGGCGAACAGCGCGCCGCCAGCGGTGATGAACCACACCTGGTTGCCATCCCAGTGCGGCGCAATGGTGTTGATCGCCACGCGTCGCTCGTTGTCGGTCTTGCCGACGAAGGGCATCAGTGCCATGGCGCCCATGTCGAAGCCATCGGTCAGGGCGAAGCCGATCAGCAACACGCCGATCAGCACCCACCAGATGAGCTTGAGCACTTCGTAATCGAACATTTCGTATCCCCCTCAGACGCTGCCGGGCTGGGAAGTCAGGCCACTCGGCTGCGCCGGCGCCACCAGTGCTTCACGCACGTTCCGCTCGAAGTGATAACGACCGGTGTGCAGGCTGCTCGGCCCTAGGCGGGCGAAGCGGACCATCAGGAATATCTCGATCACCAGCAGCAGGCTGTAGAAGGCCACCAGGGCGATCAGCGAGCCCCAGATATCACCGGCAGCCAGCGTCGAGGTGGACAGATGGGTCGGCAGCACCTCGGCGATGGACCAGGGCTGGCGGCCATGCTCGGCGACGTACCAGCCGGTCTGCGCCGCGATCCATGGCAGCGGCAGGCTGAACAGCGCGAATCTAAGCAACCAGGGCTTGGTCTCGGCATTGCGCTTGATCGAGGCCCAGCTCGCCAGGGCGAACAGCAGCAGCATCAGAAAGCCGGCGGCAACCATCACGCGGAAGGTCCAAAACAGGCTGAACACGTTGGGTATGGTGTCCAGCGCGGCGAGCTTGACCTGCTCCTCGCTGGCATCGACCACATCGGCGGTGTACTTCTTCAGCAGCAGCCCGTAGCCCAGGTCCTGCTTGACCTCATTGAACGCGGCGATGGCCGCGGCTGACTTGTCGCCGCTACGCAGCACCTGCAGCCGCTCGTAGGCAAGCATGCCGTTGCGGATGCGCAACTCATGCTCAGCGACCAGCTGCTTGATGCCCTTGATTTCCTCGTCCACCGAGCGCGTAGCGATCAGGCCTAGTGCGTAAGGGATCTTCACTTCGTAATCGGTGCGCATCTCCTGCTGATTGGGCAGGCCGAACAGGGTGAAGCCGGCCGGCGCTGGGTGGGTGTCCCACTCGGCCTCAATGGCCGCCAGCTTGACCTTCTGCACGTCACCGATCTCATAGCCGGATTCGTCGCCAAGAATGATCACCGAGATCGTCGACGCCAGGCCGAACACCGCGGCGATGGCGAACGAACGGCGGGCGAAGCCCAGGTCGCGCTTCTTCAATAGATAGAAGGAAGAGATCGCCAGCACGAAGATCGCCCCGGTGACGTAGCCGGCCGACACGGTATGCACGAACTTGACCTGCGCCACCGGGTTGAACAGCAGCGCACCGAAATCCACCAGCTCCATGCGCATGGTCTCGAAGTTGAACTCAGAGCCCACCGGGTTCTGCATCCAGCCGTTGGCGATGAGAATCCACAACGCCGAGAGGTTCGAGCCCAGCGCCACCAACCAGGTTACGGCCAGGTGCTGCACCTTGCTGAGCCGGTCCCAGCCGAAGAAGAACAGACCGATAAAGGTGGATTCGAGGAAGAACGCCATCAACCCCTCGATGGCCAGGGGTGCGCCGAAGATGTCACCGACGTAGTGGCTGTAGTAGGCCCAGTTGGTACCGAACTGGAATTCCATGGTCAGTCCGGTGGTGACGCCCAGGGCGAAGTTGATGCCGAACAGCTTGCCCCAGAACTTGGTCATGTCCTGATAGACCTGCTTGCCGGTCATCACGTAGACCGATTCCATGATCGCCAGCAGGAACGCCAGCCCCAGGGTCAACGGCACGAAGAGAAAGTGATACATCGCCGTCATGGCGAACTGCAGGCGTGATAGATCGACAACGCTTTCCGAGATCATCTCGGCCCTCCCTCGGGGATCGAACCCCGCGAATCAAGCAAATGGTCGGCAACGCGCACCGAACCGTTCTCGGGAATGCTGGGAGCATCGAACCAGACGTTTTTTATGATCATGAGGATCGCGACCTTGGCCAGCACTACCAGCACGACGTCTCGCCTGAGCGATGACTTGAACATGCCTACCTCCTTGCGTGACCGCCCGAGCGCCTGGCGCTCCGGCAGCATGTTGCGATTGAAGGCCCCCTTGGGGTGGGGGCCGACATCCAGGCGCGACGCCTAGACTCAATCGCGAAGCCCCGAACCACCCGTGGAAGCTGCTCTGGTTCGAGGCAGACAAAGTGTCCGGCGCACCCTGCAAGCGGACAACTGCGACAGCCTGCCCCACCCGCTCGGGCAGCCCCGTGCCGATGCGGCGCTGCGCTCGCAATAGCCGGCAACACCGGCAAGCGACGTCGGGGCAGGCACGACAAGATCGCCAGACTGTGGCGGTCTGTCGCAGTCATGGCACGCGCAACCAGCGGCGAAATCCGTTGCCGGCCGTACTCGACAGCGGGCTCCAGGCGAAGTCCCAGGGCGCCGGCGGCAGCTCCTCCGCCTCGGCGGCGAGCGGGCGGCCGCCCTGGCGGACCCGTGGCTTCCAATCGAATACATGCTCGCTGCCGCCTCGCCAGCCGAGCACGATGCCGATTGCCGGGCTGTCATCGCTGGCGACCCAACGCGCTGCGGCGGCGAGCATCATGGCCTCGATATGCTCCGGTTCGACCAGCTCGCGGTAGTCGGAGGCCAGCAACCAGCGACAGACGCCGAGGTGGAAGGTCCAGTCCAGCGCCAGCTGGCAGCCGTAGGCCCAGGTCATGAACTGACGAAAGATCTCCAGTCCCTCTGGCGGGTCAAGCTTGAGCAGCCGCGGGCAGACATCGAACAGCGCATGCCAGTACGGCAGCAACTTGGCATCCAGATGCACGAAGCTGCGGGCGTTGCTGGGGTAGTCGGGAAAAGGCAGCCGATAGCTCACGCGGCTATCGGCGCGGGTGAATCGCTCCATCATGGTCATGGTGAAATCCCCTGAATTGACTGGGCCGTCGGAAGGCTCCGACAGGTAGCCGTCTGGTCCGCCGCTGCTGGGCGGAAGGACGGCGAATCACGTCAATCAGGAAATATCAGGGTGCACGCGGATTCAGTGCCGGCCAGTGGTGGCGCGGGCCGTGACGCTCAATCGGTGGTAGCGGGGTTGCACCTGTCGCGCGCCGCCCCAGCCAGGCCAAGGCGAACAGTGCGACGATGGCGAGGAAAACCGAACTGCACAGAGGGCAGTCGAGGGCATGCTGCGACAGGTCATGTAAATCGGAGGGGAGCGCGCCGAGGCCGGTGCCGCCATCGTCGCCGGTGATGCAGAAGGCGTCCTGCCCCATGGCCAGTCCGAAGCCCACATGGGTGGCGTGGTTCAGACTGCAGACCAAGGCATTGAGCAGGATGCAGGTGAAGAGCACCCATACGATCTGCGCACGCTTGTCTTTGACGATGGTCATGTTTCGACTTTACACCGCGCGCCTGAGCACGGCCCTGCGCTAAAGCGTCGCAGCCTCGTCAGTGGTTGACGGTGAACGCCAGCATCGCTGAGAGCTGACACAGCGGACGGCCGCTTTCCGCCTGCCACTGGTTGAATGCGGCCTGCACCGCGGCCTGATCGCGCTGACTGCTCGGCACCTTGTCGACGATTTCCTGCGCCTTGAGCGCGGCTACCACGTCATTGCTGGGCACGAAGGTGTCTTTGCCGGCCATACGCAACAGGCGCGGCGCCGACAGGCCACCGAGCTGGCTGCCGTGCCTGGTCAAGTAACGCCACAGGCCGACGATGTCGCTGCTCGGCCAATCGGCCAGCAGGTTGCCGAAGCTGCCCCTTTCCTTGGCTACGTCGAGCACGAACTGCGCGTTGCGCGGCACGCTCTTGAGCTTGCCGAGATGACGGATCAGTCGGGTGTCCTGCATCAGTCGCTCGATGTGCTCGCCGCCCATCAGTACGACTTTCTCCGGGTCGAAACCGAAGAACGCCTGCTCGAAGGCCGGCCACTTGGCATCCACCAAGCTGTGCTTGAGGCCGGCGCGGAAGATGCGCAGACTGATCAGCGAGAGGTAGCGGTCATCCGAAACGCTGCGCAGTTGGTCGGCGCTGTGGGGCCGCGGCAGACGGGCCTCCAGCGCCGCGGCCGAGCCGAAGCGGTTGAGGCAGTATTCGTGCAGCCATTTGTAGTCTTGCATGGTTCAGATCCGATGGTGACGGCAGCGGCACAGGGTGCCGGTGACGAGCCGGCCTCGCAAGTCCGCCGCCATCAACGCAGCTGGGCGGCAGCGGTCAGGTGGCGTTCGCGCAGGCTGGTCTGAACGAATATTCGCGGGCAAGCCCGCTTCCACTGTGAAGCCGGCGCAAACCGGGTGACACCGCTTGGTACGCGTCCCATTGCCCTGACACCAGGCGCGCAGACGGTGGACAAGCTTCGCGTTGTCCACCCTACGAGCAGAACGTCGTTCTGCGTGCGAGCCGGCTCAGACGTGCAGCGGGCTCCCGGCATCAGCCGCGCAGCCGCTGCGCCGCCTGACGCAGCATTTCCTCGGTCGCCGTCCAACCCAGGCAGCCGTCGGTGATCGACACGCCATAGCGCAACTCGCCGGACAGCGGCTGGCAGCCATCGAACAGGTGGCTCTCGAGCATGACGCCACGCAGGCTCATGTCGCCGGCCAGGCGCTGCTCGATCACCGACTCCAGCACCGCGGGCTGGCGCAGTGGGTTCTTGCCGCTGTTGGCGTGACTGCAATCGACCATGATGCGCGGGGCGATACCCTGCTTTTCCAGCGTGCTACGGGCAGCAGCGACACTGGCCGCGGCGTAGTTGGGTGCGCCGTGACCGCCACGCAGCACCAGATGGGTATCCGGATTGCCGCGGGTCTGCAGCAGTGCCGGATGGCCGAGATCGTCGATGCCGAAGTGCTGATGTGGATGTTCCGCTGAACGCATGGCGTCGCAGGCGATGCCCAGGCCGCCATCGGTGCCATTCTTGAACCCCACCGGCAGGTCCAGCCCGCTGACCAGCTCGCGATGAATCTGCGACTCGCTGGTGCGTGCACCGATCGCGGCCCAACCGAGCAGATCGTCGAAATACCCGGCAGCCAGCGGCTGCAGCAGCTCGGTGGCGATCGGCAGACCGGTTTCGAGAATATCCAGCATCAGGCGGCGTGACAGGTGCAGCCCTTCGGCCATGTTGCCACTGCCGTCCAGATGCGGATCGTAGACCAGGCCTTTCCAGCCGACGGTCGTGCGCGGCTTCTCCACATAGGCGCGCATCACCAGCAGTAGCTGATCGCTGACTTCGTGCACGAGCGCAGCCAGACGCTCGGCGTATTCGAGCGCGGCGACAGGATCGTGCAGGGAACAGGGTCCGACGACGACCAGTAGGCGCGTATCGCGGCCGTCGAGCACGGCGCGGATGGCGTTGCGGTCGTTATCGATGCGTGCGGCAAGGGCGTCATTCAAGGGCAGACGCTGGCGCAATACGGCGGGGCTGGGCAGCGGTTGTGCGCTGCGGCGAGCAATGGAGGCTTCAGCGGTGGCGACGGGTTGTTTGGCAAGTACGATGGCGGATGCATTCATGATCTGGCGGTTCCTTCTGCCGGCGCGGGTGGTCCGCGGCGGCGCTAGTCGGGTGTTCGTTCGCGTGCTTTGTGTTCGGCGTCGAAGCGGCTAAATCGCCAGTCGTAGCGGTAATAACGGTTGGTGCGGTAAGTGGTCATGGCGTGCTCCTCGTTGCGTTGGGCCATCGAGTGGCCGAAAAAACAAAACCCCCGGTCGGGTGGCCGACCGGGGGTTCGAAAACTGCTCTGGTGGCGACCCTGCTTGCTAGGGCGCCTGTGGGGTATCAGGCGCGCCTGTGGCTAAACCAATACCCAAAGTAATAACCAGCGGCGGCAACCTGCTGCCCACGAACGACCACAGTGCGAATGGCACAGGCATCGACAACGTTGAGGGCTACAGGGTTCAGGGACATGCTGATCTCCAGAAGATGGCCGAACCATACTCCGCCAGACGTGCTGCTTTCAACCCGCATGGCGAAAAAGCTCGTTGGGTGGGCTTCCGCCGAGGCAATGCGGTGGATGACGATGGCGGACTGAGCAAGCACGCCCTGCGGAAACCGCGAGCGCGACCTACAGGCTCATCACATCAACGAAGCGCGGCGTGGCGTCGTTGTCGATGCGCAGACTCTTGAAGTCGAACAGGCTGCGGTCGGCCAGCTGCGAAGGCACCACGTTCTGCAGCGCGCGGAACATGATCTCGGTGCGCCCCGGCGACTTGCGCTCCCACTCCTGCAGCATTTCCTTGACCACCTGGCGCTGCAGGTTCTCCTGCGAGCCGCAGAGGTTGCACGGGATGATTGGGAACTCCTTCATCTTCGAGTACGCCTCGATGTCCGCCTCATTGCAGTAGGCCAGCGGGCGAATCACCACATTGCGTCCATCGTCGGAGAGCAGCTTGGGCGGCATGGCCTTCAACGTACCGCCATAGAATATGTTGAGGAAAAAGGTTTCCAGAATGTCGTCGCGATGGTGACCGAGGGCCATCTTGGTCGCGCCGATCTCGTCGGCGAAGGTGTACAGCGTGCCACGGCGCAGGCGCGAGCACAGCGAGCAGGTGGTCTTGCCTTCCGGAATCTTCTCCTTCACCACCGAGTAGGTGTCCTTTTCGATGATGTGATATTCGACACCGATGGACTTCAAGTACTCGGGCAGCACGTGCTCGGGAAAGCCCGGCTGCTTCTGGTCCATGTTCACGGCAACGATCTCGAACTTGATCGGCGCGACCTTCTGCAGATAGAGCAGTACGTCGAGCATGGTGTAGCTGTCCTTGCCGCCGGACAGGCAGACCATGACCTTGTCGCCATCCTCGATCATGTTGAAGTCGGTAACGGCTTCGCCCGCCAGGCGGCGCAGGCGCTTCTGCAGTTTGTTTTGGTTGACCGAGAGGTTGCCCATTTCAGGTGTCCGGATGAGATGCGAAAGGCGCGCATTTTACGCGCAAAGCAAGCCTGGCCGCAGCCCGTTCGCCGTATACCCGGATGTGAACCAGCACCAGAAGACCGCCTTAGGCCCTGTGTTAGGCTCGCCAGATGGACGACCTTTCCCCCGCACTGGACTTGCCAGGCCACCTGCTCGTATTGCTGCAGGACAAACCCGAAGGCTGCAGCGAATATGAGCTGATCCAACAGCTCAAGCGCCGGCACAGCACGCATGTCCCCAATTTGCCGCTGACCGACAAACTGGTGCTCTTTCGCACGCATTTTCTGGTCTTTAACGCGCTTTATCTGCTGCGTGATCGCCTTTGGGCCGAAGCCAGCGGCCATTTACAGATCAGCCCTCTGCACATCCAGTTGTTGCCCTATGCCAATTCCGCTGCTGGCGTCACCGAACAGGACGCACTGCGCGAGTACTACCTCGACCTCTCCAACCTCAGGAACACCGATGAGGACGACGTAGAACGTCTGCTCGCCAGCTTCTGGACGCGGATGCAGGGCAGCGACGAGAAGCAGGCCGCACTCGAACTGTTCGAACTGGACCGCTCCCCGCAACCGCTGAACCTCGACGTCATCAAGCGCCGCTATCGGCAACTGGTTGGCCTGCATCACCCGGATCGAGGCGGCAGCACCCAGCGGCTGCAATCGATCAACTTGGCCATGGAAATACTCGAGCGCTATTACCGCTAACGCCATAGCTTCGAAACGCTCTAACCCTTTTGATGCATCTACGGTGCGCATTCCTATACTGCGACATAAGGTCGCACGCGCCGTCCTCGATGACGACCGCCAGGCGAAGCGACCCTCCATAAATAGAGGAGACGCTGGCATGATCAATCACGTTTGGGGCTTGTTTACCCATCCTGGCCGAGAGTGGAATGAAATCCGTGGCGAAGAAGAAACCGTCAGCCACATGTACCTCACGCATGTGCTGCTGCTGGCAGCCATACCAGCCGTATCGGCGTATATCGGCGCTACCCAGGTAGGTTGGAGCATCGGCGGTGGAGAGCCGGTCAAGCTGACCCAAGCCAGCTGCATGCAACTGGCGATACTCGCTTATTTCGCAATGCTGGCCGGGGTCGCCGTAATGGGTGGCTTCATCCACTGGATGGCACGCACTTACGACGCCAACCCGACACTAACCCAGTGCATCGTCTTCGCAGCTTACACCGCAACCCCGCTATTCATCGGCGGGCTGGCTGGCCTCTACCCACATCTGTGGCTCGGCATGTTGGTGGGCACTGCGGCGGTCTGCTACACGGCTTACCTTCTCTATGTCGGGCTACCGAAGTTCATGAACATCTCGGAGGACGAGGGCTTCATGTTCTCCAGCTCGGTGCTTGCAGTAGGGCTGGTGGTGCTGGTCGCGATCATTGCGCTATCCGTGATCACCTGGGGCATGGGCATCGGCCCGGTGTACGTCCGCTAAATCACCTCGCGTGTGAAGGCCGCCCCCGGGCGGCCTTTTTGCGTGCTGAAAGCAGCGCTGCATCGGCGTGCGACGAAACGACTGCACATTAAAGGGAAACCCTCACCGCATATGCCGTTCTAAAGCCATAACGCCACCCTTCGCTTGCGCCATGGGGGGCCCTCAAGGCAGACGGAGGCTCGGTATGATCCCGCACTTTTTTACATTGCTCACTCGCCCCGATCAGGCGTGGGTCGACATTCGCCGCGACGAAGAAAAAAACAGCTCCAACTACCTCGTCCACCTGCTGCTCTGGGCGTTGCTGCCAGCGATATGCATGTTCATAGGCACTCGTTACGTGGGCTGGAGCCTGGTGGAAGACGAGCGAATCTGGCTCGATACCCGCAGCGCATTCCAGCTCAGTGCGCTGATCTACATCACGATCGTCGCCGGCACCTTCATCATGGGTTTCTTTCTGCGCTGGATGTCCCGCACCTTCGATGCACGCCCGACCTTCAATCAGTGCGTAGGCTTCATCGCCTATGTCATCACACCTTTCTTCTTTGCGGGCCTCGGTGCGCTCTACCCTTCGCGCTGGACCGCGATTCTCGTGCTGGTGGTCGCATGGATCTACTCCACGTATCTGTTGTTCGTCGGTCTACCCAAGTTCATGCGCATCGACAACCGCAATACCTTCCTCTATGGCGCATGCACCTGGGGCGTCGGCTTGCTGGTATTGGTCAACCTCAAGGTGCCGATGATTTTGTTCTGGACCCTCGCGCTTGACCCAACCTACGAGCGCAACACACCGCAGAATCAAAGCTACGGTTTCGAGGAAAATCGCCCGCAAGAAGAACCGGGCGGCCTGGATAACGAGCGCCGATTCAACGAACGACCAAACGAGTAACGACAGGAGCTGCTGCTCGGCCACGGTTGGTTTGGCATAATGCGGCGCTCTCAGGAGTTGCCTAATGCCCGAGCGTCTCAATGCCCGTGTCGAAGCCTGCTATGCGCTGGCCGAGCAGTTTTTCAACCGCCGCTTCAAGCGTCCAGAAGTGAGCCTCAAGCTGCGCGGCCAGAAGGCCGGCGTGGCTCACCTTCAGCAAAACCTGCTGCGTTTCAACGAACAGCTATACCGGGAAAATACCGAGCACTTCCTCCATCAGACCGTCGCCCATGAGGTGGCGCATCTGATTGCCCACCAGATGTTTGGCTCACGGATTCAGCCGCATGGCGAGGAGTGGCAACTGATCATGCGCGGCGTTTACGAACTCGCGCCGGACCGCTGCCATACCTACCTAATCCAGCGCCGCCCGGTTACCCGCTACGTTTACAACTGCAGTTGCGCCGAACAGGATTTCGCCTTCACCGCCCAGCGTCATGCCTTGGTGGCCAAGGGGCGGCGTTACTACTGTCGCCGCTGCAAGACGACACTGGCCTTCAGCGGCGAGCAGCGCATCGAATAAGTAGTTGCGACGACAGGCTGCAGCCGCACGATGGCGAAAACGACCATCACGCGTGCCCGCACCGCCCAACGTTACCCGCCTAGTTCCCAGTCTTCAGCCCTCAGTAGCCCAGCTCTAGCTGCGGCCCAGGCGTTGCAACGCCTCTAGCCGGAAGGCGATGTGCTGCTCCAGCTCGCTCAGGTCGCGCTTCAGGCGCGCACGTTGCTGCGTATCGCTGCAGGCATCCAGCCGTTCGCGCAACGCGGCACGCTGCGCCAGCAGCTCAACTTCCCGTGGCGGCACCCCGGCGCTTTTCAGCACCGAGAACGGCAAGCGCAGGCCCGGCGGCGTCTGCAGCCAGCCTTCGTCCACCACCAGCGGTTCGCCTTTTTCCAGCACGCCGCGCTGCCATCTGGCTATATCGCGGGCGATGCGTTGTTCGATGTCCTGATCGCTCATGACTCGCCCCCTTCTACCTGCCCGATCATGAAAACCCAGCTGCGTGGCTTTGTCAGCGGCCTGCCGACGCCAGGTCATTGGCACGTCGGTTGCGTCGCGTCTGTATGATTGCGCCGCGCACGATGCGAACTTTTGCCGCAGCGTTCATTCTTTTGCTTAGCGCCACCGCTACCGATTCAAGGAGCCACCCCTTTGCCCAGTCTCAACCTGCAGATTCTTGTCGCGGCCTGCCTGGGTGTCGCCATCGGCTGGCTGACCGGCACGCTGCCGACCGACGCGCCCGTACGCGAGGGCGTACTCTATGCCAGCACCCTGGCCGGGAGCATCTTCATCGGCCTGCTGAAGATGGTGCTGATCCCGCTGATCTTCACCTCCATCGTCGTCGGCGTGGCCAATTTGCAGGCGCACCATCAGGTGCACCGGGTGTGGGGCGGCGCGCTGGTCTACTTCACCCTCACCACCAGTGCCGCGATGCTGGTGGCGCTGGTCGCGGCGAACCTCTTCAAGCCGGGCGCGGGGCTGTCGCTGGACCTGTTCGCGGAGGCGATGAACGACTTCGAGGCGCGTCAGCTGACGCTGCCGGAGTTCTTCCTGCACTTCTTCGCCAACTTGTTCCAGAACCCCTTCGCCGCACTGGCCAACGGCAGCATCCTGGCCGTCGTGGTGTTCGCCATGTTCATCGGCATCGCCCTGGTGGCCGGCGGCGACCGCTACCGCAATATCCTCGTGGTGCTGCAGGAATTTCTCGAGCTGATGATGCGGATCATCGGCTGGATCATGCGCCTGGCGCCGCTGGGCATCCTCGCCCTGCTGATCAAGCTGGTGGCCGAGCAGGATGTCGCGCTGCTCAGTGCAGTGGGCGGCTTTATCGTGCTGGTGTTTGCTACCACGCTGTTCCACGGCATCGTGGTGCTACCGGGCATTCTCTTCCTGGCCACCGGCAAATCACCGCTGTGGTTTTTCCGAGGTACCCGCGAGGCGCTGATCACGGCGTTTGCCACCAGCTCCAGCGCGGCAACGCTGCCGATCTCCCTGCGTTGCGCCGAGGACAACCTCAAGGTGCGCCCGGGCATCGCCGGCTTCGTGCTGCCGCTGGGCGCGACCATGAACATGGACGGCACCGCACTCTACGAAGCGGCAGCAGCGCTGTTCGTCGCCAACCTGATGGGCATCGAGCTGAGCCTGGCGCAGCAGGCCGTGGTGTTCTTTACGGCGATGATCGCGTCCACAGGCGCGCCGGGGATTCCCAGCGCCGGCATGGTGACCATGGTGATGGTGTTGCAGGCAGTCGGCCTGCCGGCCGAGGCGGTGGCGATTCTGCTGCCGATCGACCGCTTGCTGGATACCGTGCGCACGGCGGTCAACGTCGAGGGTGACATCATCGGCAGTGTGGTGGTGCAGCGTTTCGCCGACCGCGCCTAGCGCAGGACCCCGCGCAGCATCAGCTCGACGACTCCTTGCGAGTCTTGGCGATCAGCTCCGGGTCGATACCCCAGCATTCATCCAGATACCAGTCCTCACCGAACATTTCCGCCGGATGCTGGGTGCGGCCCGCGCCGTTGCCACAGGCCATCGAAGTTGCCGGGCAATAGCGGTCGCAGCCCCAGCACACACGTTCGGGGTGGGAAGGTTCGAGGGGAAATTTCTTGGCCATTGCGCGTGCCTTTTTGGCGTTGTTGCAGTGGCCACAGGCTAAGCCTCCTCGCCGCCGCCAGACTTGATCATGCTCAAGAACGACCGGTATCGGCGTACAACACTGTATGCACATACAGATAAAGATTGCCTGAAGCGCCATTTGTGCACATGCTTCGCGCCATCGACCGCTGCCGTCACAGCCTCCATGCAACTTTATCTCTGCGAAAAACCTTCCCAGGCCCGCGACATCGCCAAGGTGCTCGGCGCCAACCGGCGTGGCGACGGTTGCCTGCAGGGCGCGGGGGTGACGGTGACCTGGTGCATCGGCCATCTCCTGGAAACCGCCCCGCCGGACGCCTACGACCCGCGCTACAAGCGCTGGGTGCTGGCCGACCTGCCGATCGTGCCGGAACGCTGGAAGATGCGGGTCAAGCCGAAGACCGCCAGCCAGTTCAAGGCGGTCAAGCGCCTGTTCGGCGAATGCAGCGAACTGGTGATCGCCACCGACGCCGACCGCGAAGGCGAGATGATCGCCCGCGAGCTGGTCGAGCACTGCCGCTATCGCGGACCGATCCGCCGGCTATGGCTGTCGGCGCTGGACGATGCCTCGATTCGCAAGGCGCTGGCCGCGCTCAAGCCCGGCACCGAGACCTTCAATCTCTATCACGCCGCCCTTGGCCGCTCGCGTGCCGACTGGCTGATCGGCATGAACATGAGCCGGCTGTTCACCCTGCTCGGCCGGCAGTCCGGCTATCAGGGTGTGCTGCCGGTGGGTCGCGTGCAGACGCCGACGCTGCGTCTGGTGGTGGACCGCGACCGCAGCATCGCCGACTTCATCCCCGTGCCGTTCTGGGCCATCGACGTGCAGCTGCTGGCCGATGGGGTCGCCTTCATTGCGCAGTGGCAGGCGCCGGACGAGCATTGCGATGACCAGGGCCGTTGCCTCGATCAGGCTCGTGCGCAGCAGGCGGCGGACGCCATGCGCAACGCCGCCTGCGCTCGCCTGGTGAA
This sequence comes from Pseudomonas sp. E45-MNA-CIBAN-0222, assembly GCF_040310405.1. Classification (NCBI taxonomy): domain Bacteria; kingdom Pseudomonadati; phylum Pseudomonadota; class Gammaproteobacteria; order Pseudomonadales; family Pseudomonadaceae; genus Pseudomonas; species Pseudomonas sp. E45-MNA-CIBAN-0222. The sequence continues at coordinate 36,120 of NZ_JBEOPU010000016.1, forward strand.
GCTCAAGACCGAACGTCAGCGCGAGGCGGCACCCTTGCCGTTCGATCTCGGCACGCTGCAGGAAGTCTGCTCGAAGAAGCTCGGCCTCGGTGCCCAGGAAACCCTCGACATCGCCCAGGCGCTGTACGAAACCCACAAGCTGATCACCTATCCGCGCAGCGATTGCGGCTACCTGCCGCTGAGCCAGCACGGCGAAGCGCGGGCCATCGTCGCGGCGCTGACTCAAGCCGACCCGACGCTCGCGGCGCTGCAGCCGCATCTGGACCTGTCGCGCCGCTCGCGGGCCTGGAACGACGCCAAGGTCGGCGCCCACCACGGCATCATCCCCACCGCCGCGGCGCGTGGTCTGGAACGCCTGGCCGGGCGCCCGCGCGCGGTGTATGAGTTGATCCGCGCGCGCTACCTGGCGCAGTTCCTGCCCAACCACGAATACGACCGCACCCAGGCCGACTTCGACTGCGCCGGCCAGGCGCTGCGCGCGGTGGGCAAGCGTGTCGTCGAACCGGGCTGGAAACGCGCCATGCCCGAGGCGCTGGCGCCGGCACGGGGCAATCGCGAAGCAGCCGCGCCGCAATGCCTGCCGGCGCTGCAGCAGGGCCATGACTATGCCGTCGGCGAAGTCATGCTCAAGGACCAGCAGACCCAGCCGCCGAAACCCTTCACTGAAGGCGACCTGATCAAGGCGATGAAGAACGTCGCCAAGCTGGTGGACGATCCGCGGCTGAAGCAGAAACTCAAGGACACCACCGGCATCGGCACCGAGGCGACCCGCGCCGGCATCATCCAGGGCCTGCTCGACCGCGGCTATCTGGTTCGCCAGGGCAAGGCGCTGGCGGCGACGCCGGCGGCGTTCAGCCTGATCGACGCCGTGCCGCGGCCGATCGCCGATCCCGGGACTACGGCGATCTGGGAGCAGGCGCTGGACATGGTGCAGAGCGGCGAGATGCCGCTGGAAGAATTCGTCGCCAAACAGTCGGCATGGATGAGCAAGCTGGTCGAACGCTGCGCCGGGCTGCGCATGACCATCAGCGGCCCGCCGGTTGCTTCTGGCCGAGGGGGGAAACCGTGGAAGAAGAAACGCAGCGGCGCGGCGCGCAAGATGGGCGGCCCACGCACGAGAAAAGCACGTGCGGCGGATTGATGGGATGGACCGGGCGGGCCTCCTACAAAAGCACCAGCGACCGCACTGCCCTAGTGGGAGGCGCGCCCCGCGGCGAATACAGCCACCGCACCAACCCAAAGATCAAAAGCTTCGCCCCGAGGGCGGGCCTCCCACAAAAGCCAAGCGCCCGCACCGACCCTGTGGGAGGCGCGCCCCGCGGCGAATAGAGCCACCGCGCCTGCCCAAAGATCAAAAGCTTCGCCCCGGGGGCGGGCCTTCCACGTAAGCCAAGCGCCCGCACCGACCCAGTGGGAGGCGCGCCCCCGCGGCGAATACAGCTACCGCATTGTCCGAAGATCAAAAGCTTCGCACCGAGGGCGGGCCTCCCACAAAAGCCAAGCGCCCGCACCGGCCCTGCGGGAGGCGCGCCCCCGCGGCGAATACAGGCACCGCATTGCCCGAAGATCAAAAGCTTCGCCCTGAGGGCGGGCCTCCCACGGAAGCATCAGCGACTCGCACCGGCCAGTGGCAGGTCCGTTATTGCACGTCCAGCACTGTGTACACCTGCGGCAGGGCGTTTACCCGAATGCCTACCTCATCTCCCACCTCACGACCGAGCAGGCCCTGCCCCAGCGGTGAGCGAGGCGAGATCACCAGGATTTCCCGCCCCTCGTGCTGCAACTTCAGTCCCGCCGCATCGGGGCCAAGGAAAAACCAGCGTTCATGGCCGTCATGCTCCAGACATAGCAGCGCTCCGACCCGCACGTTACCGGCCGGACAAATACTCGGCTCCAGCTTGCGGTAAGCAGCAAGCGCCGTCTCGATCTCGTACAGGCGCCTCTGCTGGCCGTCAGCCAGGTAGGCGGCTTCCAGGCCGCGGGTGTCGTACTTGTTCTCGGCTTTGCTCTCGGCATGGGTGGCGGCCTCGTGGGTCGCGGCCAGCACGGACTTGGCGACCTCGCGGTCGGCTTCGAGGGTGGCGATGATCTGCTGCTGAAGGGCGCTCTTGTTCATGGGCGAGGCTTATAGCCCGACGGCGTGCCGAAGGGAATGGCGCCGTCACTCTCCGGCCCCACGCCGGGCTCGATAACCTCGTCGGCCAGCCAGGGATTGCGGCCCTCGGCGATCCATTCCAGCGACTCGCGCCAGAAGCCGTTGCGGTGCCGGTCGTGGAACAGGCCGAAATGGCCGATGCGCTCGAAGCCCATCGCGCGGGGATTGAGCTGCACCAGCTGCCGCGGACTGTTGCGAAAGTAGCCGAGCCCGCGGCGCATGGCGGCCGGCGTGGCGAACTCGTCGTCACTGGTACTGACCGCAAGGATCGGCGCACGGACGGCGGCAAAGCGGCTGAACAGCAGTTCGTGCTCATCAGGCGGATAGCTGTCTTCCAGACGCGCGCCGCGCCGGGACCACTCCAGCGCGACGCCGGCCGGCAGATCTTCCAGCCAGCCAAGGCGGCGACCGGGAAAATAGCCAACCAGGCGGGTCACCGCGGGCATGAACAGGTGCCACTTGGCGTACATGCGCAGGCGCTGATCAGCGGCGTAGTCGCGCCAGTAGGCGTACTGCCCGGCGACGTTCAGATATCGATCCACCTCGCCGGCGGCCTCGGCGAAGCCCGGCATGAAGCCGCCGGCGCTGTGCCCCACGGCCACCAGCAGCCCGTGCGGATCACGCTCACGCATATAGCGCACCGCGGCGTCGAAGTCGTACTCGCCCCAGTCGCGCCAGCGCATCCGCATGTCGCGCAGGCGCTGCGGTCGCGAGCCGCCGATGCCGCGAAAGTCGTAGGTCAGTGCAGTGAACCCGTGCTCGTTGAGAAAGCTCGCATAGCGCGCGTAATAGCGCGACAGCACGCCGGTGGCGCAGCTGATGATGACCGCGCCGCGCGCCGGACCTTGCGGGTTCCACAGCTGCGCAGACAGCGCATAACCATCTCGGCAACTCAGGACAACGGACTCGGGCATGGCAAGGACCTTTCAAATTGTTGTGCCGCCACCTTGCCCCGCAGCGCACATTTTTGCCATAACCTGCTGGCACCTTTGCGCAGCAGCTGCAGTCTGTTTATGGCAGCCGCATTACCCCTGCAGGCAGGTGGCCTGCAGCGCAATACCTCATCGTGGTTTCCACTGGCATTACCGCCCCGAACTACAGCGCCGACGCGCTGCGGGTTCCTGGCGGCTCGGAGAAAAGTACATGACCGGCGAACAGCTGATCGTCTTTGGCGTACTGGCGGCAACGCTGGTGCTGTTCGTCTGGAATCGCTGGCGCTACGACCTGGTCGCACTGGGTGCGCTGCTCGCCTGCGCACTGACCGGCGTGGTGCCGGCGGACGAGGTGTTCGCCGGTATCGGCCATCCGGCGGTGATTTCGGTGGCCGCGGTATTGGTGCTCAGCCGCGGCCTGCTCAATGCAGGCGTGGTGGACAGCGTGGCGCGGCGGCTGATGCAGGTCGGCGATCGGCCATGGGCACAGGTCGCCGCGCTGACCGGGATCGTCGCGCTCAGCTCGGGCTTCATGAACAACGTCGGCGCGCTGGCGCTGTTCATGCCGGTGGCGATCTGGATGTCACGCCAGAGCGGGCGCTCACCGTCGTATCTGCTGATGCCATTGGCGTTCGGTTCGCTGCTCGGCGGCACCCTGACGCTGATCGGCACCCCGCCCAACCTGATCATTGCCGGCTACCGCGCCGAGGCCGGCGAGTCGCCCTTCGGCATGTTCGCCTTCCTGCCGGTGGGCGCCGCGGTGACGGTCGCCGGCGTGCTGTTCATTGCCCTGCTCGGCTGGCGGCTGGTGCCGCGGCGCCAGGAACAGGAAGGCAACGGCGACCTCTTCGAGATCAGCGCCTACCTCACCGAAGTGCGCGTGCCGGAGGGTTGCAAGTATGCCGGGCGCACGCTGCACGCGCTGATCGGTGCGGTGAAGGAGGAAGCCGACGTGCAGGTGATCGCCCTGGTCCGCGGCGACGAGCGCCAGCGCATGCCATCGACCTACGAGGTGCTGCGCGAGGACGACATCCTGCTGGTGGAGGCGGATTCGGACAGCCTCAAGGCCCTGCTCGACGTCACCGGCGTCGAACTCGCGGCCAATGTCGAAGAACAGGAAGCCAAGGCACGCGACGAGCAGCAGGCCGCAGAACAAGCGGTTAGGGATGAGAGCGCCGAACAAGATGAGAAAACCGAAAAACCCGACAAATCTCACAAGAGCCGACATGGCGAACTGACCCTGGCCGAGGCCATTGTCTCCCCTGGCTCCATGCTGGTGGGCACTACCGCCACCGGCCTCGATTTGCGCGAGCGCCATGGCGTCAACGTGCTGGCTGTCGCACGCCAGGGTCAGCGCCTGCGCCAGCGCCTCGGGAACATTCGTTTCGCATCCGGCGACATCCTGCTGCTGCAGGCCCGTGAGAATGCCCTGCAATCGAGTCTCAACAGCCTGGGCTGCCTGCCGCTGGCGTCCCGTGGGCTAAGCATCACCACACCGCGCAACGTGCTGCTGGCCAGCGCCATCTTCGCCATCACCCTGGCGACCATCGCCTTCGGCCTTGTACCTGCCGCTACTGCGCTGGTCACCGGCGCGCTGGTAATGATCCTGGTCGGGCTGATTCCCATGGGGCGCATCTACGAGAGCATCGACATGCCGGTAATCGTCCTGGTGGCCGCCATGCTGCCGGTGGGCCAGGCGTTGGAAACCACGGGGGGCTCGCAGCTGATTGCCGAAGCGCTGCTGGAACTGGGCCAGTCATTGCCACCCGCTGCGACATTGGCGCTACTGATGGTTGCAGTGATGCTGATTTCCAACGTAGTGAACAACGCCGCCGCCGCGGTGCTGGCCGCGCCCGTCGCGATCAGCCTGGCGCGGGGAATGGACGTGTCGGTCGATCCGTTCCTGATGGCCGTTGCGATCGGCGCCTCCTGTGCCTTCCTCACGCCTATCGGCCATCAGTCCAACACTCTGGTGATGGCACCGGGCGGCTATCGCTTCGGCGACTACTGGCGACTGGGCTTACCGCTGTCGATTCTGGTAGTGCTCTGTGCGGTGCCGGCGATCCTTTGGATCTGGCCGTTGTGACTGGCCAACTGACGGCGCCAAGTGGCGCCGTCCTCCGAACGGATACTCAACTCGCCTTGAAGCGGCTGACGTTGTCCAGCAGGGTGCCGGCCAGGTCGCTGAGTCGGCTGGCAGTATGGTGGTTGGTGCCCACCGCTTCGCCGTTTTCCTCGGCCATGCGCGCGATGGTTGACACCTGCTGCGCGATTTCCGCCGATGCCGCGCTCTGCTCGCGCAGGGCATTGGAAATCTCCGCGACCGTCGACAACACCTGATTGGCCGCCTCGCGGATGCCGCCCATGGCTTCGCCGGCGCGCTGAGCACGCGCTACACCGTCATTGACTTTCGCCACCCCCAGCTCCATCCCCTGCACTGCACCCTCGGTACCCTGCTGGATGGCTGAAACCATCTGCGCGATCTCCTTGGTGGAGTTGGCCGTGCGTTCCGCCAGCTTGCGCACCTCGTCGGCCACCACCGCAAAACCACGCCCCTGATCGCCCGCCCGCGCCGCTTCGATTGCCGCATTCAGCGCCAGCAGGTTGGTCTGCGCGGCGATGTCGCCGATCACCCCGACGATCGCGGATATCTGTCCGGAGCGCTCGCCCAGTTCGGCCACCGTGCGCGCCGAATCGCTCACCGAGACGGCGATCTGGCTGATCTCCTCGACCACCGCGGCCACGATCTCGCCACCCTGGCGCGACAGTTCGCCGGAGCGATGGGCCAGAGCATCGGCTTCACCGGCGTTGCGCGCGATGCTCTCGATGCCCACGGTCATCTGCTCTACTGCTGCCGCCATGCTCGAGGCCGCATCACTCTGGCACTGCGAGGCCACATGAATCTGCCCCGAGGCAGTGACCAGGCTGCGCGCCGAGTCGGCGACATGGTCGGAGTTGTTCTTGATGCTGCCGATAAGCCCGCGCATGGCGTCGGCCATGTCGTTGAAGCTGCCGGCGACGAAGCGCAGCTCGTCGCGCGCAGCCAGATCAATATGGGTTGTCAGATCGCCAGCGGCGAGCCGCTCGCTGCCGACGCGCAGGCTGCGGATGCTGGCCATCACCGACAGATAGGCACCCACCGAGAGATAGCCGATCACCGCCAGCACCACCAGCAGCACGGTCAGGTTGCCGAGCAACACCTGTCGGGCGTCCTCGATACGCTGTTCGAGCAGGCCGTCCAGGCCTGGCAGCAGCACGTCGCGCATCTGCGCATAGCCGATGCTGATCGCCTCGGTGGTCATGTCGAAGAACTGCGCTGACGAGGTGCTGCTGAAGTCAGCACGCACCATGTCCTGCACCACCGCATCGATCACCTGGCCACGTTCGCGCATGGTGGCGACGGCGCGGCTCAACGGCGGCTGGAGTTCCGGCCGCTCGGCAACCACCTTGTCGATACTGCGCTCCATGTCCTGGGTCGCCGACTTGATTTGCTCGGTCAGCACAATCAGCGCAGTGCGTTGCGGCTCGCTCATCTCGCCCCTGGCCAGTATCGCCGACGCACTACCGCGCAGGCGGCCCATCCGCTCGATCAGAAACGGCATGCGGCTAACCGCGGTGGTCATCAGGTAATAGGTCTGCTGCTCGGGATCGAAGGTCAGGCCGTAGGCGTCCGCCACTGGGTCTGGAAGTCCAGTAGTTGGGCGATCAGCGCGGTGTGCGCGTCATAGCTTTGCGGCTGGGACCAGCTCTGCACGGCCCGCTTGATGCCATCCCAGTCTCGACCGATCGCCTGCCACTCGCGCGAGCCGTGCTTGTCCTCGGCTCCACCAGGGCGGTATCGACACGGGTTTGCAGGGCGGAGCGCCGATCCGCCATGTCCGTGTTGCCGCCGAGCAGCATGGCGGACACGCCGCGATGCTTCTGGGTCAGCTCAATCAGGCTCGACAAGGTGCGCGCCAGCGCTGTGGCGACCAGCTCGCTCTCCGCTCGCTCGATGGTGCGGTTGAGCTGGCCGGCGAGGGTCAGCATCAGGCTGGCGAAGGCAAGGAAGACCAGCAGCCCCAGCACACCGAACTTGATCGGATAGCTGAGCCGGTTCATCAACAGTTCGGCGGGGGAAAACAGCAATTTCATGGGACATGTCCTGACGTGACCTGGCACTCCACGGCGCCGTTCGACGTCGTGGCACTCCGGACGCGGCGCCTGGCTAAAGCCAGGCTGAGAGTGGCAACCGAACGCGCGGAAGTTGCCGCGCAAAATACGGAGCCGACCGAGCGGTCACCGTGACCACGATCAAAAACGGGAGCCAGGAAAACGGCGCCAGTCGACCATCCATCCGGATGGGCCTTTTGGCTGCGGCAGGCGCCGTGAATTTCCGTTCGGGACGGGCGAACTCCCGCGGGCTGAAGCACTCCCAAACACCCAGTGCATCTCCTTCTTCGGCGGTAGGGCTTTACCTGCGCCCGCAGGCGTGAATAATGCCGCCCCTTTTCGACGCAACGAGGTAACCATGACGGCGCCAGCCACCGCAGTGACTCCGCCCCTGTCCGCCCGTGCCGTACTGCTGATCGAACTGGCGCTGGCCATGGGCGGTTTCGCCATCGGCACCGGCGAGTTCGCCATCATGGGGCTGATGCCTAACGTCGCCGAAGGGCTGGGCATCAGCGAACCCCAGGTCGGCAACGTGATCAGCACCTACGCACTGGGCGTGGTGGTGGGCGCACCCTTGCTGGCGATCCTCGGCTCACGGCTGTTCCGACGACACCTGCTGCTCTTGCTGATGGGTTTCTTCGCCCTGGGCAATTTCGCCAGCGCCCTGGCGCCGGACTACTCGACGCTGATGATCTTCCGCTTCATCACCGGCCTGCCTCACGGCGCGTATTTCGGCGTGGCAATGCTGGTGGCCGCCTCCATGGTACCGCCGGACAAGCGCGCCCAAGCCGTGGCCCGAGTGCTGATGGGCCTGACCGTGGCGATCCTGATCGGCAATCCGCTGGCCACCTGGCTCGGGCAATGGCTGAGCTGGCGCTATGCCTTTGCCCTGGTTGGCGCCATCGCCCTGCTAACGGTCTTGCTGGTGGCGCTGTTCCTGCCGCTGAACCGCGACGAGCCGCGCAATAGCCCGCTGCACGAAATCCGCGCGTTCAACCGGCCGCAGGTCTGGCTGGCGCTGGCGATCAGCTCCATTGGCTTCGCCGGGATGTTTTGTGTGTTCAGCTACATGGCACCCACGCTACTGGAAGTCACTGGCGTCAGTGCCGGCTGGATTCCGTTCGCCCTCGCCGCCTTCGGCCTTGGCGGCATCGTCGGCAACCTGGTCGGCGGCTGGCTGTTCGACAAGCTGCGCTTCAAGGCGGTCGCCTGGCTCCTGCTGTGGAGCGCGCTGGTGCTGCTGGTATTCCCGCTGGCCGCGCACTCGGTGTGGACGATCTTTCCGGCGGTGTTCGCGGTGGGCACCATGGTCTCGCTTTCGCCCGCTCTGCAGACCCATCTGATGGACGTCGCCGCGGATGCCCAGACCCTTGCAGCCGCCTCCAACCACGCCGCGTTCAACGTCGCCAATGCGCTTGGGCCCTGGCTGGGCGGCCTGGCGATCACCGCCGGTTTTGGCTGGACGTCCACCGGCTATATCGGTGCCGCTACCGCCGTCGGCGGCCTGCTGGTGTTCGCCTGGGCCTGGAAAATCGAGCGTGCAGTGCGGGAAGCCGAGGCCAACCCAGCGGCCTGCTGCTCGTGAGTCCGACACCGGCGGTCCGATGGCCGCCACCATGGCGCGCAACATGCAGTAATCAGTGAGGCACGGAGCCGCCTTGCAGATCATTCGGCAAGCGGGTCCTATGCATAGCCCCTGATTTCGAGACCCTGACATTGCAGCGCTTCTTCCTGTTTCGCAGCAAAGCCCGGCGGCTCTGCCTGCTGCTGATTACCCTGTTCGCCGTCGGTCTTCCGGTGGGCTGTTCGGTGCTCGAACAGAAAGAGCGCGAGCTGGTGTTCCGTATCGAACCGGGCACCGCGTCGTGGTTCAGCGGCCTGCCGCGCGGCATCGAAGAGTTGCAGCTAACCGATTCGGCATTCGGCGACGAACAAAACATCCATGCCTGGTGGTGGCCGGCCGCCGATGCCGATGCCGATGCGCCCGCCTTGCTCTACCTGCACGGCGTGCGCTGGAACCTCACCGGCCATCTGTTCCGCCTGGAGCAGCTGCGCGCCCTGGGCTTTTCGGTACTGGCCATCGACTATCGCGGCTTTGGCCAGAGCCTTGGCGATTTGCCGTCGGAACGCAGCGTGTATGCCGATGCGCGTATTGGCTGGGAGCGCCTGAAGGCACTGCAGCCGGACGCCAGCAAGCGCTTCATCTACGGGCACTCCCTGGGCGGCGCGGTGGCGGTCGACCTGGCAGCGGAGCTCGGGCAACAGGCCGAACGCGACGAGACACCCGCCGAGGCGCGCGCGCTGATCATCGAGTCGACCTTCACCTCGTTGGCCGACGTGGCGACGGCCGTGTCCGACACCACGTTGCCGGTACGTTGGCTGCTGTCGCAGAAATTCGATTCGCTGGAGAAAATCGACCAGATCGGCATGCCACTGCTGGTGGTGCACGGCACCGATGACCGCTATGTGCCGCCGCGCTTCAGCGAGCAGCTGTATGAGGCCGCGCGCCAGCCCAAGCAAATGCTGATGGTCGAGGGCGCCACCCACAACAACAGCCTGCGCGTGGCGCTCGGTGCCTATGGCCGTGCGTTGCAGGCACTGCTGGAATCCGGCACGCAGCCGTCTATCGAAGTCTCCCGGCGCGGTTAGGCTTGGGGCCGTCCTGCGACTCGCGCGGACCTCGCGGTAGGGTGGCATTCAGCCCACCAGCCGATGCACCGCGGGATTTCCGGTGTACTAAATCCCACCCTACGTAACTGAGGTGAGTCGCCCGGCAGCGCCGGTGATCCCGCTTAGCGCTGCAGCCCGTCGAGCAACGCACGGTGGAACTCTTCCGGCGCCTCGACCTGGGGCGAGTGCCCCAGATCGGGGAAGGCCACCAGCTTGGCATCGGGAATCATCGCCGCCGCCTGTCGGCCCAGCTCGGGATAGTTGCCCAGGCGCTTGGCGACATCCTGCGGCGCACGGTTGGCGCCCGGTGCGGTGCGATCCAGCCCGCCGATCAGCAGCAGTGTCGGCGTTTTGATCCGTGAAAACTCATGGATCACCGGCTGGGTGAAAACCATCTCCGAGGTCTGCGCCTGGTTCCAGGCAACCTGCTCCTTGCCATCTCCGGCGTACATTCCGGCGAGCATTTCCACCCAGCGGTCGTACTCCGGCTTCCAGTTGCCGTTGTAGTAGAACTTCTGCTGGTAGGCCTTGATGCTGTCGAAATCGGTCTTCAGTTCCGACTGGTAGAGCTGATCGATCGAGGCGTAGGGCACGCCCTCGGCCTGCCAGTCCTCCAGACCAATGGGGTTCACCAGCACCAGCTGCTCGACCCGCTGCGGGTAGTTCAGCACCAGTCGCGCGGCCAGCATGCCGCCCATGGAATGGCCGATCACCGTGACCTGCTCGATGTTCTCCTGCTCCAGCAGCGCCTGGGTGTTGTGCGCCAGCTGGGCGAAGCTGAACTGGTAGCCCTCAGGCTTGCTCGAGCTGCAGAAACCGACCTGATCGGGTGCGATGACCCGGTAACCAGCCTTGCTGAGCACCTCGATGGTGCGCTCCCAAGTCGCCCCGCAGAAGTTCTTGCCATGCAGCAGCAGCGCCGTGCGGCCGTTCGCCTTGCCCTGCGGCTCGACGTCCATGAAGGCCATTTCCAGCGCCTTGCCCTGGGATTCGAAACGGTAGTGCTTGAGCGGGCGCGGATAGCTGAAGCCTTCCAGCTGCGGGCCGTAGGTGGTTCGGCTTTCGGCCAGCAGTGGCAGGCTCAGGGTTAGACCGGCGGCAAGCGCCAGGGCGGACACGGCTGTTTTCACGCGCGACTCCTGTTTCAGTACGGATCGGGAAACTCCGTACATAGGAATGCATTCGTGCAGCCAGGTTCGCGGCCGGATTGCGACAATGCATGTCCCGACCGCACCAGCCACCTCGCGTCGCTTACAGGCGGAAGCGCCCGACCAACTGATTGAGCTGCGTTGCCAGGCGCGCCAGCTCGTCGCTGGCCACCGAGGTCTGCTGCGCACCGGTGGCGCTCTGCTCGGAGATGTCGCGGATGGCCACCAGGTTGCGATCCACCTCCCGCGCGACCTGGGCCTGTTCCTCGGCGGCGCTGGCGATCACCAGATTCATCTCGTTGATCTGCCCGACGCGCTCGGCGATCAGCCCCAGTGCCTGATCCGCTTCGCCGGCCATGGTCTGGCTGCGCGCAGCGAATTCGCTGCTCTGCTGCATGTCGCGCACCGACTGCTCGGTCGCGCTCTGGATCGCGCCGATCATGCGTTCGATTTCCTGGGTCGAGCTCTGCGTGCGCTGTGCGAGGTTGCGCACCTCGTCGGCGACCACCGCGAATCCACGTCCGGCCTCACCGGCCCGAGCGGCCTCGATGGCGGCGTTGAGCGCGAGCAGATTGGTCTGATCGGCGATCGCGCGAATCACATCCACCACCTGCCCGATGCTCGCCGCTTCTTCGGCCAGATGGGTCACGGTGGCCGCGGTCTGCTGCAGCTTGTCGCTCAACTGGTCGATAGTCTGCCGTGTGGCGGTCACCTGGCGGCGTCCGTCGTCGGCGACCGTCTCGGCATCGCGCGAGGCATCGGAGGTGCGATTGGCATTGCCGGCCACTTCGTCCACCGCGGCAGACATCTCGGTGACCGCGGTGGCGGCCATCTGCACTTCCTCGTTCTGCTGATGGATGCCCTGGGCGGTGTGCTGGGTGACCGCGTGCAGCTCCTCGGCAGCCGAAGCCAGCTGGGTCGCGGAGCCCTGGATATCCTGCAGCGTATCGCGCAGGGTTTGCTGCATCTGCCGGATCGACTGTTGCACCTCGGTGATCTCGTCCTTGCCGCGACACTCGATGGTGCGGCTCAGATCGCCGGCGGCCACCGATGCAGCGGCCTGCTTCAACTCCTCCAGCGGCCGGCTGATGCTGCGCAGCAACACCATGGCGAACAAGCCGCCGCCGATCAGCAGCGCCAGTAACAAGCCGATATTCAGCACCCGGTTGCGCTCATACAGCGCCAGCGCCTGGTTGTACTCCGCCTTGGCCTCGCCCAGCTGCAGTTCGATCAGTTGGGTGAAGCCCTCGGATATGGGATCTACCAGGGGATACAAGTCATTGATGACGAACGCCGCCAGACGCTTCTCGCTGTGGCGGTCCAACGTGCGTTCGAGGGCGTCGAACGGCTCGTCTGCAGCCTTCATCAGGATCTCGATGCGCGACGCCAGCTGCCGTTCGGCGTCGATCAAACGCGTGTTCAGGTAAGCGCTCCAGAGACGGTTGATCTCGGCGCGGGCGTTGCGCACCTCGTCACGCGCCTGTCCATAACTGAGCATCCCGCTGCGTGTCTTGTGCGTGGTATCTACGATCTTCACCGCATACAGGTCGGCGATCAGCTTGAGATCACGCAGCGGCACGACGCGATCCAGGTACACGGTGTTGAGGCCAGCGACGCTGCGCTGCTGCGCGTTCAGCCCGGTCAGGCCGATGACCAGGCAGGCGGTAAGCATCGTCCCGACCAGTATTAACAGGCGGGTGCGGATAGTCAGTTGCTGCATCATTCGTTCTTTCCATATGGCGTGCCGGCTTTAAGGCGGCAATTGGCAAGTAAGGCATCACTTTCGAATAGTTCGAGCAGCGCCACTGAGCACTGTCGGGCAGCGTCCTGTTGCAAGACGTCGTATGCGGATATGGGCGAGGTACTTGTTATTGATCCTCAAAGGCTTGCGCGCCGAATAAAGGCATTGTGCTAGCAAGCAGTCCGATATCGGCCGTACCGGCCCAGCCTTTAACCAAGCGACTGCAACACTTGCGCTGGCAAGGCGCGTGCCAGAGCGGATGCAGCAGATTTGAGGAGCATCCGCGCACCTGATCAGGCCGCGTGCCGCTTTGGATGACGTCGATCACCCGAGCGTCCACCCGGTGACTTGCCAACGATGATCGGCTGCCTGGAAGTCCCCAGAATCAGCTGTTCTGGCGACGGGACATGCGACTAATGGCGCAGCGCAGACTGTGAGCTGCTGCACATCGCTCGGATGAGCAGGTGATACCTTCGCGCCCCACAAATTGCAGCAGGGGACCTGTCGTGAAATCGCTCATCCAGACCACCGTTCTGGCGTTGTCCAGCCTCATCGCCAGCCATGCATTCGCCGACGCCCAGCCATCACGCAACCTGGCAGAGGCGGTGAAGAACTTCTCCGAGTACAACACCCGGCTGGAACAAACCATGGCGCAAGGTCTGACTCCGCAGAACATGGCGCAAATCCATGAGCTGACCTATACGCTGAAAGAGGCGCTGGAGCGGATAAACGAGGAGATGGACGGGCTGACCGACACCCTGGAAGAGATCCATATCGCCTCGGAAGCGCAGGATGCCGACGAGGTCAAAAGCCACGCCACCGACTACCTGAAAACCGCACGGACAGTGATCAAGTAGCTTCCCAGTAGATCAGGGTTCGACCGGCAGAATATCGAACCCGATACGGTTGTCACTGGTCACGCGAAACTCCAGAGTCTGCCCTGCTTGCACCTGCGTCAGCTTCTCGCGGCGCAGACTGAGCTTGCCGCACAGCGAGTCATCCAGCGGGTCGGTGCCGATGCTGACGATCCGCGCGCCGGCCGGGACCTGAAAACGCACCCGCTCACCGACATGAATGCGCGCCGCCAGCTCGCGATCAATCAGCACGGCGATATAGCAACCACCACCGCGCATGCCGTAATCCCGCGTTACCACCACCTCACCGGCATTCTCCAGCGGCTGCTGATAGGCCAACACTCGGTCGGTCGGCACCGGCACGACGTCCTCGGCACCGGGCTGCCACGAAGAGCAGCCCGCCAGGGCCAGTAGTGCAGGAAAAACGAGGGTCAGGCGCATGTGAGCTCCTTGGCTGAGGACGAAACGGCTTGCCGTGGCCGTCGAGCATGCCAGAGCACGGAATGATTGCTAGAGTCTGAGCTCAATTTCGTATCGACAACGGCAGGTAGCACGTGAATAAACCGGACGACAGCCAGCCACGCTTCTGGCGAGATGCCGCCCTGCCCTTTCTCGAGGCGCGCGCCGTGGCCGATGGCCGCAAGGTCTGCTACGCACCGCATTGCCACGAAACCTTCTCCGTCGGCGCGATCACCGCAGGCGCCAGTACCTATTTCAACGGCGACGCTCGGGAGTGCGTCGCCCAGGGCGCGCTGGTGATCATCAACCCGCAGACGGTTCATGCCTGCAACCCCATCGACGGCCAGGCCTGGTCCTATCTCATGTTCTATGTCGACGCGCGCTGGCTGGGGTCGCTGCAGCTGGAACTGGGCGCCAGTGTCGACGGCACCTTCGTGCCCTATGCGCCGATCCAGAGTCTCGACCCGACGCTGTTCGACGGGCTGACTCGGCTATATGCCGTGCTACTCGATCCGCAGGCCGACATCCTGCACAAGCAGAGCGCCGCAATCGAGTATTTCACCTTGCTGCAGCAAACGCTGGCGCCCGCACCGCCGGAATCGTGCGGCGAGCCGCTGCTGCAACTGAGCCGCGCAGCAGACTACATTGCCGAAAACTGCACCCGCGCGCTGCGCCTGGAAGACATTTGCGAGGCCGCCGGGCTGTCGCCCTCCTACCTGATCCGTACCTTCAAGCAGCACTACGGCATGACGCCGCATGCCTATCTGCTCAATCGTCGTATCCAGCGCAGCCAGCATTGGCTTCGCCAAGGTCACGACCTCGCGGAGGTGGCGCTGGCCGCAGGCTTCGCAGACCAAGCGCACTTCCAGCGCACCTTCAAACGCCAGCTGGCAGCAACGCCTGGGCAATACCGCGATCGCACCGGCTCGGGCTCAACCGGCCACTAGATAAAGGGCGCTGCCGGCCAGCAGGACCGCCATCGTGCGATTGAGCCAACGCACTCGCGACGGCTGCTGCAGGAACCGACTGAGGAATGCGCCCGCGCCGGCCCAGCACGCGATCGACGCGTAACAGATCAGAAAATACAGACCGGCGAACAGCCAGACTCGCAGCACATCACCATTAGCGGCAAACAGGCCCATGCCTGCCACGGACGCCAGCCATGCCTTGGGGTTGAGCCATTGCATCAGCGCGCCATCGAACAACGAGGGGCCGCTGGGCGCCGCGGTTGGTTCTAGCCGGCCATCGTCCGCCGCCAGGCGCCAGGCCATGTACAACAGAAAAGCCACACCGCCCCACTGGATGCCACGCATCAGCATCGGCGCGCGTTCCAGCAGCTCATAAAGGCCGAGGCCGATGAGCAATAACAACAAGGTAAAACCAATGGTGGCGCCGGCAATGTGTCGGACGCTGGCGCGAAAACCAAAGCGTGCGCCGCAGTTCAACGCCACCAGATTGACCGGCCCGGGCGTGATCGAAGACGCCAGGGCGAACGCGGCCATGGAGAGATAAAGGTCCATAAGTGCTCTACTTGCCAATCCGAAGAAGGGCAGCAGACTACTGGCTCAGAACGCCACCTTATTGAAGGAAATTACCCTGTGTCCGCTACAGGTGATGGCTGCCTGGATAGGGCCGCTCTTCTTCCAGCTCACCGTCGCGCCCGATGACTTCGACCGATGCCGTGCGGCCCTCCATGAAGGCGTCCAGGGCGCTATACATCTCGTCCTTGGTGAGGGTACGCAACACGGTTTCCTGCGATTGCTGGTCTTCCAGCTCCCAGCCCATTTCGGTAGGCCTGACCTGATAGATGTTCATGGATATTCCTCTGCTTCGGAAAACCCGCCAATAGCGGGACTGAGATAGGTAAGGAGCTATTCAGGCTGGCTGGAGCCGTCGTCGCCCTGGATGTCCGGATCGTCTGGCAGCACTTCTGGCTCATCGGGATCGTCAAGGCGCGAAGGATCTTCGTCGAAGTCCGGATCTTCACCAGGCTCCTTCTCGCCCGCGTCGGTCATGGTCACATCAGGCTCATCGCCTGCTAGCTGCTCGTCCGGTTTCATGGTTGCCTCGCCTATTGCGATGTGTGGCTGATAACGATTGGAGGCGCCAAACGGCGCCGCGTTCGTGGCGCGACGTGCCGGCGGTCCGAAGGTTGTCGCTACAACTCGAAGCCGCCGAAATGGGCTTTCTACGGCCCGCCCACTTGCGCAGGAACAAGCGCGACCATCCAACCGATTGCGCTGCCCGTTCAGCTCCACCACACTGCCCACTCACACAACCGCAGTCGGAGATTCCATGCAGACACTTACCCCACAATCCCGCGCGGCCATTCTCGAAAACCCGGACGCCCTGGAATGCACCCTGTACCGCCCCGACGAATATGACGAGGAAGCGGAAGAGCAGGACCTTGGAGACGCACGCATCATCATTTCGGGGCCTTTCCAGCCGCCCGCCGAATGGGATGCCACGGACCGTGACGACTACTTCGACGGCACCTCGCCTGAAGCCTTCGTCACCGGCCGCATCGCCTGTCAGGCTGCGCCCGATTCCGGCGTCTACTTCACCGCCGTACCCGGCGACTACGCCGCCGTGACCGAAGGCCCGGGCAAAGTCTCGATGTTCTACGTCTGGGATTGCCTGAACGATGCCGAAGGCGAGTACGTGCTGATTCGCGAGGAAGAAGACGAGGTCTGATCCAGTGACCTCCCGCTGGATGTAGAACGCGACAACCACCCTACGGCTTCGGAGCAACCCGTAGGGTGGGCTTCAGCCCGCCACGGGGGCGTAACACCGTCGGTGGGCTAAAGCCCACCCTACAGAGCAAAAGCCTCTCCTGTGAGCTTGCCCCTCATCGATCTACGTTCGGTCCGTAGGGTGGGCTTCAGCCCACCACAACGCCGCGACACCACAGGGGCGTGAACCAAAACACCGCAACGCCCATGGTGGACTTCACCCCGACCTACAGCTTTTTATACAAACGCTGACCTCATGGCGTTGCTTCGCTGTCTACCCCGGTAGACACTCAATTCGCCCACCATCAACGACGAGGACCTGCATGCGCTCCTTGATCAGCGCCTGGCAGTCACCGGTTTCGCGCATGAAGCTGGTCGCCGGCCTTCTGTTGCTACTGGCCGCCCTGCTCTACATCGTCGCGACACGCTTCGAAGCCAGCCACCCGGCCTGGGGCTACGTCGCCTCGTTCGCCGAAGCCGCCATGATCGGCGCGATCGCCGACTGGTTCGCCGTCACCGCATTGTTCCGCCACCCGCTGGGCCTGCCGATCCCGCACACGGCGATCATCCCGCGCAGCAAGGCGCGCATCGGGCAGAACCTGTCCAGCTTCATCACCACGCATTTCCTCGCCACGCCGCTGGTGCTGGCCAAGCTGCAGGAACTCGACATCGCCTCGCGCCTGGCCGGCTGGTTGCGTCATCCGAGCAACGCCGAAGCGGTCGGCCGCCGGCTCACCGGCGTTGCACATTTCGGCATCGCCGCGCTGCATGACGAACGCGTGCGTGCCTTCGTCGAAGCCAAGGTGACCACTCGGCTGCGCAAGTTCGACCTCTCCGCCCCGCTGGCCCAGGCTTTGCGTGTGCTGACCAGCCAGGGCCGGCATCAGGCGATGCTCGACGAGCTGCTGATCCGCCTCGATTCGATCATGCAGGACAAAGAAACCCGCGCGCTGGTCGCCGATGCCATCAGCCGGGAAATCCGCACCTTGCGCTACCTCGGCCTGAGCCGGCCGGTGAGCGGCTGGTCGGCAAACAAGTTCGTCGACGGCCTGTCCGCGCTGATCGCCGAGATCGCCGCCGACCCCGAACACCTGATCCGCCAGCGCTTCGACGAGCACGTCAGTGAATACATCGAGCGCCTGGAGCAGGACCCGCAATACGCCCTGGAGGTCGAGCGCATCGTCGCGCAACTCCTCGAGCACCCTGCCACCAGCGCCTATTTCGACAATCTCTGGCAGGAACTCACGGCCTGGCTGGAAAGCGACCTGGCCAGCGACGATTCACGCATCGGCCGACGCATCGTCAGCCTCTGCCGCGGCCTCGGTGACGGCCTGGCGGCGGACGATTCCATGCGCAACTGGATCAACGAGCAACTGCTGGCCGCCGCGCCCAGCCTGCTGGAGCGCTATCGCGGGCAGATAGGCGCCTATATCGCCCAGCGCGTGGAGAACTGGGAAAGCCGCGAGCTGGTCGAGCAGCTGGAACAGAGCGTCGGCAAGGACCTGCAGTACATCCGCATCAACGGCACGTTGGTTGGCGGGCTGGTCGGCCTGGCGCTGCATGCGCTGACGCAGCTGCTGACCGGTTGAAAGCCGCTCAGGCGCTGCGCTGACGCTCGCTCAGTTGGCTGAGGTTGACGGCGCTGCCGGGCGGCTCATCGCTGCGCAATGTCGCCGGGGCGCCGCTCAGGTACCACAGGCGATTGGCCAGATCGTCGGCATCGCGCGGATCGTGGGTCACGCAGATCATCGCCATGTCCGGGTGCTGATCCAGCAGGCGGGCGATCAGGCCGCGCAGCTCGGCGGCGCGCTCGGCATCCAGCGAGGCGAAGGGTTCGTCGAGTAGCAACAGATCCGGCTCGATCGCCAGGCAGCGCGCCAGTGCGGCCCTGCGCGCCATGCCCAGCGAGAGCTGATCCGGCAGGCTGTCAGCCGCACCACTCAGCCCGACCTCGGCCAGCAGCCGCTCGATATCCGCCGCGTCCGCGCCGACCAGCGCCAGGTTCTGTCGCACCGTGCGCCAGGGCAGCAGGCGATGCTCCTGAAACAGATAGCCGACGCGCAAGCCGGGGCGCTGCTCGACCATCGGCCGCAGCTGCGGATCGAGCCCGGCGATGCCGTTGAGCAGCGTGGTCTTGCCGGCACCGGACGGCCCGAGCAGGCAGATGCGGTCGCCCTCGCGCACCTGCGCATCGATCACACCCAGCACGGGATGACGGCCATCCAGGCGCAGCTCAAGCATGCCGCACACCCGCTTCGCGCCAGGACGATGCGCGACGCTCCAGCGGCTGCAACAGCGCCAGCTCGATCAGCTGGACCACGGCGATGAACGCCAGGCTGTAGGCGAGGATGCTCGCCACGTCGAATACCTGAAAGGCCATGTGCAGCTGAAAGCCGATGCCATCCGAACGCCCGAGCAGCTCGACCACCAGGACGATCTTCCAGATCAGCGCCAGGCCGCCGCGGGTGGCGGCCATCAGGTAGGGAAACAGCTGCGGCAGCCAGACATGCCTGATCCGCTGCCAGCGGGTGAAGCGGTAGACCAGGGCCATCTGTTCCAGCTTGGGATCGATACTGCGGGCGCCCTCGCGCACGGTGACGGCCACGTTCGGCACCTTGTTGATCACCACCGCCAACACCGCCGCGGCTTCCACCAGGCCGAACCAGACATAGAGCAGGATGATGGTGACCAGCGCCGGCAGGTTGAGAAACAGCACCAGCAGCGGATCGAGCACGGCATTGGCCAGCCGCGAGCGGCCCATCCATACGCCAAGCAGCGTGCCCAGCGCCATCGCCAGCACGAACGCAAACAGCACGCGGCGCAGGGTAACCAGCAGGTGCTCGGGCAGCTCACCGCTCTGCGTGGCCTGCCAGAAGGTGTCGAACACGGCGGCCGGAGTGGGCAGCAGCGGCGTCTGCACGACCAGCGCAATCAGCGTCCAGAGTGCCACCGCGCATGGCAGGGCGATCCAGCAGGCCCAGCGCGAGCCGTTCATGGCGTGCTCTGGAACGACGCGGCCGGCATCAGTTTCGCCGGATCGGCGCCGGTGAGGGCCAGCAGCCGCTGCAGGTCGGCGATACGCGGCTCATCCAGCGGCTGCGGGATGCCGGCGAGGAAACTGTCACGCAGCGCGGCGAACACGCCATCCTCGTCGGCACGCATCAGCGGCCGCAGCGCCTGCCAGTGCGCCGGCTCGCTGGCAAGTTCGTGCTTGGTCTGGCCCAACGCCGTGGCGAAGCGCTGCAGCAGCGCCTCATGCTCGACGGCCCAGGATTCGGGGAACAGATAGCCGAGCACCGGCAGGTGGGGATCAAGCTCCAATGATCGGAGCAGATCATCGAGACTGAACGCCACCTGCACGCCACCCTCGCCACGCATGCGCGCGGAGAAATGCCAGAAGGTCAGCAGCGTATCGACCTGACCGCGGCGCAGCGCCTGGCTGAGCAGGGGCGGTGCGGCGTACTGAACAGTCGCCTGTTTGGCCAGATCGATACCGGCCTGGGCCGCGGCATGCTGCAGCAACTGCCAGCCCAGCCCGTCCGGCCCGCCAGCGACGCCGATGCGCTTGCCGCGCAGGTCGGCCAGCGTGCGGATGGCGCTGCCTTCCGGCACCAGCACTTCGCCGATCTGCGAGGAAAAGGGTACATAGCGATAGGCCGTGCCGGCCTGGTAACGCGCCTGCGCCCAGAGCAGATCGCTCACCGCGCCGTCGACACTGCCGCTGGTCAATGCCAGCCGCGAGGCCGGCACATCGGCCACCAGCCGCACCTTCAGCTCGAAGCCGTTGGCACGGTCCAGTCCCCGGCGCTTGAGATGCTCGAGCTCCCAGTGCGGCGTGCCGAACTGCAGCACGCTGAGGGTCAGCACCGGCAGCTCCTGCGCCTGCACCCACAGGGGCAGCAGCACAAACGCCAGCAGCGCTCGGCGAGTGCGCAGAATGAACGGGGTGAGGAAGGGCAATGAAAGCATCATGCCCGCAGGGTACGAAGCCCCCTGCCGGGCACGAATTGTACTTTGGTGCCTGTTGGTTGCTGCGATGGTCGCAGCGGGCTTGACCCCGCCACGACATCGCAGCCTGGCTCAGGCCTGCGCGGCGATACGCTGCTGCAAGCGCGCCTGAAGCTCTTCCAGCTCGGCCGGATCAGCCTTGCCGGCGGCATGAATGCCAAGCCCCTCGCCCGAGTAGCGCGGCACGATATGCACATGGATGTGGAACACCGTCTGCCCCGCCGGCGCACCATTGAACTGCGCGACCTGCACACCATCCGGCTGCAGCTCGTCGACGATCACGCGGGTGAGCTTCTGCACCACGGCCATGACCTTGGCCAGCGCGTCGGTATCCACATCGAGGATGTTGCAGGCCGCCGAGCGCTTGGGAATCACCAGCGTGTGGCCGAAGGACTGCGGGAACAGATCGAGGAAGGCCAGTACGTCGTCATCCTCGTAGAGTTTGTAGCAGGGCGCATCGCCGCGAATGATCTGGGCGAAGATGTTCTGCGGGTCATAGGGCGTGGTCAGGGACACCTGGAGTTCTCCGGCAAGTGGAAAAGACAGACATTAGCATTCTCTGCGCGGCTGCGACCTGTGCAGCGATGCTTCGGAACGTTGCGGGCTTGGCGGCGCTCTCAAGCTCATCACCCCCGCGATCAGAGGTTATTCCGATGCACGTACGCGCCGTCGCCCCGATTGCAGCTGCAGTCGCGCTTTGCCTGTCTTCACTGTCTGCCATCGCTGCCGAAATCAAACCCGCCGAGTTGCTTGAGCAGGCCAAGGCCGAACAGAGCGCCTATATCGAAACCGTGAAACAGCTGGTGGCGGTGGATACCGGCACCGGCCAGGCCGAGGGCCTGGCAACGGTCAGCAAAATGCTGATCGAACGCTTGCAAGCGCTTGGGGCGCAGGTCAGCACCAGCCCGGCCACGCCATCGGCCGGCGACAACATCGTCGGCACCCTAAAAGGCACTGGCAGCAAGGACTTCCTGCTGATGGTGCATTACGACACGGTGTTCGCCGAAGGCACCGCCGCTGAGCGCCCGTTTCGCATGGACGAGCAGCGCGCCTACGGCCCCGGTGTGGCCGATGCCAAGGGTGGCGTGGCGATGATTCTGCATGCGCTGGAGCTGCTCAAGGCGCAGCAGTTCGACGACTACGGCACGATCACGGTGCTGTTCAACCCGGATGAGGAAATGGGCTCGGCCGGCTCGAAGAAGATCATCGCCGAGCTGGCCCGCAAGCATGACTACGTCTTCTCCTACGAGCCGCCGGACAGCGATGCGGTGACCACCGCCACCAATGGCATCAATGCGGTGATGCTGGAGGTGAAGGGCAAATCCTCCCATGCCGGCTCCGCACCGGAGGACGGTCGCAACGCCGTGCTGGAACTGGCGCACCAGCTGGTGCAGCTCAAGGAACTGGGCGACCCGGACAAGGGCACCACGGTCAGCTGGACCATGATCGCCGGCGGTGAGAAGCGCAACATCATCCCGAACAAGGCGACCGCCGAAGCGGACATGCGCTACTCCGACATCAGCGAGACCGAACGCGTGCTCGCCGATGCGCAGAAGATCATCGGGAACAAGCTGATCGACGATACACGCGTCGAGCTGCGCGTCGACAAGGGCCGCCCACCGCTGGCGAAGAATCCCGCATCGGAGCGCCTGGCCGAGACCGCGCAGCGTCTGTACGGCGAGATCGACCAGCGTATCGAGCCGATCGCCATGCGCTTCGGCACAGATGCCGGTTACGCCTACGTGCCGGACAGCGACAAGCCGGCCGTGCTGGAAACCATGGGCGTGGTCGGTGCCGGGCTGCACTCGGAAGACGAGTACATCGAGCTGTCGAGCATCGCGCCGCGGCTGTATCTGACGACGGCGATGATTCGCGCATTGTCCGCCGAAGACGCCGCACGCTGACACGCTATCCAGGCCCGAGCGAGGGGCGAAGGTCGCAGTAGGCGAAAGCCGGCGCTGCGGGTATCTTCGCCACCTCTCAGTACAGGACCTTCCGCCCAATGCACCGCCTCGTCACCCTTTGCGCACTGGCGCTGTTCGCCTGCACCGCTCACGCCAAGGTTGAAGTGCTGCCGCTGGAGCACGAAGACCAGGGGCTGGTGCTGGTAGCCCGGGTCACCGAGCAGATCGCGCCGGGTGACTACGAGGCACTGCTCAAGGGCATCACGGCTCACCCTGGCAAACATGCGCGCAAGCTGCTGATCCTCGACAACATTGGTGGTAGCGCCGCGGAAGCCATGCGCATGGGCTATCTGCTGCGCGAGACCGGTTTCGATGCCCTGGTGCCTGCCGCTGCGGTCTGCCAGGGCAGCTGCATCTATTTGCTGGCGGCGGGGCGACAGCGCACCGTGCGTGGCCATGTTGGCCTGCACCGGCCGCATATCGCCAGCGGAGAGTCAGCGCTGTCGATTGCCCAGCGACCACACCGCACACCACGCATTTATTTTCGGGACATGGGCGTGAATACGCGGTTGGCCGACGACATGCAGCTGATCGAGCCAAGGCGCATGCGCGTACTGACGCCCAAGGAGCTCGCGCATTACCGGCTGCAGTAACGTGAGCCGCGCGCTGCACTGCTGCATTCCCGCAATCACGCTGCTGCTCGGCCTTGCCCTCGGCATGATCGAGCCGATGGGCGCGCTGTCCGTTCTGCTATTCGCTGGCTGGCTTATCGCTCAGCCCCGCTTGCCCCGCCCGCTGTGGCTATTTGGTGCGCTGCTCGGAGCCCTGCTACTCGCCGCGCACCTGCTGCCAGGCTTTACCCCGCTGCCACTCGGAGCACCGCAGGATCTGGGCGGGGCATTGCCCTGGCAGCTGCGCATCAGCCCGGACAAGGCGATGGTCGCGGCACTGCTGCTGGCCTGGTGGCTGGGCCAGCCACGAATGGATTGGCGCTCGATCAGACTCCCCTGCTTGCGTCAGGTGCTTGCCTGATTCTCGTCCCCCTGCTGGCACTGGCCTCTGGCGTGCTGGGCTGGCAACCGAAATGGCCGGCGCTGTTCCTGCCCTGGCTGCTGGTCAACCTGGGCATCACCTGCCTGGCCGAAGAGCTGATTTTTCGCGGCCTGCTGCAGAGCGAGCTGGTCCGCCGCTTCGGTGCGGCCATCGGCATCGGCCTGGCGACTGCCGTGTTCGGCGCCGCGCACCTGCCGGCCGGCTTCGGTTTCGCCGGGCTCGCCACGCTGGCAGGTCTGGGCTACGGCCTGGCCTTCCATTACTCCGGTGACCGCCTGTGGGTCGCGGTGTTTCTGCACGGTGCGGTCAACAGCCTGCATCTGCTTCTGCTGACCTATCCACTGCCCTGAGCAAAGAATTCTCAAAGACCTGTCGATTCCTTCCGCGCCCGTTCGACCAATGATCGGAGCCGGCGGAAATTGCCGTATGCCCGTCTAGGCTCTTTCCATTCCACTGAAGGAGTCCACCGATGCGTTTCATGGTGATGATCAAGGCCACCCCGCAAACCGAAGCTGGCGAGATGCCCAGCGAGGACGTTCTCACGGCGATGGGCCGCTACAACGAAGAACTGGCCAATGCCGGCGTACTGCTCGGCGGCGAGGGCCTGCACCCCAGCGACAAGGGCGCACGGGTTCGTTTCAGCGGCGGCCAGTGCAGCGTCACCGATGGCCCGTTCGCCGAAACCCGCGAGCTGATCGCCGGCTACTGGCTGTTCCAGACCGCGTCGCTGCAGGAGGCCGTCGACTGGATCAAGCGCTGCCCGCAACAGGCCATCGGCGATGCGGAAATCGAGATTCGCCAGATATTCGAAGCGGAAGACTTCGGCGCCGAGTTCACCCCCGAACTGCGCGAGCAGGAAGACCGCCTGCGCGCACAACTCAATCAATGACCGCAAGGAGCAAGCAATGAAGATCACCACCTACCTCACCCTCGACGGCACCACCCGCGAGGCGTTCACCTTCTACAAAGATGTGCTGGGCGGCACGCTGGAGATGATGACATTTGCCCAGGCACCGGATGCCGAGCAGTTTCCCGCCGAGTACCGCGAGCGGATCATGCATGCCTGCCTCGACCTGGGTGACGGCGTGCTGATGGCCTCCGACACCTTGCCCGGCGACACCTGCGGCGGCGGGCCGTACGAAGGCATCAAGGGATGTTCGGTTTCTCTGCACCCGACCAGCGTGGACGAAAGCGAAAAGCTCTTCGCTGCACTGGCCGAGGGCGGCACGGTGGTCATGCCGCTGGAGAAGACATTCTGGGCCGAGCGTTTCGGCATGCTCACCGACCGCTTCGGCGTGTCGTGGATGGTTAACTGCGAATAATCTGATCGCAATCTGCCGTTTGCAGGTCAGTAGCGGCATTGTGGTTGATTCGCATTTGGAGAGGCGGCGTCTTTGTTATAACGTATCGCACCTTCTGGCGGGCGCAGCGCTTCTGCGCCCGCATTGCGATCATCCCGTTGTGAGCCATCCATGCCCTCCCCTGACCTGACCTCGCCAGCCTCGGCGCGCCTGCAATCCATTGATGCACTGCGCGGCCTGGTGATCCTGTTCATGCTGCTCGACCATGTCCGTGAGACCTTTCTGCTACATATGCAGGTGCCCGACCCGATGGATGTGGCGGTCACCGAGCCGGCGCTGTTCTTCAGCCGCACCCTGGCGCACCTCTGCGCGCCGGTGTTCATCTTTTTGACCGGCCTGTCGGCCTTCCTTTATGGCGAAAAGCACCAGGACCGCCGTGCAGTGTCGAGCTTTCTGCTCAAACGCGGGCTGTTCCTGGTGGCGCTCGAATTCACCCTGGTCAACTTCGCCTGGACGTTCCAGTTCCCGCCGCAGGTGATCTATCTGCAAGTGATCTGGGCCATCGGCCTGAGCATGCTCGCGCTCTCGGCACTGCTATGGCTGCCGCGCCCTGCGCTGGTCGTGCTGGGGCTGGTGATCATTGGCGGGCATAACCTGCTCGATCCGCTGCAGTTCGCAGCAGACTCCGCGCTTCACGTGCCATGGGCGATCCTGCACGACCGCGGCTGGCTCGAGGTTTCGGAAAACCTGCGGCTGCGCACCTCCTATCCGCTGCTGCCGTGGATCGGCGTGATCGCCCTAGGCTATGCCGCCGGCCCCTGCTTCGGCCGAAATGCCGACCCGGAGCGACGCCAGCGCTACCT
Source organism: Pseudomonas sp. E45-MNA-CIBAN-0222 (assembly GCF_040310405.1). Taxonomy (NCBI): domain Bacteria; kingdom Pseudomonadati; phylum Pseudomonadota; class Gammaproteobacteria; order Pseudomonadales; family Pseudomonadaceae; genus Pseudomonas; species Pseudomonas sp. E45-MNA-CIBAN-0222. The sequence continues at coordinate 62,092 of NZ_JBEOPU010000016.1, forward strand.
GGGCGGTTGGGCTCAAGGCGCCCTGCTCACCTTCGTTCTGCTGCGGCTGATCAACAGCTACGGCGAGCAGCCCTGGGTCGTCGGCGAGGACGGCCTGCGTACGCTGATGAGCCTGCTCAACGTCACCAAATACCCGCCGTCCCTGCTGTTCCTGTGTCTGACGCTGGGTTGCGGCCTGCTGCTTCTGCGTTATTTCGAACGCAAGCAGGGCCGCGCCTGGCTGCGACCGCTGACCGTATTCGGTGCCGCACCGATGTTCTTCTACCTGCTGCACCTGTACGTGCTGAAGCTGCTCTACATCGCCGCCGTGGCGATCTGGGGTCTGAACCGCGGCAATCACTTCGGCTTCGACGCAGTCTGGCCGCTGTGGCTGTGCACCGTGGCGCTGGCAGTCGTGCTGTTCCCGGCGGTGCGCTGGTTCGCCGAACTCAAGGCCCGCCGCCGGGACATCACCTGGCTCAAGTATCTGTAAAGCCGCGCTGCCCAACCCGTTGCCAGCGCGGTTGCCTGCTCGGCGCCTTCGAATGATCGTTTTCGAACGCGCCGAGCCTGCCACGATCATGCAGGTTTCAGAACAAGCCGAGCGCCCAGGCAACGAAGAACAACACCAGGGAAAAGCCCCACATCCACCACAGCGAATAGCGGATGTGCCGGCCCAGGTCGAGACCGGCCAGCCCGAGCGCAAGCCAGAGCGCTGGCGAGAAGGGGCTGATGAACGTCCCGATGATGTTGCCGATGGTCATGGCATAAACAACGCTCGCCGGCTCGACACCATGGTTCGCCACCACTTCCAGCGTTACCGGCAGCAGGCCGAAGTAATAGGCATCGGTGCTCAACATCAGCTCCATCGGCAGACCGAACACGCCGAGGATGATGTGCAGATTGGGCACCATCGAGGCTGGCAACACCTGAACCAGATCCTGCGCAATGGACGTCAGCATGCCCGTGCCGGTGAAAATACCCAGCATCGAGCCGGCCGCCAGAATGATCATGCCCATACTCAGCGCAGCCGGTGCATGGGCGGCGATGCGTTGCATCTGGGCCTTGCCGCCGGGGTAGTTGACCAGCAACACCAACGACAGCCCGATCATGAAGATGTAGCCGGCCGGCAGCACGCCGGCGAACAGCGAGATCAAGACCAGCAGGAACAGCCCACCATTGACCCAGAGTCGCCCTGGGCGCTCCAGCGCGCGCTCTTCTTCGGTGGGCTCGTGGAGATTGTGGTGGCTTTCGACCAGTACACCGGCATCGGCACCACCGACGCCTGATGCGATGCGTCGCTGCTCACGCCAGCCCAGCAACGCCGCCAGCGCCACCAACAGCACCACGCCGACGCCCTGAATGGCGATCAACGGACGCCACAGCTCGGTGACTTCGATACCCGTGACCGCCGCCGCACGGCCGAGCGGCCCCGCCCAGGGCACCATGTTGAAGATGCCGGCACCGAGGGCCAGCAACAGCAACATCAGGTAAGGGCTCATGCGCAGCTGTCGATAAAGCGGCAGCAAGGCCGGAATCGTCAGCAGAAAAGTAGTCGCACCGGCGCCATCTAGGTGCGCCAACATACCGATCACGGCGGTGGCCACCGTAACGGCAACGACATTGCCGCGAGTCAGCTTCACCATTGTTCCGATAATGGGGCGGAACAACCCGGTATCCTGCAGAACACCAAAGAAGGTGATGGCGAAGACGAACATGGTGGCGATGGAGATCACCTTGCCCAGGCCATCGGTGAAGAACCCGGTAATGGCCTCCAGCCCGAAACCAGCGAGCAATGCGCCTGCCAGGGGCACCAGGATCAGCGGCAGAATGGGCGCCATGCGCCCGACGAGCAACAACACAACCAGGCTGCAAATGGTCAACAGACCAATCAGGGTCAACACAGCTTATCTCCTCATTATTTTTATCCAGCTGAAACAGCTAAGCCCGGAGGCTACGAAACCAAGCTTTCAGCAACCTTTACCCGGCTCCATGAAACAGGCACAACTGTGAGGGGATATGTCGGGAGAAAACGCAATTGCGACCGCGCCGGCAACGCCCGACCAGTCGTGATCATCTGAACTGCAGAAAGGAACAGCGGCGTGGATCTGTTATTTCTCGGCACCTCATCCGGCACGCCCACACGGGGCCGTAATGTCACCGCTCTGGCGTTGCTCGAAGACACCGGCAAGAGCTGGTACCTGATCGACTGCGGCGAAGGCACCCAGCACCGGCTGCTGCGCACACCGCTGTCGCTGCACGACCTGCGCGCTATCTGCATCACCCATGTACATGGCGACCACTGCTATGGCCTGCCCGGTCTGCTCGCCAGCGCCGGGATGATGGGGCGCAAGGCCGCACTGACGATCATCGCGCCGCAGGGCATCGAAACCTGGGTACGCGCGACGCTGGAGATGAGCCAGAACTGGCTCGGCTACGATCTGGTTTTTCACGCCGTCGAGTCGCTGGACGAATGGCGCACCCCGAACATGCGCATCGCGGCCACCGCCCTTTCCCACCGTGTGCCCTGCTATGGCTACAGCTTCACCGAGGCCCGGCCTGATCCGCGCCTGGACATCGACCGCCTCGAACGCGACGGCGTGCCCCGCGGACCACTATGGGGCCAACTGGCGCGCGGCTTCGATGTCGAGCACGAAGGCCGCCTGCTGCGCAGCGACGATTACCTGAGCTTCAGCCGCACGCCGCAACGCATCGTCATCGGCGGCGACAATGATCGTCCCGAACTGCTTGCCGACGCCTGCCGCGGCGCCCAGTTGCTGGTGCACGAGGCGACCTACACCGAAGCGGTAGCCAACGACGCACGCAACGACTTTGGCCACAGCACCGCGGCATCGGTGGCGCGCTTTGCGCAAACGGTCGGCCTGCCGAATCTGGTGTTGACCCACTTCAGCGCGCGCTATCAGAAGAATGCCGGCCGTGGCCATTCGATCGACGACCTGCGCGCCGAAGCCAACGCGCTCTACTCCGGCCAACTGTTGCTCGCCGAAGACTTCATGCGCCTGCACCTGGGCAAGGACGGCCAACTGACACCCGTCGAGCCACCCAGCCCACGGCCGCCGCGCTGAGCGCAGTAAGGTTCGTCAGCGACCACGGCAGCTCCGACCTGGCTGACTACACTGGTTGCTGACCCGCTGCCAGCGCAATCATCCAGCACTGCTTTCGATACTCGACGGAGCCGCAGATGGAACGTCTTACAGCAAAAGACTTCGCCCCCGAACTGCTCGAACTCTACGATTTCTACGTCCACGGCAAGCTCAGCCGCCGGGAATTTCTCGACCGCGCCGCCGCCTTCACCCTGTGCGGCATGACTGCCGTGGCGGTGCTCGATGCCCTCACGCCCAATTACGCGCTGGCCCAGCAAGTCGCCTTCACCGATCCGCAAATCGTCGCCGAATACACCACTTACCCATCGCCCAACGGCCACGGAGAGGTACGTGCCTACCTGGTCCGCCCGGCGAAGGTCGAGGGCAAGGTCGCAGGCATTGTCGTCGCCCACGAGAACCGCGGCCTCAACCCCTATATCGAAGACGTCGCACGGCGCGTGGCCAAGGCCGGTTTTATCGCCCTGGCACCAGACGGGCTGAGTTCGGTCGGTGGCTATCCCGGCAACGACGACAAGGGCCGTGAACTGCAGGCCGCAGTCGACCCGCAGAAACTGATGAACGACTTCTTCGCCGCCATCGAATGGCTGATGGCACATGAGGCCACAACCGAAAAGATCGGCATCACCGGCTTCTGCTATGGCGGTGGCGTGGCCAATGCCGCCGCGGTGGCATACCCGGAACTGGCGGCGGCAGTGCCGTTCTATGGTCGTCAGGCCAATCCGGCGGATGTTGAAAAGATTCAGGCACCGTTGCTGTTCCAGTTCGCCGAGCACGACGAGCGCGTCAATGAAACCTGGCCCGCCTATGAAGCCGCACTCAAGGCGGCCGGCAAGCACTACGAGGCCTACATCTACCCCGGCACCCACCATGGCTTTCACAACGACAGCACCCCGCGCTACGACGAGCAGGCAGCGGAACTGGCCTGGCAGCGCACCATCGCCTGGTTCCAGCGTTATCTGAGCTGACGCGCGCCACCGTGGCGGTCTAGCCGCCGCGGTCCAACCCGACTCTGCGCCAATCTGCCCGCAGAACGCCCGCGCCTTATGCAGCACATCAATGCGGGCTTTCGACTGCCTTTGCCCCTCCCGCAGGCAGCAAAGCGCTGCTGATACATCCGTTACTGCATGTTGACGTTTACGTAAAAGAACAGTACTGCTATGCAAGTCCGCATCGCTCAGGAAAAGCCTCAATGACCAGCAGTGCAACGCTCGGCAACGACTCGACCGACCTATGGATACAGAGCACGCATGGGCAGATGTTCGTCCGCAGCTGGTTCCCTGAGGCCGGCGCGCTGCGCCCGAACTGTGCGCCGATCCTGCTGCTGCACGAGTCGCTCGGCTGTATCGAACAATGGAAAGACTTCCCATCCGCCCTCGCCCAGGCAACCGGTCGAACGGTGGTCGCCTATGACCGGCTGGGCTTCGGCCGCTCCGACCGCTTGACCGCCCCGCCCGCGCCGACCTTCGTCGAAGATGAAGCCGCGCATGGCTTCGCCTGCGTGTTGAAACATCTGGATATCGAGCGTTTCGTCGTGCTCGGTCACAGCGTCGGCGGCAGCATGGCGGTGCACTGCGCCGCGCAATATCCAGAAGCCTGCCAAGCGATGATCACGATGTCAGCGGTCACGTTCGTCGAAGCACGCACCCTGGAAGGCATACGCCAAGCCAAAGCCTGGTTCGCCGACCCTGCACAACGCGAACGTCTGCGTCGCTACCATGGCGACCGAAGCGACTGGGTGCTCAGCGCCTGGATCGACACCTGGCTCGCCCCCGACTTCGCCTCCTGGACCCTCAGCCACGCCCTTCCCCAAGTCCGCTGCCCGGCATTGGCCATCCATGGCGGCAACGACGAATTCGGCTCCGAACGCCACCCCCAACTAATCGCCCAGCACGCCGGAGGCCATGTCGAACAAGCACTGCTGCCCGACGTCGGCCACGTACCGCATCGCGAGCAACCGGAGCAAGTGTTGGAGCGGGTCGGGCGGTTTTTGCAGGCGATGGGGTGAGACGTTACGTTTCCCAAAATTTTATTGAAAAAGAGCATTGAAAAGATGTGCTTGGATGGTTAGTCCGCAACTGGAGCGCATAGCCAAATAAGGGAAGGATTTGGCGTCTATCGGCCAAAAGCGTCCGCTCAAAAGTGTTTAGGTAGACTAGGGCGATTCACGCGGCCTCCTGATGCTCAGCTTGCTCATGCAATGTTTTCTAGCCAGCCCGCCGCGTCAGGATAGTTGTCGTGTGAGTTGATTCGATGAGTCTTGGTCGGTGGGCGGAAGTGAGAGCCGTGTGGCGCGTTATTCGATAGAGCATCGGGAGTGGGTGGTGCGGCAAATGATGCCGCCCTTGAACCGGACGGTGCCGGAGCTGGTGGAAGCGACAGGCATTACCGATGCCACCCTGTATGCTTGGCGCAAACAGGCCAGAGCAGCGGGAGCAGTGGTGCCGGGAGATGGACAGCAGGCCGACCAGTGGTCGAGCCAGGACAAGTTTCGGGTGGTGCTGGAAAGCGCCAGCCTCAATGCGGCCGAGCTGGCGGAGTACTGCCGGCGCAAAGGCCTGTATGTCGAGCAGATTAAGGCCTGGCGCGAAGCCTGCGAGCAGGCCAACGGCTCGGTTCAGCCAAGCAAGACCCGGCGCGAGCGCGAAGAGGAAAAGGCCGCGAAGAAGCGCATCAAGCAGCTGGAGCGTGAGCTGCGGCGCAAGGATGCGGCGCTGGCAGAAACCGCGGCCCTGCTGGTGTTGCGAAAAAAAGCCGAGGCGCTCTGGGGGAAGGACGAGGACGAATGATCAGCGCCCCGGATCGCCGTGAAACCCTGCAGTTGATCGAGGAAGCCGTGGCGGCGGGAGCGCGGCGGGCGCAGGCCTGCGCCGAACTGGGCCTGTCGTTGCGCAGCCTGCAGCGCTGGCAGCACTGCCCGGAGGATCGGCGTCCTTCGGCACAACGAGCTGAGCCGGCCAACAAGCTGAGTCCGCAAGAGCGCCGCCGCGTGCTGGAGGCCGCCAACCAGCCCGAGTTTGCCAGCCTGCCGCCGCAGCAGATCGTGGCGCGGCTGGCCGATCAGGGCACCTGGCTGGCCTCGGAGTCGACCTTCTACCGGGTGCTGAAGGAAGCCGAACAGCAGCATCCGCGCGGCCGCAGTCGCCCACCGGTGAAACGAGCGCTGACGACCCATGTGGCCGACGGCCCGAACCAGCTGTGGTGCTGGGACATCACCTGGCTGCCGACCACGGTCAAGGGCCGTTACTTCTACTGGTACATGATCAAGGACGTCTACAGCCGCAAGCTGGTGGCCAACGAGGTGTATGAAAGTGAAAGCGCCGAGCAGGCCGCCCAGCTGCTACGCCAGGCCTGCCTACGTGAACAGCGGGCAGGCCAGCCGCTGGTACTGCACTCGGACAACGGCAGCGCGATGAAGGGCTCGACCATGCTGGCGGCCATGCAGAACCTGGGTGTGATGCCCTCGTTCAGCCGCCCGCGGGTGAGCAATGACAACGCCTATGCCGAGGCCCTGTTCCGCACGGCGAAGTACTGCCCGCTGTGGCCGGAGCGGCCCTTCGACACGCTGGAGCAGGCCAGGAGCTGGGTGAACCGCTTCGTGGACTGGTACAACCATGAACATCGCCACAGCGCCCTGAAGTTCGTGACCCCGGCGCAGCGACATACCGGCCAAGCGGAAGAGCTGCTGCGCAAGCGTATCGAGCTGTACGAGGCGGCACGCGCACGGTACCCGGAGCGCTGGAGCGGCGACATCAGGAACTGGTCACTGGCACCGATCGTGTGCCTGAACCCTGAGCGGGAAGCGGTACTGCAGCAAACATCAAAGGCAGCGTGACACGCTCACGCGACAACTACCTTGAAAATCGCCGCCAGCCAGCAGTCCGCGTCAATCCTGGCACAGACTGTTAAAGGCGCGGCCTTTTGCAGAAAGCGAGGCTTCGTCCTTTGCGCGATCCTCGCTCCTGATGGACGAACACCGAGCTAAAAGCACGATCATAGGTGGAAATGGCCCGCTGCCTCCGGCTGGTAAAGCACTTTCCTGATTGCAATCCGGCAGGCCCGATCAGAAATTCGCCAGTCGATAACGTCCCCCTCCTGATAGCCCAGGATGGCAGCACCGATGTCGGAGCACACGGAATGCTTTCCGGTGCTGGCGTCTGCGTCTTCCGGGTAGACCAAGGCCACTTCGATCTCTTCCTCGTCCAGCCGCAGCAAGGCCTTAGAGTTCATCGTGACAACATTACACGTCACCTGCTGCGGCTTGACGATAATGGCTCGTTCAAGCTCATGTTCGATTTCAACAACGACCGGGCCTTGCTCGATCGCAATCAGACTCTCGAGCCTGGCTTTGTCGATTTCAGTGATGTAAATCCTAGTGGAGTCGCCAACGTCACCTTCGCGCAAGAGCTGGAGATAGCGCCCCAGAGTCATAGAAAATGATTTCAATGCAGGCGTTTCGCTCTCAAGCAGAAAGCCGCTGCGCAGAAAAGCTTTTAGCGAGCGCACATTGTCCGGGTGGACCTTGGCGATGAGCTTTTCGGCGCGCATGTCGAGAAAAGCCAGTTTCATGCCTTCGCGGATCGTACTGGCGCCAAGGTTTCGGCCCCATTTGTCGCTGTCTCCGATGACCAGGACTATTTCGCAATTTGCGCTGGTCTTGATGAGACGGACAAAACCCACCGGAGCGTCATACCGGTCATAGGCCATGAAGAATCGGCCGCCTCGGTTGAACAGATGGGTCAGGATCGGTAATTGAGTACGATCAATGGCTTGCTCGATGAAGCGGGAGGTATGACGCGAATCGCTCAAGTAGCAGGTGACACGCTCATCATCCAACCAGTCCATCAGCATCAGCGCGTGTGCCCGAGTAATCTCAGGGCACAGCGAAATGAAAGGCTTATTCATCTTCACCACACTTGTCTGTAAAGAATGAAAGCCCTTCATGGCTATAGCCATGACGGTTCTTTCGGCAGCCGACTATCTTAAGACATAACGCGGGTGATGCCGAACAGCCTGGATAGTTTGGGGAAGCTACCATTTTGCCGAACTCTAACCAGCCAAGCGCTCAAACATCTACGACCGGCTGCGGCTCATCGTTTCCGGTAGCAATCGGCCATTAGCAGGCTTCGGATGTCTAAGATTGCTGTGCAGACGGACCTGTGTCGAAGGGAAGCGAGCTTTTGCGATTCGCTACGAAGAGCGGCTAACGCGGAGTAACCTCGCCCAATTACACAGAATGCTGCACACCCTCGTCATTCCTCACTCCACCACTTCTCCAGGCTCTGCTCTAGGCGCCATGCCTTGGCCAATCGCTCAAACAACTCCACCCTGCGGACCTTCAGTTCTGTGAGCGTCCACTGGGAATAGCTGCGCACCTCGTTGGTGAGGGTGAAAGCACAGGTATCACCGGATGCGAAGTACTTGGTCTTCTTCTTATCGAAGTCATAGTTTTGTGCTGCCGAGTTTTTACGCGAATTGAGCAGTATTAACCCGGCAATCAAATACACCAAATCATGCTGCGTAGGCGATACGTGGATGCCGGAAATAAGAACGGATTCTT